>JAZKGK010000227.1:0-19820 GCA_040385915.1 Bacteroidota bacterium
CCCTCATTACTGGCTTCATTGCCTCTACTGAAAAAGGCGAAACTACCACCCTAGGCCGGGGCGGTTCTGACTATACTGGCTCTATTTTCGGAGCTGCACTCAATGTAGAGGAAATTGAAATCTGGACTGATGTGAACGGCATTATGACTGCCGACCCACGGAAAGTGCCACAAGCATTTACCTTGCCAACGATCTCTTACATAGAGGCAATGGAGTTGTCGCACTTCGGTGCTAAGGTAATTTATCCGCCCAGCTTACAGCCAGCGTTCAGTACCCGCATTCCGATTCGGATTCTTAACAGCTTCGACCCATCGTTTGAAGGCACATTGATTAGCCAGAAGGCGCAGCGCAACGGATTTAGCATTACGGGGATTTCCTCTATCGAAGAGATTGCCTTGGTAAACGTACAAGGCAGTGGCATGATTGGGGTAGCAGGTGTATCGGCAAGGCTGTTTTCAGTGCTGGCCAGCAATCATATCAGCGTTATCCTGATTTCGCAAGCCTCTTCTGAGCATTCTATTTGCTTTGCCATTGACCCGATCTATTCCGATCAAGTGAGAACCTTGGTCGAAAATGAATTTCAGAGCGAAATTCTGGCTCGGCATATCGATAACGTGATTATTACGGAAGGCTTATCGATTCTGGCCATTGTTGGTGAGAACATGAAACATACAGCGGGAATCGCCGGAAAGCTGTTCTCATCGCTGGGCAAGAACGGGATCAATGTAGTCGCTACGGCTCAGGGGTCATCTGAATTAAATATTTCGGTTGTTATTGGCAAAGGTGATTTATCCAAAGCATTACGTGCCGTACACGAAGCCTTTTTCCTTTCCAATGTACGCACCCTCAACCTTTTCATCGTTGGCACAGGCCTAATTGGCAGTACGCTAATTCAGCAAATTCATTCGCAACGACACTATTTGCAGCAAGAGAAAGCATTGAAAATCAATGTGATCGCTTTGGCTAATAGCCGCCGAATGTTATTCGATCCTAACGGCCTGGATTTGACTAGCTGGAAGGATCTTTTACAAGGCGCTGAACAAAAGAGCAGTTTGCACGGATTCATCGAGCAGATGAAAGCCCATAACTTGCCCAACAGTGTATTTGTAGATTCTACGTCGAGCAAGGAAGTGCCGCATCATTACGAAGCCGTTTTAAATGCCGCAGTATCCATTGTAACACCCAATAAAATTGCCAATTCATCTAGTTATGTGGAATACCAAAAGCTACAGAAGGCGGCCATCAAGCACGGCGTAAAGTTCCTGTACGAAACCAACGTAGGCGCGGGCCTTCCGGTAATCAATACCATGCAGGGCTTGATTCACAGTGGCGACCGTTTTATCCGCATTGAAGCGATTTTGTCTGGTACTTTGTCCTTCATCTTTAATACCTTTAAGAAAGGAACCCGCTTTGTTGATGTAGTGAAAATGGCCAAGGAAAAAGGGTATACCGAACCTGACCCACGCGACGACCTAAGTGGCACCGACGTAGCCCGGAAAATCCTGATTCTGTCCAGAGAAGTGGGTCTGGCTTTAGAAATGGCAGATGTACAAGTACAGCAGATATTGCCAGACAATTGCCAGAATGCCCCTACTATACCTGACTTCTTCACTGAACTGGAAAAGTCGGATGCCGTATTTGAAGCTATGGTAAGTAAGGCTGAAGCCGAAGGAAAGGTTTTGCGGTGCATTGCTTCGCTGGAAGACGGCAAGGCAGTGGTTCAACTGCAATCAGTCGATAGCCAGCATCCGTTCTATTCCCTCTCCGGTAGCGATAACATCATTTCGTTTACTACCGAGCGTTATAAAGAACGGCCATTGGTTATCAAAGGGCCAGGTGCAGGCGCAGAAGTTACGGCCACTGGCGTATTTGCCGATCTGATTAGCATCAGCACCTACTTTGCGTAGATTAGGTTTTAGTAATTAGCTGTTAGTTATTAGTTATTAGCCTTTTTATCAATCTATTACAAAGCACCTAATTGCTAACAACTAATTACTGATACCTACTTAGATTGATTAAGAAGTTATTTAGATAAATCCGTCATTGCTATGTCTACTTCATCTAATCCGCTACTTCAACCGTACCAAACGCCTTTTGGAACGGTTCCTTTTGACCTGATTAACGACGAGCACTATCTGCCTGCGCTCAAAGAAGCAATTACTGTTGGCAAAGCAGAAGTACATGCCATCGCTGAAAATGCTGCCGAACCCACTTTCGAAAATACGATTGTGGCGCTCGACAATGCGGGAAGCCTGGCAGATAAGGTTTCGCATGTGCTCTTTAATCAATACAGTGCGGCCACCAATCCTGAACTACAAAAAATTGTGCAGGAAGCGTCACCTTTACTGGCTGAATATGGCAATGATATTGCACTCAATGCCAAGCTGTTTGCCCGCATAAAACATGTGTACAACCAGCGCAATGGCTTAGGATTAGACGCTGAAAGCCTAACCTTGCTGGAAAAAACCTACAAAGGTTTTGCTCGCAATGGCGCAAACTTAAACGAGGCCGACAAAGAAAAGCTCCGTGCCATCGATGCACAACTGTCCGAACTAGGGCCTCAGTTCAGCGAACATGTCCTGAACGAAACCAACGACTTTCTGTTGGAGGTTACGGATGAAAAAGACCTGGCCGGATTGCCCGAATTTGTGAGAGAAGCGGCGAAGGAAACAGCGAAAGAAAAAGAAAAAAGCGGCTGGGTTTTTACCTTGCAAGCCCCTAGCATTCAGCCTTTCCTCACCTACAGCGAAAATAGGGAGCTGCGCCATCAGCTATTTATGGCTTTCAACAGCCGCGCTTTCAAAGACAATGCCAACGACAACCGGTCTGTCATCAAACAGATTGTGCAGTTGCGCTACGAACGAGCCAAACTACTAGGCTATCAAACCCATGCCGATTTTGTGCTGGAAGAAAGGATGGCTGGCTCGTCGGAAAAAGTAAATAATTTTCTGAATGAAATGCTGGACTATGCCAAACCAGTAGCTGAACAGCAAATGCAGGAACTCACCGAATACGCCAAGCAACAAGGCTTTGTAGAAGACCAGTTGCAGCGCTGGGATTACGGTTTTTACTCCGAAAAGCTCAAGAAAGAAAAGTATTCGATTGATGACGAACAACTGAAGCCTTATTTTAAGCTGGAAAACGTCATTGATGGCGCTTTTCAGGTAGCCAATCAGCTGTTCGGATTGACTTTTAAAGAAAACAAAACAATTCCGGTTTACCATCCTGAAGTAACGACCTACGAGGTAGCAGACCAGGAAGGCCAATTGGTTGCTATTTTCTACGCTGACTTCTTCCCCAGGGCAGCCAAACGGGCAGGTGCCTGGATGACCAGTTACCGCAATCAAAAAGTACAGAACGGAGAAAACATACGTCCACATGTAGCCATCGTATGTAATTTCACGAAGCCTACGGCGACCAAGCCTTCTCTGCTGACTTTCAATGAAGTAACGACACTTTTCCACGAGTTCGGGCATTCGCTGCACGGCATTCTTTCCGACGTGAAATACCAGGGTGTTTCGGGCACAAGCGTATATTGGGATTTTGTGGAATTGCCTTCGCAAGTGATGGAAAACTGGTGCTATGAAAAAGAAGCGCTGGATTTGTTTGCCCGTCACTACGAAACCAACGAGCCTATTCCACAAACGTTGATCGAAAAGATAAAAGCCAGTTCTAGCTTTATGGAAGGCGTAACGACCTTGCGTCAAATAAGTTTCGGACTATTGGATATGGCTTGGCACAGCCAAGAACCCACCGACGAGGCCGTGGATAGTTTTGAGCAAAAAATCATTGCTGCTACCAACTTATATCCACCCGTGGCAGGCACCAATAGTAGTTGCTCTTTTTCGCACATTTTCGCGGGCGGCTATTCGGCTGGCTATTACAGCTACAAATGGGCCGAAGTGCTGGATGCTGATGCTTTTGAGTATTTCCAGGAAAAAGGCATTTTCAATAAGGAAGTAGCCGATTCATTCAAAAATAATGTTCTTTCCAAAGGTGGTAGCGAAAACCCGATGGTGCTTTACAAACGCTTCCGAGGACAGGAACCTTCACCCAAAGCCCTGCTAAAAAGAGCCGGTTTGCTAAAGGCAGAAGTGAGTCGCTAGTATCGTTAATTGCGTTCCATTACAGGTGGAGAACCGTCCTCGGTGAACCGACCGCGATAATTGTTAATTGTTAGCTGTTAATTGTTAATTACCAATGTCTGATTCTATACGCATTTTTGCTTCCGCTACCGTGGCCAATGTGGCCTGCGGCTTCGACATCTTCGGTTTTGCCGTAGATAATCCGGGCGATGAAGTAGTGCTCCGAAAAAGGGCAAAACCAGGAGTAGAAATCCTGGAAATTACTGGAGATGAAGGCCGCTTGCCCCGGCAATTTGAGAAAAATACCGCGGGTGTAGCCATTGCCGCGTATCTCCAGCACATTGGTTCTGACCAAGGAATTGAAGTGACATTGCATAAGAAAATGCCTCTGGGCAGCGGGCTAGGCTCTAGTGCAGCCAGTTCGGTGGCTGGTGTATATGCTATCAACGAATTGATGGGCTCACCTATGGCTCAAGCCGATTTGCTGCCTTTCGCCATGGAAGGCGAGCGCCTGGCTTGCGGCTCTGCGCATGCTGATAACGTAGCACCTTCGCTGATGGGTGGTTTTATTGTGATCCGCAGTTATGAACCACTGGATATCATTCGTATTCCCACGCCCAGCGATTTGTATTGCACGTTGGTACATCCGCAAATTGAAGTCAATACCAAGGATGCCCGCCATATTCTAAAGAAGCAAATACCCTTGAAAGATACCATCATTCAGATGGGCAACGTGGCAGGCTTAATCGCCGGACTTATGCAGTCTGACTATGCGCTGATTGGCCGGTCTTTGGTAGATGTCATTATTGAGCCCGTTCGTGCCATTCTTATTCCAGGGTTCTGGGATGTGAAAAAAGCCGCACTAGAAGCAGGCGCTTTGGGTTGCAGCATTTCTGGCTCCGGCCCTTCCATGTTTGCTCTTTGCAAGGATGCAGAAACGGCCCAACGAGTAGGACACGCAATGCAGGCGAAATTTGCGGCTATCCGAATAGAGAGCGAGATATATGTATCAGGAATAAATCGGGTGGGCCCCATCGTAGTCGGGTAAATTAGTTATCAGCCATTAGTATTTAGCTGTTTTTTCACCGCATTACTGTCGCTGCCACTTGCCTCAGCATCGCCTGCGGGCGGCCTCCCCCGGCAAACCGATTAACTAATCAGCACATTAGCTTATCAACTCATGCTAAACTACATTATTTGGGATATTGATCCTGTAATCTTCTCCATCGGTTCTATTTCTATCCGTTGGTATGGGTTAATGTTTGCCCTTGGCTTTTTAATTTCCCATCGGGTGCTTTCCTATATTTTCAAAAAGGAAGGCAAACCGGAGAGTGATGTAGATACGCTTACTATTTATATGGTATCGGCTACAGTTATTGGGGCAAGGTTAGGGCACTTTCTCTTTTATGAGTGGGAGTCTTTAATGGAGTCTCCTTTAAGTTGGGCAAAAGATTTAATTATACCACCCTATGCTGGCCTAGCGAGCCATGGTGCCGCCATTGGCATATTTGTGGCGTTATTCCTGTACGCACGCACCAAAAAAGACCAGAGCTATCTGTGGATTATTGACCGAATGGTGATTGTAGTGGCACTTACAGGCTGCTGCATCCGGTTGGGAAACCTGATGAATTCCGAAATTATTGGTACCGCGACAACGGTACCATGGGCATTTGTTTTTAAGCAAGTAGACGACGTTCCCCGCCATCCGGCTCAGTTATACGAGGCGATCTACTGCATCTTTCTCTTGGCCTTTTTATTCTGGTTATGGAAACAAAAGAAAGGGCAAACGCGGGAAGGCTTGCTAAGTGGATTGTTTATGGTTATGCTATTCACATTGAGATTTCTGGATGAATTTTTAAAAGAAAATCAGGAGACGTTTGAAGATAAGCTCACGCTCAATATGGGTCAAATCCTAAGTATTCCGGCGATATTGTTTGGTTTTCTGCTACTTTGGATAGCGTATCGGAAGAAGCAGGCACCGCAGCCGATTACAAAAACGTAAAAGTTACTGCCATTAATTTCCCAGCCCGAGTCGTCACTGCTTCGCCAGTTTATTCGTAATTTTCGGCCTGTTTACTCTATAATCCATTAATATTACTGCTGTGCAACTGTATAGTACCAACCACCAAAGTCCCTCTGTTTCGCTCGAAGAAGCTATTTTCAGGGGTCTACCACCCGACAACGGCCTTTACCTGCCCGAAAAGATTGCCACTTTACCAGAATCATTTTTCCAAAATATACAGTCGCTTAGCTTTCCAGAACTAGCCAGCGTAGTAGCCACTACCCTACTGGGCGATGCCATTCCCGAAAGCGAGGTACGCAAAATCGTTTACAAGGCGATTGACTTCGATGCCCCTTTGGTGTCCATAGAGCAAGACACGTTCGTCCTGGAGCTTTTCCACGGACCTTCGATGGCCTTCAAAGACTTTGGCGGACGATTTATGGCGGGCTTGATGTCGTATTTCCTGCAACAATCCAAGAAGGAAATCCATATTCTGGTAGCTACTTCCGGCGATACAGGCGGTGCCGTAGCACAAGGGTTTCATCGCACACCAGGCGTAAAAGTTACGATTTTGTACCCCAGCAAAAAGGTGAGTGATATTCAAGAGAAGCAGTTAACGACCTTGGGCGACAATGTAACCGCACTGGAAGTAAACGGTACCTTCGACGATTGCCAGCATTTGGTGAAACAGGCTTTTCTGGATGAAGAACTTAACCAGAAATACAACCTTTCTTCGGCCAATTCTATCAATATTGCCCGACTGATTCCGCAGACTTTCTATTATTTCTACGCGTATGCGCAAGCGCAGAAGTTTGGCAAACCAGTCGTATTTTCCGTACCGAGTGGCAATTTCGGCAACCTGAGTGCAGGTCTGATTGCTCAAAAGATGGGCTTACCCGTTCATCAGTTCATTGCGGCCACCAACCTTAACCACATTGTTCCTGATTATCTGAAGACTGGAAATTACTCACCAAAGCCATCGGTAGAAACTATTTCTAATGCGATGGACGTAGGCAACCCTAGCAATTTTGCTCGTATGCAAGCCCTCTTTGGCAGCCAATTGGAGCGCCTGCAGGAGAAAGTAACGGGCGCTTATTATGACGACGAACAAACCAGGGCAGCCATTCAGAAAGTGTACCAGCAAACCGGCTACGTCATGTGTCCACATACGGCAGTGGCTTACTTAGGTCTAAAAGAATACAGAACCAGCCAAGGATCAGACGACTTTACCGGCATATTTCTGGCAACGGCACATCCGGCCAAGTTCCTGCCCACGGTAGAGGAAGCCATTGGAGCCAAAGTGCCTTTACCTACCCGACTGGCTGAATTGCTCGATAAAAAGAAAGCAGCTACTTCAATGACGAACCGCTTCCCGGAATTTAAAGCGTGGTTGATGAGCAGGTAAGACACCATAAAATATTTCAATAAAAAACGCGGCAATCAACATTGTCGCGTTTTTTATTGATTACCCTATTCATTGCTTTAAAACTCAAATCCAACCGAAGCTTTTATCACGCGGTTATACGTATTGATATTGCCTCGTTGATCCAGCGTATTTAGTCCATAATCGTAGCCTACATTCAGATTGAAGCCATTATCGAATCTATAACCAACTCCGCCTACCAACGCTAAATCCACCCGTCGGAAATTGTCAGTGACATCAAAATTGCGGTTTAGGAGGGAAAAGCCCAATACGGATGCCTTTGTATTCACTTGATTAGACAAGAGAAAAGAAACTTGCGGGCCACCATAGAAGTGCAAGCCTTTTGCCAAGTAAAACTTCGCCATCACTGGCACATCAAGGTAACTGGCCTGATTGGTTACGGTAGCTTTGACATTGAGTAGATCTAGTGCTTCACTAGTGAAATTTCCCAACAGCCGCGTGCCCTTCTGTGAGTATTGCACGCCCGGCTCTAGCGTGAAGTGAGCAGTCAGCGGAATGCTGGCATAGACACCCGCGTGAAAGCCTTGCCGGGCTTGTTTGCTGGCATAACCGTTGGTTAGATCTAGCAAATTATTGACACTTTGGGCCGCATCGCCCTGCCAATCGGCTACGTTCAAACCAGCCCGGATACCGAAACGCACTTGCTGCGCCATAGCGCTACTGGTGGTTAACAAAACGAAAAGGAGGATACAAACAACATTACTTTTTTTCATAGCTAAGCAGATTTAGTTAAAGGAGAACATTCGTTCCTGATTAACTGTCTATAAAAAAATCGTGCCAAGCCCTTACAAGCAACAACCCCTCACCGATGTCTTTCCGGCGAGGGGTTGCTTATGCATTGTTAATGAATACTTTATTTCTTTTTCACTGCTTTTACTTCGGCTAAAGTCACTTTTTTTCCTTTATTTCCCCAGCTATTCCGCACGTAATTCAATACGTCAGTCACTTGCTGGTCATTGATCGACTGAGGCGGCATTACCTGGTTAAATTTCTTATCATTAACCGTAATTTCACCCTGCTTGCCATTTTTAATGTGATCGGCTGCTCGTTTGGTATCGGCCATTAAGTAGTCAGATTTGGCTAATGGCGGATATACGCCCGGAATACCCAGCCCGGAAGCCTGGTGGCACATAGCACAATAGGTAGAATAAACCTTCGACCCCGCATCAATACTTTTTTTCAGAGCTGGGTCTTGTTGTTCTGGAGAAATAAGCCGAAAGGAAAATAACGATAACGCAACTACCGAAAGGGCAGCTACAGTACAAACGGATGCTTTCATGCGTGATAAAGTAAGTAGATGTTGAAAAAATGACTGGTAAAACAATAACTCTGTACACAACAAACGTACAATTCCTCCTGCTGGTTTTCAATAAAAGAGCGAATAAGTTTGCAGCAGGCAGAAATAACGTCCTTCAAAATCGTGCCATTATCCTTCAAGTACCATTAGAACCACACTCCACCAACAGCTACATGGCCAATAGCTCATCTCTGCTGGTAGACAGCCCTTTTTATATAAAGCCCTTAGTCATCGTTTCTAAAGATTTATGAAGATTTATGGGTCATTTGTATCCTTTATTCACACATATGGGTGAAAAGTAAAAAATATGAACTTTTTACAAAAAATGTATCTTTAAATTTGCATTGTGTTACTTATTTTGCATACCTTTGATTCAAGATAATTAAATGTAATACTTGGTTTGCAATTCAATTATAACTTATTCCTAATACAACTTTTTCTATCCCTATGAAAACGATTCAAATAAGTTTGGACACTAAAATGGATGAATTTATGAGCCTAACACTGGAAGAATTAGCCGAAAGAAAACGCTTGATCGAAGAATATATCGAACTGGTTGTGATCAATGTAGATAATCATCCGAACGAGTTTGCGAATAACCGTTTACGCCGGTCAGAGGTATGTAGCATGGGTACACTTAGTGAAGTATTCCAGCATCGGATCAACGAACTGCATATGAGCAAGTGCCTACAAAATGTAGCGTAAATTTTCGTTCCAAGCCATAGCACATCATAGCGCCTTTTTTACGATTCTTATATACAAGCCTATATAACTCATTGACGGAATTATAAGCAGATGAAGATTATCTGCTTTGCTTTACTCTCTGTTAATTCTCTGTTTCCTAAAATCAGCTATGAGAATTTTTAAAACTATTTTTCTCTCCATAGCCAGTTTGCTGGCTTTATTGCTACTAATAGCTATTTTTCTACCCTCTCAATACCACGTTGAGCGCACGATCGAGATTAATAAGCCAACACCTGCAGTATTTGAAGAGGTAGCTGATTTTAATCATTGGCTTGCCTGGAATCCCTGGACTGAGATGGAACCAACCGCCCACAATACGATTAGCGGCACCCCAAAAACAGTTGGTTCTCATTGGGCCTGGGAAGGCAAGGAAATCGGCGTGGGTAGTCTGACCATTCAGGCGATTTCGCCCAACCAATCCATCAAATCAAAATTAGCGATGCTGCAACCTCAGGCAATGGAAGCAGACGATTCGTGGTTGTTTGAACCTACAGACAAGGGAACCAAAGTAATTTGGTCCAATACAGGTAAACTGAGCTATCCAGTAGAACGGTACTTTGGGCTATTTATGAATAAAATTTTGGGTGAGCAATATGAAACTGGCTTGCTAAAACTTAAGCAGGTAGTGGAAAAAAAGCGCTAATAGCTTTGTGAAGTAAATTGGCTGCTAAATGCCAGATAATACAAACAGCCCTTACCCTGGTTAGAATTTTGGGAGGTGGACAGCCTCTGTCAGCCTGATTAAAAACGCTATGCATCTATTTCCTGGATTGGTTCAAATGCCAAAAACAAAGCCTTTTTTAAGAAAACTGTTAGCGAACACAAATCATAACACACCTTAAGATGGAAAACATAGCTACTCAAAGTCCGGCACCTCAAGGATACAGCACAGTATGTCCCTATTTAATGGTTGACAGCATTGAACTGGAGCTGGAATTTCTTAAAAATGTGTTTAATGCTGAAATACTTGAACAGCTAAAACAACCTGATGGAAGCATTATGCACGGCGAAGTCCGTATTGTAGATACGGTGATAATGATGGGGAAATCCAGAAAAGACTACCCACCTACCCAAAGTATGACTTATGTTTTCAATAACACCGTAGATGAGACTTATGAAAGGGCTTTAAAAAACGGTGCAACCTCCTTGATGGAACCGGGCAATCGATTTTATGGTATTCGTGAAGCGGGAGTAAAAGACCCACAGGGCAATCAATGGTGGATAGCACAACCCATTGAAAACATCACGCAGGCGGAAATGGAAAAACGGCTAGCGGAAAATGTTAGCCAAACAAAACTGGACTGATTGTAACACTAACGGCATAATCTACTTAAATCCTCTGCCTTCAACAGTGTACTCAAAAAACCGGCTACATAACATCCCGTAGCCTTTCCCACATCGGATCTAATTCCTGAAAGAGTAGTTCATTCAATAAATTGGCAGTCTCATTGTCATTCACCCATACAGCGCCATTCCGCTGCTTCATCAGAAATGATGGGACCTGTATCTTCAAAACCACCTCTCTAATTCCCTATCCACACAAGGCATTCTCAGGGCTTGACTTTATTCCGAAATAGAAACCTTATTGGGATATTTACTCTGTACGCCTCTGTCCAACTCCCGTTGATCGTCTTATCACACTCTTCATAGTTGGCAGGTAAGTGAGGAATAGGTATGCCTTCTTCCAGGCGATAAAAAAAATTAAAGATCCTCTAGTTTTCACGTACGATTAAAGTATAGATTTACGAATCTTCATCTGAGCAAACTTTTTTGCTTGTAAAGTCCATACACGCCATTGAGGGTATCGCATGCATGAAAACAGCCACTCAACAGTTTACTTCTCTATGAAAAAACACCCCATTTTGCAATTGATTGCCATTTTTTGTTTAACTATCTCTACCGCACAGGCACAATCTGTTCAGACGGGTAAATTGCTAGAAAGCCTCCAAATGAAAAGTCAGATTTTGGGGAAAGAGGTAAAGTACTGTGTTTATTTACCAGCCGACTATGCAACGTCTCAGCGCCGGTATCCAGTCGTTTATTTATTACACGGCTACTCCGATGACGAAACGGGTTGGGTACAGTTTGGGGAGGCTAATCTGATAGCCGATAAAGGCATTGCCACGGGCGAAATACCTCCGATGATTATAGTGATGCCTGATGCTGGTGTAACCTGGTATGTAAATGATTACCAGGGCAAAAACAAATACGAAGATATGTTTATCAAAGAGTTGATTCCTTACGTAGATGCGACTTACCGAACCCGTAACAAGCGAGAGTTCCGCGCTATTTCGGGGCTTTCGATGGGTGGGCACGGCGCTTTGCTTTACGCCATGCATCATCCCGAATTGTTTAGTGTGTGTGCTGCTTTCAGCTCCGCTATTTACACAGAAGACAATATGGCTACTATGCCCGAGGCGCAATACAACACCTTCTTTACTGATTTATTCGGCATTAAGGCGACCGGCAAAGCTCGTTTAACCGATAGCTGGCATAAGAACAGTCCGCTGGAACTGGCCAAAACGCTACCCGAAGATGGTTTGAAACAGATACAATGGTTTATGGACTGTGGCGATGACGACTTCCTATACGAT
The DNA here is from genome assembly GCA_040385915.1 of Bacteroidota bacterium. Classification (GTDB taxonomy): domain Bacteria; phylum Bacteroidota; class Bacteroidia; order Cytophagales; family ES-bin-26; genus ES-bin-26. The sequence continues at coordinate 12,167 of JAZKGK010000227.1, forward strand.
GGCAACGCCATGATGCATGTAACCCTGCGCAACCGGAATATCCCGCACGAATTCCGTGTCCGCGATGGAGCACATAACTGGACCTACTGGCGTACCAGCTTACCTGAAGGCCTGAAGTTCATCGGCCAGCGCTTTCATAGATAGAAAGTTAAGTAAGCATTTCTATTCAGCCAGGCTGCTTGCTGGCACCATCCTTAGGTTCTGTCGGGCCTTTTTTGATAAGCTCGGCGGTCGCCTCTTCTCCTTCTCTTACTTTCTGTGGCGTATTCGTTTCAGCTTGAGTAATATCGTAAGTCGTGGCTTTTTCGGGATGTTTATCCTTATATGTTCGACGATCAGGCTCTTTCTTAGCTTTCATTTTGTAGGAATGAATGGTTCTCTTTTGCTTACGTATTCTTGCCCTTAGTTGTTCTAACAAATCCTCTACCTAATTTATTATGAAAATTGTTTTTCTGGATGTATCAACGATGGGGAATATTCCTAACCTCGCGCAATTGAAGCGGTTTGGCGAGCTGGTGACTTTTGATACTACCTCGCCCAATCAGTTGGAGGAACGGATACGGGAGGCCGAAATCATTATTACCAACAAAGTTGTGATAAGTCGGGAAGCAATGGACAAAGCGCCCCAGCTTCGATTGATTTGTATATCGGCTACCGGCACCAACAATGTAGATATGGCTTACGCAGCGCAAAAAGGCATTGCCGTGAAGAATGTGATAGGTTACTCTACCCACAGCGTGGCGCAAGTAACTTTTACCTTGATACTTACTTTGCTCAACCATCCCAGTTACTACGATACTTTCGTCAAGTCAGGAGGATATGCCCAAAGCCCCATATTTACGCACTTAGATAGACCTTTTTGGCAACTGCCGGGGAAAAGGCTGGGCATTATCGGCCTGGGGAATATTGGAAAGCAGGTGGCAATTATTGCGAAAGCGTTCGGAATGGAAGTAGTGTATTATTCGGCTTCCGGCCACAATACCGACCAGACTTACGAAAGGCTGGATCTGGATGAACTACTGTCAACCTCCGATATAGTATCCATTCATGCACCCCTCAGCGATAAGACTGCCGGCTTGCTGGACTATGACAAAATCTGCCGCCTGAAACCAACGGCCTTGCTCATTAATACGAGCCGGGGTGGCATTATTCGGGAAGCAGACTTGGCCAGAGCCCTCAACGAAAACCGGATTGCTGGCGCTGGGTTGGACGTTTTTGAGCAGGAACCCATCCTGCCCTCCAACCCTTTGCTGTCTATTCAGGAGCCTGATAAGCTTGTACTGTTTCCCCACATTGCCTGGGCAAGTATAGAAGCCAGAACCCTATTAATGGATAAGGTTTGCCAGAACATAGAAGCTTTTCAGCGGGAAAATAAGTAGATGGGCCTGCGGCTAAAGCAAAAGAATGACGCACTGATTAAGCGCTATGAACAATACGCGGATGAATATTATGATGATTATGGCCGCTGACACAGGTCATTATATTAGATTTCTATGAAACTGGCTTGGCCTATTTCCCGTTCATTAAACAAATACTCAATCAAAACCCATGGATAACAAAAAGAATGTCGTAATAGTGGGGGCTGGCTTTGGTGGCTTTGAAGCCGTCAAAATTCTGGCTAAGTGTAAAAATGTGAATATTACCTGGATCGACAAATCCAATCACCACCTGTTTCAACCCTTGCTTTACCAAGTAGCCACGGCAGTATTAAGTCCGGCAGATATAGCTATTCCAGCCCGTGCGCTCACCTCCAATATGAGGAATGTAACGGTGTATATGGCGGAGGTTACCCAGATTGATAAGGAAAAAAAATGTATTTATTTCGATGATACTTCCCAGACGTATGATTACCTCATTCTGGCTATGGGAGCCCGAACGGGTTATTTTGGCCGTGATGAATGGAGAAAATACACCGTTGGACTCAAAAGCATTGTAGATGCGCTTGAAATACGCCGGCGAATATTGGTGGCCTTTGAAAAAGCAGAAGCCCACCCGGAGCTGTCAGCTAAATTATTGAACTTTATTATCATTGGGGGCGGCCCGACAGGCGTAGAGCTGGCTGGTTCTATTGCTGAACTTTCCCACCAGATTGTGAATGCCGACTTCCGCTACATTAAACCCGAACTGACGCAAATCACCCTGATCGAGGCTGGCGACCGAGTACTGGGCACCTTTTCGCCAACGCTCTCAGAATACACCAAAAAGCAGTTGGAAAGACGTGGGGTAAAAGTCTTGACAAGCACCCGTGTGCAAAATATCAATGAGCAAGGTGTACATCTGCTCGATAATATAGTACTGGAATCTAACCTGGTTATTTGGGCTGCTGGCGTAGAAGCCAATCCGTTCTCCGAAAAACTAGGCGTACCACTAGATCGGGCTAAACGAGTCTTAGTGAATCCATTTTGCTCGCTGGAGCAGAACCCAGAGATTTTTGTCATTGGCGACATGGCTTCTTTTATGGATGCCGATAACAAACCTTTGCCGGGAGTCTCGCCCGTAGCGATGCAGCAAGGGCGCCACGTGGCTCGCCTCATTCGTGATGAATTGAAAGGCAAGCCCCGACAGATATTCAGCTACTTCGATAAGGGAAGTATGGCTACCATTGGCCGTGCTACAGGCATTGCCGAAATGGGTAAACTCCGGCTGAAAGGTTTGATTGGTTGGCTGGCTTGGTTAGTTATTCACTTAATGTATCTGGTAGGCTTCAAAAACCGCATTTCTACCCTCATTACCTGGGTTTGGAGTTATTTAACTTTAGGAGCCAGCGCCCGCGTTATTCAGGAACCTACGCGCGCCGAACCGAAAATTGCTCTTGCCACAGAGCCATCAACGGTGGCACCGGTTCCGGTTTCTATACCAACCGGACCAATTATACCCGGCGTGGAACGCAATTAACAATTGCACTGATTCTTGGCGGGTTTTGTGGATTTGTTGTAATATATCAGCAACTTATTCTCTTAGTATTAGTCCGTCTTATTGTATACATTCTGGGCAAAATTTACTTACAATACCAGCTTAAAGTAAAGCATGAATAGTCTAGACTACTCTACTTGACAAAACTTATTATCAATGACTTAGTTGGTTTTACTTGCAGTAAAATCTGAAAAATGTGCTCTAGTTTCTGGCATTAGACTTGTGCCTGGTGGGCTTGTCGAATATAGTCTAAGCCAGTAACTGTTTTATCTTTACAACAAATGATTCGGTCATTTTAGAGGCTTACTTTTTAAGGTGTTGGAACCCTAAAAATAAGCCTCTTTTTTTCCCTAACCCTTGCATTCAAGTTTTGTCATGTAGAGTTCACGGGCAATATAAACAATGGTAACCTGATAACTTTTCATCCGCAATATTCTTAAAAAGACCTAACAAATTATAACGCATTCACTCAATATAGTGCTACCTTGCTGTATAAACCTGGCTTTTAGTCAAACGCTTTTCATTATTCTTGTCTAAATGATCTGGAACAGAAAAGGCCACTTACAGCCGAAGCATTAAATTCTCATAACATATAGCCTTTATCCTTTCCCTAGTCATGCTATTTAGACATGCAAGGTCGTTCAGGTTTCAAAAGCCTCATCTAGTACTCTTCCTCATTTTTAATTTATCCAATTCGTTTCAGTAAAGACTTTATTAACACCAGTTTCCTCTCATCAACTAAAATATATCAACTTATGGAGATTACTTTACAAAAAATGGTCAAACTGTTTATTCTGTCAGGCCTGGCTGTTGGTATGCAGTTGGCCGCACTTCAGGTCGCGCTAGCGCAGGGAGTAGTACTCAAAGGCAAAATTACCGACAATCAAAAGCAGGGCTTGCCAGGGGTGAGTGTGATAGTAAAAGGTACGACCAATGGAACATTCACCGATGCAGAAGGAAAATATAGCCTTGCCGTAACAGGAGAGGATAAAACTCTATTTATCAACCACATGGGATATCTTTCTCAGGAAATTGATATCGCCGGCCAGACTACGGTAGATGTGTCCATGCTCCCCGATACGAAGGCTTTAAGCGAGGTAGTGGTAGTCGGGTATGGTACCCAGACCAAGAGCCAGGTGACCGGTGCCATTTCTTCTGTTAGTTCGAAGCAAATTACCGAGTTACCCATTACGAATGCGCGCCAGGCGCTACAGGGTCGCGCAGCTGGGGTAGATGTCATTCAGAGTGGCAGCCAGCCCGGCGGAGGCGTTACCGTTCGGATTCGTGGACGAAGGTCTATTACTGCTTCCAATGACCCGCTTTATGTAGTCGATGGAATTCCATTGGTTGGTAATATTGATGATATGAACCCCAATGATTTTGCTGGAATGGAAATATTAAAGGATGCTTCTGCAACGGCCATTTACGGGGCTCGTGGGGCTAATGGAATAGTGATTATCACCACTAAGCGGGGTAAACCGGGAAAAACGGTGGTTAGCTATGACGCTTATTACGGGGTTTCACAAGCCTTGGGTAGAACCGACGTGATGGACGGGGCGCAGTTTGCTGAGTACAAACGCGAGTCGCGCCGAGCCGTGGGGCAATACGATGATTCCAATCCTGTGGCTGCTGACAAAGCCTTGTTTGAGCCCATTGAGCTGGATGGTATTGCTACTGGAAGAAGCACCGATTACCAGTCTCTGTTGTTAAGAACAGGAAAAATTCAGAGCCATCATGTGGGCATACAAGGAGGGAGTGCAAACACCCAGTTTTATCTCGCCGCTAATTATTTTCAAGACAAAGGGATTATTATCGGACAGGATTTTACCCGCTATTCTTTCCGTATCAACCTCGATCATCAAATTACGAACCGCATCAAGGTAGGGACTTCTACGTTTGCCGTATACAGCCTCAACAATGGCGCGAACAGCTTCTTTGATGAGGCTTTTGGGTTTGCTCCTTACGGTGGAGCCTTGCAGGAAAACCCCTTGGGAAAGCCTTTCGATGGCCAGGGGAACCTGATTTTCTTGCCTACGAGTGATGGCTTACGAACCAACCCGGCGTCAGAAGTGGTGCCGGGGGCTAATATGGCCGAAACCAAAACTATTCGGATTTTTAATAGCCTGTATGGGGAATGGAATATTGTGAAGGGCCTTAAATACCGTTTCAACTTTGGTCCTGATTTCATCAATAAGCGCTTTGGCCGCTTTACGGGTAGCCTGACCAATGCCCGCCGGGGAGGAGAGGCCACCGGCAGAGTCGATTATGGTCAGCGATTCAATTATACCATTGAAAATATTTTAACCTACGATAAAATAATCAAAGAGGTGCATGCCTTTAATATTACTGCCTTGCATTCCATTCAGCGCGATAGCTACGAAGCGGCTCAGATTAGTGCCAATGGGATTCCAGCAGAAACGCAGCAGTTTTATAACCTGGGCCAGGCAAGCGCCATCAATCCCCCCTTTACTGGGTTGATTGATTGGACTATACAATCGTTTATGGGTCGTATTAACTACGGTTTCAAAGAGAAATACCTGCTGACATTGACGGCTCGTTCGGATGGTTCCTCCCGGTTTGGTAAAAATCACAAGTATGGTTTTTTTCCTTCCGTGGCAGTAGCTTGGAATTTGAGTAAAGAAGCGCCGCTGCAACATATAAACTGGCTCGACCAATTGAAACTGCGAGCAAGTTATGGATCCGTTGGTAACGCTGATATTGCTCCCTATCAAACCCAAACGCTGTTAGGTCGTACGGTGTATGCTTTTGGTACCACCGGGGCATTTGGCTACCGACCGAGCCAGATCGGAAATGATGATTTAAGGTGGGAAGGCACCACTACTGCCAATGTGGGGCTGGATTTTAGCATGCTAGCTGGACGTATTTCCGGCTCCTTGGAATTCTATCAGGCCAACACTTATAACTTATTGCTATACGACCAATTACCCATCTCTAACGGATTTGACCGGGTGCTTCGGAACGTGGGAAGTACCCGTAACAGGGGCGTAGAATTGACCCTTTCTACCGTAAATATGTATACCAATAGCGGATTCAAGTGGTCAACTGATTTACAATTTACCCATAACCGCGAAGCCATCCTGGAGCTTTTTAACGGAAAAGTAAATGACATTGGGAATCAGCGATTCATTGGACAGCCATTGCAGGTATATTATGACAAAGAAAAAATCGGTATCTGGCAGTTGGGACAGGAAGATGCCGCCAAATCATTCAAACAAAATGTAGGCGAAATCAAATTAAGGGATATCAGCGGGCCTAATGGTGTGCCAGATGGCCAAATCGATGACAATTACGACCGTAAAGTGCTTGGCTCTACCATTCCTGATTGGACGGGCGGCATAACCAACCGCTTTGAGTTCAAAGGTATTGATCTTTCCTTTTTTATCTATGCACGGGTAGGCAATATGATTCGTAGTGGTTTCCACAATACGTTCAACTCTTTAAGTGGACGTTTCAATAACCTAGACGTTGACTATTGGACACTTACTAATCCCACCAACGAATTTCCGCGCCCGAATAAAAGCCAGGAATTTCCGCCCAATCAAACTACACTCCTATACTTCAGTGGCTCATTCGTGAAGGTGCGAAACATCAACATTGGGTATAATTTGCCTTCTACTATTGTCCAAAAGCTAAAAATGGGCTCTCTGCGCGTATATGCCAGTATCCAGCAACCTTTCATTTTTGCTGAATACCGCTCCAAATACAAAGGCATTGACCCGGAAACGACTGATATCGTAAATGATAGTCAGACCCCTTCCGTCAAACAGTTCACCTTTGGCATGAACGCTACATTCTAACATTCAGAAGCAACGAATTTATAGACACTCATTTTATGAAAGCCATCAATTATTATAAATATTTTCTGGTCGCCTGCCTCTTGTTCGGAAGCCAGTCCTGCAAAGATCTACTGGACGAGAACCCCATTTCGCAGGTAAGCGGAGAGTATTTGAATACAAAAGTAGGGTTTGAGGCAGCGGCAAAAGCTACTTATTCTTCTCTGCGGGAATATTACGGGCGGGAAGCCGCCATGACGTTATCCATTTTCGGCACTGATACTTACCGGGAGGGTGCCGATGGTAGTTTTAAGTTTGTGAATAGCTATAAGCCGGAACTTAATGGCCGTTTAACTGCTACCCGCGATATCTGGAATGCTTTTTATACCGCCATCAACACGGCCAATGCGGTGATTGACAGGGCCGATAAAATTCCAAACCTGGATGAAGCCACCAAAAAACGCCGGATTGCAGAGGTGAAGTTTCTACGTGCGCACCATTATTTCATCCTGGTACAAATGTTTGGCCCTATCCCTTTAAACCTGAAAGAAAATACTACCGCTACCAAAGAGGCCAGCCGTATTCCAGTAAAAGATATTTATGCCGCTATTATCACCGATCTGGAAGCTGCTCTGCCCGACCTTGCTTCGCCTACCCTCGAATACGGGCGGGTTACGGCGGGGGCCTGCGAACACCTGCTGGCTCGTGTATACCTCACTAAGGCCACTTCTGAGGCGACGGCTGATGATGATTATGCCAAGGCAGCTACGCACGCAAAAAACGTCATTAATAAATATAGCTACAAATTGCTGCCAGACTACAGTAAGGTATTTGAACAAGGCGCAGGAGAAATCAATGACGAGGTGATCTTGGCTACCCAATATACTTCCGACCCCATCACAAACATTGGTACTTCTATGTCTAATGCAGCGCTTATTGGTAACCAA
>JAZKGK010000228.1:0-42396 GCA_040385915.1 Bacteroidota bacterium
ATAATGGCTTGATCCAGATTATCCTGATCAATATTGTCGTTTTTTTGGTGCTTATTATTTTGCAGGTGGTGTTTAAGCTCACTACTGCATCCGATTCTATATATGATGTAGTCACTGAGCAATTATTTTTGCCCTCTGCCCTGGGGCGATTATTATACAAGCCTTGGACGCTATTTACCTACTTTTTTACCCACCAAGACATCTTTCATATTCTTTTTAATATGCTTTTTCTGTACTGGTTTGGTAAGCTGGTCGAAGAGTACTTAGGCAATCGTAGGCTTATAAACCTTTATATCTTAGGGGGGCTAGTAGGAGGATTTGTATATATCGCTATATACAATTTATCTCCCTATTTTTCTAATCAAGTTGCTACGTCTGTTCTGCTTGGAGCCTCAGGGGCAGCTTATGCGGTAGTGGTAGGAGCCGCCACTTTGATGCCCAATTACACTTTTCATCTGTTGTTGTTGGGGCCAATCCGGATTAAGTATATTGCTGCTTTTTACGTTGTACTTTCTTTTGCTCAATCTATTGGAGACAATGCGGGAGGTGCCATCGCTCACTTGGGTGGCGCTTTGCTGGGCTTTATCTTTATCAAGCAGTTGCGCAATGGAACCGACCTGGGTCGCCCATTGACTGCCATTGCGGAGTGGACAAATCGCTTGTTTAAAAAGAGGCCAGTGATGCGGGTCACGTATCAGAACAAGGGAAAGGGAAGCTACGCTGGTTATTCAAGCCCTAATTATGGTGTTCCTAACCAGGATGAGATTGATAATATACTGGATAAAATTTCCCGCTCTGGTTACGAAAGTCTTACCAAGGAAGAAAAACAGAAACTGTTTCGTGCCAGTCAGCGGAAAGAGTAAACTAAAAATATAATTCAGCGCTAAAGGCCGCTATACTCCATCGTTGTGGGGAGTATAGCGGCCTTTAGCATTTTCGCTACTTGTGTCTAATTCTTGCTGTTTTGAAGTAACTGGGGCGTTCTCCTATGTCTGAATGAGAGGAGGTTATGGGTTTCCAAGTAAGTAAAAGCGGTATCGTATCTTTCTAGCCTCGTATGGATTGCGTCCAAGTAAGCAGATAATTCTGCTAGGCTTTCCTTGTTACTAGAAGATCAAAGCCTAGAAATAGCAGTATTTGGAAGAAGTAATCTCATTGAAGGGGAAAAGGAGCAGATTATTTTAAAATCCTACACTAGTAGTACAAGACAGCCGAATACGGGCTGTAGAAACTGTAGCATAGGATCTCTCATTTGCCCATAGCCTATTCCATCTTCAGTACCAACTTCCCAAACTGTTCGGCCTTTTCCATCCGGCGCATAGCTTGTTCGGCTTCAGCTAGAGGAAAAATACGGTCAATAACTGGGTGCAATTGCTTTTCTTCGATAAAATTGAGCATAGATTGGAATTCCTGAGGCGAACCCATCGTGGAGCCAAAAATGTTCAATTGCTTGTAAAAGACTCGTTGCGGGCTCACGTCCTTCCAATTTCCGTGGGTGCCACCGTATATGGCAATACGTCCGCCAGGAGCAGCCAATTCAATTAGTTTGCCGAAGCCTTCTCCTCCAGCGCTATCGATAATCACATCAAAGCCTTCATTCTGGGTCCAAGTTTTTAACTGCTTACTCCAATCATCAGCTTGATAATTAATGCCGCCTACTGCCCCAAGCTTTTTTGCTTGCTCAATTTTGGCATCTGAACTGGAAGTAACGTATACCTGAGCAGCACTGGCAAGGGCAAATTGTAGTACACACAGTGCTACACCGCCGCCAATGCCTGTTATCAATACCTTATCGTTGGGCTGCACATCAGCTCGACTGTACAAAGCCCGGAAGCCTGTGAGGCCAGCTAAAGGAATGGCCGCTGCTTCTTCAAAACTTAGGTGCGTAGGTTTAGCATACAGTTGCGAGGAAGGTATCCGGATGTATTCGGCGAAGGTGCCATCATCGGGCAGACCCAGGATTCGGAAGCTTTTGGAGGGATACTTCGGATTATTGCCCCATAACAGCCCGGGATTGATTATTACTTCTCTGCCAAGCCAACTTTCATCCACGTCTTTGCCTACACAGGTAACTATTCCTGCCCCATCAGAACCAAGAATGCACGGGAACTTGAGCCCCGGATACTGGCCTTGTTGAATAAATACATCTCGGTGATTCAAGGCTGCGGCCTTCAGTTGAATCAGCGCTTCCCCAGCAGCAGGGGTAGGCGTAGGGACATCTTTTAGCACTAGTGGTTGTTGCAGGCCATCTAAAACGGATGCTTTCATGGAGCAGGAGGGACGTAATTAAGAAGAAAGGCAGATTCCTTATTTTCGGCTAAATAATTTGCCAATTCGGCCAAAAAGTCGCTTTTCAAAATTCCAGAAGAAAGTAAACTGGCCAAATACAAAACCGTAGAAAAGCAGGAAGACTTGGTAGGCTGGCAGTACGGTGAAAATATAAATCACGGTTTTGAGCCAGCCTGGCGTATCTAGGTCTACGCCTAATAAGTTAAAAATAGGCTTTTTGATGCCCATGGCTGTGAAACCTGTACACGCAAATACAACCAGAATAATAATTACCTGCCAAGCGTTGTTTACGCCCCAGCGCTGTTGCAAGCGGTTAATCCAGTTGGGTTCGGCCATGCGAAAGGAGCAGCTTATTTCTTTAAAATCACCAGCTATCGCCCATCAAGCTAGTACAAAAAATCCAGGTTTTTATCTTTTACCGATGTCTTATCCAGCGTTAAGAATTGCTCCCAGAAAGGATTTTCGGGTAGGCCAGCCACGCAAATGAGTGGCTCCTTCTTTACCGGATGCTGGAAATACAACCGCCGTGCGTGTAGGTTAATGCTCCCATCAGGGTTAGGTTTAGAGAAGCCATACTTTATGTCTCCCCGAATGGGCGAGTTAATTTTGGCTAACTGCACTCTAATCTGATGCGGACGGCCTGTGAGCGGGTTAACTTCTAATAGATAATGGTCATTAAGCTTTCCCATCACCTGATAAGTAAGTTCTGACTTCTGCCCGTGCTCGATCTCATAGTCATAGGCAGTGGTCACGTTGCGGGATTCATCTTTGATGAGCCAATGTATCAGCTTGCCTTTCAGTTCGGCAGGTCGTTGCTTTACCACTGCCCAGTATGTCTTCTGCACATCGCGATGGCGGAAAAGCTCGTTCATCCGTTCTAGTGCCTTTGAGGTACGAGCAAATACCACCAGCCCACTTACAGGCCTATCAATGCGGTGTACAGTACCCAGGAATACGTCGCCAGGCTTCTGGTATTTCTCCTTAATGTATTGCTTTACCATATCCGATAGCGGCGTATCACCCGTCTCGTCTCCCTGCACCAGCACTCCACTACTTTTATTGACAACAACCAGGTGGTTGTCCTCATATACGATCTGGAAATATTTGTTCATAAGGCCATTAACAGTTAACAAACGACCAGAAGATAATCTCTTCTGGTCGTTTAATCTAACAATCAGCTTTGGTATTGATACCAATTAAAGCGATTCATTTTTTTGCAGCTACTGATTGACAGGTATCTTATCATCAGTCCATCTTTCTACTACTCGTTATAGGTCATGATTCGGTGGCCACCTTTTTCCAGCAACTGATCACGCCTAAATAAGTCAACATCGGCCTGTACCATATCCTTTACTAAAGCTGGCAGGTCATATTTGGGTATCCAGCCTAGCTTAGTATTTGCTTTGGTTGGATCTCCAATAAGTAAGTCTACTTCAGTAGGACGGAAATATTTCTTATCTACGGCTATTATTTCTTTGCCTATGGGTATTTGGAACTCCGGATTAGTACATTTTACGACAGTTGCGACTTCTTGTTCGCCTTCTCCACTGAAAGCCAACTCAATGCCTAATTCAGCAAAAGTCATGCGTACAAATTCGCGCACGCGGGTTGTTTTGCCCGTGGCAATCACATAATCTTCGGGGGTGTCTTGTTGCAAAATGAGCCACATCGCTTCCACATAGTCTTTGGCATGTCCCCAATCGCGTTGTGCATCTAAGTTTCCTACGTATAACTTGTCAAGCTGACCCAAGGCAATCCGTGCTGCTGCCCGAGTAATTTTACGCGTAACAAAGGTTTCGCCCCGCAAAGGAGACTCGTGGTTGAACAGGATGCCGTTCACGGCGTACATATTATACGCTTCCCGGTAGTTAACTGTAATCCAGTAGCCATAAAGCTTGGCTACTGCATAAGGAGAACGGGGATAAAAAGGCGTAGTTTCTGATTGAGGGACGGCTTGTACTAAACCATACAGCTCAGAAGTAGAAGCCTGGTAAATACGGGTTTTTTTGATGAGACCTAACAGACGTACGGCTTCCAGAATACGCAAAGTGCCAATACCATCTACATTGGCCGTATATTCAGGCTCATCGAAGCTCACTTTCACGTGCGACATAGCACCCAGGTTGTAAATCTCATCGGGCTGTACTTCCTGAATAATGCGGATAATATTGGTTGAATCGCTTAGGTCGCCATAATGAAGGATGAAGTGAACATCCTTCTCGTGTAAATCTTCGTAAAGATGGTCAATCCGGTTGGTATTAAAGAGCGAGCTCCGCCTTTTGATGCCATGAACTTCGTATCCTTTGTTCAGTAATAATTCAGCCAGGTAGGCTCCATCCTGCCCTGTAATGCCCGTAATCAGCGCTTTTTTCATAATAAATAATTTGTAAGCTCAGATCCTTACAATGCTAAGGTTCAATATGTATAAATTTTTACTGCTTTCATTCTTTAGCATGCTTAGTTACTCGAAGCGTTTTTTCTTATATCTACTTTATCGGGTACCACTATGGCACCAGGATAAGCAGTTTTATAGCCTATATAATATTTTTCCGCTTCTATTCTGTCCAGGAAGTCGCCTACTTTTACTCGATAGACTGGCTGAGAATAAATAAGGTAAGGAGTAATCTGCGGGAATAATTGATACGAGGCTGTTTTGGCATTTTCCGCTTCTTTGCGATCATTACCGGAGTAAATCTGGATACGGAAGCCTTGAGCGTATCGAATGGATTTATTACGGACTGCAATAGTATCTAGTATTATATCCAGCTTTTTACTCACATCCAAATTGCTTTTCCCCGCAGTAGCCGCAATAATAGGCTTTTCCGGCTTTTTATTGGCTTCAGTAGGTTCTACTGCCACTGCATAAGTAGGTCTGATTCCAGACAAGTCTTCTTGGAATCGGTTAATGTCTGATTTGGAAGTAGTCTGCGGGACTTTTTTTGGCCCACAAGCTGCCAATATGACTAACATAAGTAGGAAAGTGTATTTATTCATAAGGCTGGTCGGATTTCGATAGCAAGAGCTTGGTTATATGCGTTAATAGCTTTCTTATCGAATTTACGTATTCAATTTGATTAACCGCCCCAAACCCCTAAATACAGGTGCAATAAGCCCAGACAGAAATAGAATTCTATCTGGGCTTCATTAAATTAATCGATTAGAACGCATTTATTTGCGCGCACATCCTCTTCTACTGTCTTATACTTTACGTCACGCTTCACGCTACCATCTCGGTACTGCACCGATACTCGGTCATTCCGATTGGCTACCTTTTCCGAATGAATAGGAATAAGTTTCTCTGCTGGCGGAGGTGGCATTAACATAGCCGCTTCGTCACCATTGCTTCCCAAGGTAGAGGTGGCTTCTGCTTTCGTGACTTTCAACTTGGGTTTCGCTGCAGTTGATTCCTGTTGCCGACGGGCTTCCCGTACGGGTTCGGAATCCTGGGTAGGAATGTCTGATTTCATCAAAAAGGAAATAGTATCCTGATTTACGCGACTAACAAAGCGTTTAAACAGCTCAACCGACTCAAACTTATAGACTAATAAGGGGTCTTTTTGCTCAAAAACAGCGTTTTGTACGGATTGTTTCAAGTCATCCATATCGCGGAGATGCTCTTTCCATTCCTGATCGATAATGGCTAGAGTAATGGCTTTTTCCATTTCTCGAATCAATTCGCGGCCTTCGCTTTCCACAGTTTTGCGCAAGTTGGCTACTACGCCCATCTGCCTTAACCCTTCCCCAAAGGGAACAACTATTTCTTCTACAACTGCGCCTTTTTGTTGGAATACATCCGTCAATATCGGCAATGATTTGGCTGCAATTTCCTGGTTCTTTTCGTGGTAATGCTTGTCAGCTTCACGGTATAGCTTGTTTGCCAGTTGACTTACATTAGGTTTCTCAAATTCAGCACTAGATATATGCGTGTCAAGGCCAAGAACGCTGATTACCTGCAATTTGAAATTTTCATAATCTCCCAGATTATTATTAATCAGATCCTCACAGCTATCATACATCGTAATATCTATATCCAGTGCTAGCCGATCTCCAAATAGGGCGTTGCGCCGACGTTTGTAAATAGCTTCCCGTTGATAGTTCATCACATCATCGTATTCTAACAGCCGTTTCCGGGTTCCAAAGTTGTTTTCTTCAACCTTTTTCTGCGCCCGTTCAATAGATTTGGTGATCATCGAATGCTCAATTACTTCTCCTTCTTCCAATCCCATCCGATCCATCCATTTGGCGATGCGGTCAGAACCGAAAAGACGCATCAGGTTATCTTCCAAACTGACGAAGAATTGCGAAGTTCCCGGATCTCCCTGACGACCAGAACGCCCACGCAACTGACGATCGACCCGTCGTGATTCGTGTCTTTCAGTACCAACGATGGCCAAACCACCTGCCGCCCTTGATTCTGGTGTTAGCTTAATATCCGTTCCCCGACCAGCCATGTTGGTAGCAATAGTTACCGTAGACGGCTTTCCAGCTTCAGCTACTACTTCAGCTTCCTTCTGGTGGAATTTGGCATTCAATACCTGGTGTTTAATTTTTCGGATAGAGAGCATCCGGCTTAACAACTCAGAAATTTCTACCGAAGTAGTACCCACCAGCACTGGACGACCTTGCTCTGTTAGCTTGGTAATTTCGTCGGCTACAGCATTGTATTTTTCGCGAACCGTTTTATATACCTTGTCTTCGTGGTCTTTACGAATAGCTCCTTTATTGGTCGGAATTACCACTACATCAAGCTTGTAAATTTCCCAGAATTCACCCGCTTCCGTTTCCGCAGTTCCCGTCATACCGGCCAGCTTGTGATACATCCGGAAGTAATTTTGCAGGGTAACAGTAGCGTAGGTCTGGGTGGCTTCTTCTACTTTTACATTTTCCTTCGCTTCAATAGCTTGGTGTAGCCCGTCAGAGTAGCGCCGGCCTTCCATTACCCGACCCGTTTGCTCATCCACAATTTTTACTTTCCCTTCTACAATGATGTATTCATCGTCTTTATCGAATAAGGTATAAGCTTTCAGTAACTGGTTAATGGTGTGAAGGCGCTGAGTCTTAGTCGTATAATCCGAAATAAGTACCTCTTTTTTGTGTAGTCGCTCCTGGTCAGCTAAGCTCTTGTCATTCTCGATGTTGGCAATTTCTACGCCGATATCAGGCAAGATAAACAGGCTTGGGTCTTCTCCTTCGCCAGTAATAAAATCAATACCCTTTTCAGTCAGGTCAATCTGGTTGTTTTTTTCGTCAATGGTGAAGTACAAGGGAGCATCGGCCTCTGGCATCATTTTACTGTGGTCTTGCAAATAGTAATTTTCACTTTTCTGCAAAATTGACCGATTACCCGTCTCACTCAGGAATTTGATCAAGGGCTTGTTTTTTGGCAAACCCCGATATGCTCGGAATAAAGGCGTACCGCTTTCTTTATCGTCGCCCGCCGCAATTTTTTTCTTGGCATCAATCAGGAATTCATTCACGAGTTTCCTTTGTGCCTCCACAATGCGCGATACACGAGGTTTCAGTTCTTGAAATTCGTGTTCGTCGCCTCGTGGAATCGGACCGGAGATAATCAATGGGGTTCTGGCATCATCAATCAAAACGGAATCTACTTCATCCACCATAGCATAATGATGTTTCCGTTGCACTAGATCATCGGTGCTGCGTGCCATATTGTCGCGCAGATAATCGAAGCCAAACTCGTTATTTGTACCGTAAGTAATGTCACATAGATAAGCGTTCCGGCGTGCTTGCGTATTGGGCTCGTGCCTATCTATGCAGTCGATAGAGAGGCCATGGAACTCAAAAAGTGGTGCCATCCATTCGGAGTCACGTTTCGCTAAGTAGTCGTTTACTGTTACGATGTGTACCCCTCTGCCAGCCAGCGCATTCAAGAAAGCGGGGAAAGTAGCTACCAAGGTCTTGCCTTCACCCGTTGCCATTTCGGCAATTTTGCCTTGGTGCAGTACTACCCCACCGATGATTTGTACATCATAATGGAGCATATCCCAAACAATTTCAGTACCACCAGCTATCCAGCGGTTATGCCAGATGGCTTTGTCTCCTACGATTTCTATATTCTTTTTCCGAATCGCGAGCGTACGGTCATTGGTTGTAGCCATTACTTCCAGTTTGCTATTCTCTTTGAAACGGCGGGCTGTTTCTTTTACAATAGCAAAAGCATCGGGAAGAATGTCAAGTAGTACGACTTCTAATTCCTTATTTTGTTCTTCTTCTAGTTTATCAATCTGATTGAAAATAGTTTCCTTCTCGTTGATATCCATATCAGGATTATCGGCGATTTTAGCCTTCAACGCCGCTAATGTATCATTCGACTCCTTCAGCCGTTGATCAATAACCTGACGAAGCTCCTGCGTTCTTGCCCTTAATTCATCATCTGAAATAGAGGCGAGTTTGCTGTACGATTCGTTCGTTTTAGTAACATAAGGCATCAACGCCTTGATGTCTCGATCCGATTTAGTACCAAATAATTTAGTGATTATCTTCAGCATGGGTATAACTTATATGTCCTATTTGAATCATTGAGAAGGCGTTATGCTTACACTTAACGCTAGTTTGGCAAAATTAGCCTTTTTTGATGATTTGCCCTATTACACTTATCGACTTCCAAGGCGTTGTTAGAGAATGCCTTGATTATGAACGACTCACAAAGGCTATAATTTCTCCAGTAGCTTCTATCAATTAATCTTTAAAAAACATCCTCTGATAGAACGCTCAGAAAGAGATTTAGTCTACCATATAAAGGTTGAGCCTTATTTTAAGGAGAAGAGAAAATTATACCAGAGGTATTTTGACTGTCAATAAGGCAGTGTGGGAATATGAACTATGCGGTATGGCAGATTTTGCTTAATCAAACTCATCGTTTATCTCGCCCACAATTTCTTCAATAATATCCTCCAGTGTGATTAGGCCGCTGGTACCACCGTATTCATCGACTACTATGGCCATGTGAACCCGTTTTTCTTGGAAATCATACAGTAAGTCATCGATCTTTTTACTTTCAGGAATAAAGTAGCTTTGTTT
This sequence comes from Bacteroidota bacterium, assembly GCA_040385915.1. Lineage (GTDB taxonomy): Bacteria > Bacteroidota > Bacteroidia > Cytophagales > ES-bin-26 > ES-bin-26. The sequence goes on from JAZKGK010000228.1 coordinate 9,331, forward strand.
GAGTAATTCTTGCCAGAAAAAATGCTCATCTCGGTCGATAAATGGCAGTAAATCTTTGATATATAGGATACCTTCTATTTTGTCAATTGTTTCATAGTAAACCGGAACGCGTGAATAGCCAAACTTATTAATCTTATCCATCAGTTGATGAAAATTCATTTTTCTGTCAAAGGCAGTAATATCTACCCGGGGGCGCATAATTTGTTTGGCAGAAATATTTCCAAAATTGACAATTCCTTTTAGAATTTCTTTTTCCTCAATGGTGGTATTTTCCCCGGTAGTAGCTTCCAGTGCCTGATTCAATTCTTCCACAGAAATGCGGTAGTTTCTTCTTTGCGCTCTTTCTTCAATGATTTTAGTAAGGTTAGTAAGCAACCATGAGGCTGGTTGGAGTACAACCACAAGTAGCGCAATGAAATTTACTGTGTATTGGGCAAAAGGAAAACCTTTTTGATGGGCATATACCTTGGGGAGTAATTCGCCAAAAAACACCAGAATAAAGGTTGTAGCAGAAAGTATGGACACAAGTAATAGACCCTGAATGGTATAAGAACCGACAATTTCCCAGGTTAGGTAAATAGAAAGAACAATGAATGAAAGATTGAACAAGTGATTGCCAATGAGCATGGTTGCTAGCAGTCGCCTGGGGTTATCCAATAAAGCCGCAATTTTTTGCTCTATCTGATTACCGTCGCGGTATTGGTTGCGTTCTTCAGAAGTTAGGCCAAAAAAAGCGACCTCCGCACCAGATATTACTGCTGACAAAAACAGTAGCAATATCAGTGCGAAGGCCGCGCTTAAATAGAATATCGAAAAAATACTTGTAGCATCCAAAAGGTTTGCCAAAAGCATTAAATGCGAGGGAGGGTCTCCAGAATCAAGTGAGGTTTCCAAAAGCTTAGTATTGCGTGGGAGATAGGCTGCTATGAATTAGAAAGGCAGGTCATCCACGTCATTGTTGGTTACAAACGGAGGGGAGGTTTCATTTACCCGACTTCCTTTGCTTGCATTAGACGCCGCAGCTTCACTATAGTTGCCTTCTCCTGGACTATCAGTTGGTTTTCCACCAATCAAGGTCAGGTTTTGGCCTATCACCTCAGTCACGTATTTCTTTACACCTTCTTTGTCTTCGTAAGAACGGGTACGCAATTTACCTTCAATGTATACTTGGCTTCCTTTTTTCAAGTATTTTTCAATGACTTCAGTAATTGAACCCCAAAATTCCACATTATGCCATTCTGTGTTTTCAACTCTTTGCCCGTTGCGATCACGGTATGCTTCAGTTGTGGCTAAAGGAAATTTAGCGACTTTTTTGTCCCCATCCAGATGACGCACTTCTGGATCTTTACCTAAGTTACCTACTAAAATTACTTTGTTGACGCCAGCCATGATAAGTTCTATGTTTGTTTGGATAGGTGATAAACAATCAGCTAAAGATAGCTAAAAAAAATGGCTATTCAAATAATTAGCTATTAAAATTGGCTTAGGTAATTGCTTGATTTCGTCTATAGTATAAAAACTTTCGGACGCTAGAAACGAGTGAAAGATCTCTTCAGGCAGATGAAGGTGCCAAAATTTTACCTGAATGCGTTGGTGTGTAAGCACGTGGGTAAAAATGCGGGACTCTTCTTCTACAAGACCAGTTTTTAACAACGTAGCTATTCCTTCGTTTTCTGTCAGTTCTTCTAAAGTCTGTAGCTGTGCCGCTTCTCTTAAGTAAAAATCATATAAACCGCTCCATATATCTTTTTCCTGCCGCTCTTTCATATAAAATTCGTCTCCTCGTCGAATGACAAAATAGTGGAAGAACCGTTGCTTTACCTTTGCCTTCTTACTTTTTACTGGCAAACTTCCCTGACGGCCAGTAAGGTTGGCTACACAAGTGAAATTTAGGGGACAGAACATACAATCGGGCACATGAGGCGTGCATTGTACTGCCCCAAATTCCATAATAGCTTGATTATACACGTCTGTTTGTTCATCAGGTAGTAAGTTGGCAGCGAGGGCCGAAAATACCTTTTTTGCCTCGTGGCTGGAAATGTCTGTCTCAACACCAAATACTCTTGCCAATACGCGGAAAACATTTCCATCCAGTACTGCCGCTTTTTCGTTGAAAGCAAAAGAGGCAATGGCTGCCGCTGTATACGTGCCTATTCCCTTCAATTTCAGGAGTTCCTGATATTGTTTAGGAAATTCACCTCCATAGTCTTTCATTATTGTTTTGGCCGTCAAATGCATATTCCGAGCCCGAGAATAATAACCTAAGCCTTGCCATAGTCGCAATACTTCTTTTTCTTCAGCGTTAGCTAAAAGTTCTATGGTAGGAAAGGACTCAATGAAGCGTAAATAATAAGGTAAACCCTGTTTGACACGGGTTTGCTGTAAAATGACTTCGGAGAGCCATATAAAATAAGGATTTTGGGTATGACGCCAGGGTAAATCCCTTTTGTAGGTCTGATACCAGTGAATAAGTTTGTGTACGAAGATTTGCTTCTCCAAGAGAAAATTGTACTATTTTATGAAAAACCTATTTGAGTAAAACTTTGTGCTTTACATTCACGTTAATCAAGGTTAACTTTGTAAAATTGCAAAAATAACGAAAATAGCAGCATTTCTGATGAGCCTTTCCAGCTCCAACGCGTAAAAGTTTTTATTTAAAGATTAAAAAAGCGAAAAACTAAACACATTTTTTAGGATTTATTTTTAAATTAAAGAATGAAGGTTTAGATTTGTCCTCCATTTTTTTTGGAGGTTATCGTCTTCATCAAGAATATTTTGGACTATTAAACTTACTCAAAGTGACAAAAGCAGAAGTAATTTCAGAAATTGCAGAAAAGACAGGTATTGACAAAGCAGATGTATCGACTACCGTAGAAGCTTTCTTCACAGTAGTGAAAAATTCCATGTCAAAAGGCGAAAATATTTATGTCAGAGGCTTTGGCAGTTTTGTCAATAAAAAGAGAGCTCGCAAGACCGCTCGGAATATTTCTAAAAACACAGCTATGGTCATTGAAGAGCATTTTGTACCTAGCTTTAAACCCGCTAAAGTGTTCGTAGAGAAAATCAAATCGAGCGATAAGCTAGAAGCGAAGGCTGGTTAATATATCAGCCTTTTGTTTTTTTAATAACTATTATTCAGAAGAGTACAATTATGCCCCATGAAGACATCCATGATTGCTGTGTTGCTCTCTGCTGGGGTTTTAATAGGAGCATTGTATAGTTTGCCCAAAGTAATTGTTAATGATAAGAACAAAACCGGATCGGGAATAGCTACAGAAAACCCAGCTTCTGATTCTGTTAATCATCTGTCTAACAATCATACTATTGTTCTCTCGGCTGCTCAACTTTCTACTATCAATCGATTAAGAAAAAGTTATTTAGCCGATATAAGTAAAGAAAAAAAGCTTAGGTTTGCAGACTCTTTAGCAATATTGTTTGCTCAGGTAGGTAAACCTGACAGCTCAGCTCTATATATGGAAGCCATTGCTGTGTTGGAGCCAACTACACCAAACTTATTGAGCGCTGGTAATAGCTATTACGATGCTTTTGGTTTTGCTGTTGATACAGAGAAAGCAAATCGTTTTGGTGAAAAAGCCAGAGAGTATTTTCAGAAAGTACTGGATAAAAATCCTAGCATTCTGGAAGCCAAGACTAAAATGGCTATGACCTTTGTTTCAACCAGCAACCCTATGCAGGGGATATTGCTCTTGCGCGAGGTAATTGCTGAAGACCCAAAAAACGAGTTGGCTTTGTTTAATCTGGGCTTACTTTCAATACGCTCTAATCAATATGGTAAAGCAATTGATCGTTTCCTGCAGATTGTTCAATTAAACCCAGACAATATGCAAGCTCAATATTACTTGGGCGTATGTTATATTGAAACAGGTAAAAAGGAAGAAGCTCGAAAGGTTTTTAACTTGGTAAAGCTAAAAGAAGCAGATCCAGCCGTACAGGCGTCGGTGGCTGAATATTTAAAGAAACTGAATTAAACACATTTAAAACATTTAATTGTATGCCTTGCGGTAAAAAAAGAAAACGACATAAAATTGCTACTCACAAGAGAAAGAAACGCTTGAGAAAAAACAGACACAAGAAGAAATAGTTTTATACCACTCGTATTTAAGTAATACCTGGCTGCAGAAAAGTAATATTCTGTAGTCAGGTGTTACTTGTTATTCACGAGTGGTATTTTATTTCAATACTAGTTTACCCATTTGCTGGGGTGCTTCTTGTCTATTTTTTTCAACCTAACTCATGAACCATCTTGAGTAACGAATTAGTTATCAATTCTACTCCAAAGGGTGGAAGGATAGCCCTTTTACAGGACAAAAGGATTGTAGAATACCATATTGAGGAAAGTGAGAGCACATTTACCGTCGGAGATATTTACCTGGGAACGGTAAAAAAACTTGTGTCAGGTTTGAATGCGGCTTTTGTTGATATTGGCTATGAAAAAGATGCATTCCTGCATTATTTGGATTTAGGCCCTAATATCAATTCACTCAGCAAGTATACCCGTGATACCGTTGCTAAACGACAACAGACTCATAAGCTCAATAATTTTAAGCTGGAGCCTGAAATTGATAAGCTGGGGAAAATATCTCAGGTATTACAGAAGAACTCACCTATTCTGGTGCAGGTGGTGAAAGAGCCTATTTCTACCAAAGGCCCACGCCTGTCGTGCGAAATTTCTATTGCAGGGCGATATATTGTACTCGTGCCCTTCTCTAGCTCCGTCAATATCTCCAAGAAAATTACTGATAAGGAAGAGCGCACCCGTCTGCTTCGTTTACTCTCTTCCATTAAACCCCCAAATTTCGGAATTATTGTCCGTACCGTAGCCGAAGGGAAAGACGTGGCCGAACTGGATAAGGATTTAAATAATCTCCTGGAAAAATGGGAAGAAGGCTTTAAACTTTTACGCGAAGCTAAACCTAAGGAGAAAATTATTGGCGAAATGAGCCGTGCTTCTTCTATGCTGCGTGATATGCTCAACGAAAGCTTTGATAGCATAACGGTAGATGACAAAGATATTTACGAAGAAACGCGTTCTTATATCCGCACTATCGCCCCTGATAAGGAAAAAATACTGAAGCTTTATACGGGCAAAACTAAGTTGTTTGAGGCTTTTGGTATTGAAAAACAACTAAAGTCTCTGTTTGGTCGGTCTGTTAGTCTTCCTGGTGGAGGTTACCTCATTATTGAACATACAGAGGCGCTACACGTAATTGACGTGAATAGTGGAAATAAGTCCAATACTGAAGTTGACCAAGAAGCAACTGCCCTTAGCGTTAATATGGAAGCAGCCCGTGAAATTGCCCGCCAACTACGGGTACGCGATATGGGCGGTATTATTGTAATTGACTTCATCGATATGAAGAAGCCTGAAAACAGGAAGCTGATTCAGGACAAGATGAAGGATGAAATGAATACTGATCGGTCTAAATTCACTATTCTTCCCCTCTCTAAGTTCGGTCTGATGCAGATTACTCGCCAGCGGGTACGTCCAGAGTTGAACATTATTACCGGAGAAACCTGTCCTACTTGTGGAGGCACGGGCAAAATAACGGCTAGCATACTGGTTTCTGACCAGATTGAGAATAATCTAGATTACGTTATAGGAAAGCAAAATGAAAAAGGAGTAACTATAGTGCTACATCCTTTTCTGTATGCTTACTTTTCCACCGGCTTTCCCTCGCGGCGTATGAAGTGGTTCTTCAAATACAAGACCTGGGTAAAAATGGTACAAGATACTTCACAAGGCCTTTCAGACTTTAAATTTCGTAACCAACACGGCGAAGATATTGAGATCAAACAGATTTGATCTCAATATCTTCCTAATTTTTTTATTTTAATATATCATTGCCTGCTTTCGCTCTTATTGCTTTCCCTTCCTTCCTGCTTACATTCATAATTTCCTTTGCATTTCGTTTTAATATAGCCGAATAGTCCTTTATCTCCGCTACATTTACGCCACTTTTATTCTTATAATAGCACCATTTTCTCCTATCCAATTTCAATTGAAAGCGGCAAAGGAGGAAAAATTAGCTAATTATCCCTTTTGTGAAAAATGCTGGTCAGTTTTGCGCTAAATAGCTTTTTAATATTTTATCTGCCTGGTAGCTCATTACCTACATCTAAACATGCGTGCGTCAGAATATAAGAAATTAGTTATTAAAGTAGGTTCTAATGTAGTGGCCGGTGCCAACGGTTTGGCCGATCGGGCTGTCATGCAACGCCTGGTGGCTCAGATAGCCGAAGCGAAAAAAAGAGGCGTAGAAGTGATCCTCGTCTCTTCTGGTGCAGTAGCTTCGGGCAGGAACCTGGTCAAGATTTCAGATAAGCTGGATCCCGTAGCGCGGCGGCAATTGCTGGCATCTGTGGGGCAGGTGAAGCTGATCAATACCTACGCTGAACTCTTGCAGCCATACGACCTTTTGTGTGCCCAGGTATTGGTTACGAAAGAAGATTTCCGCGACCGGAAGCATTACCTGAACATGAAGAACTGTTTCGATGCGTTATTGCAGAACAACATTATTCCCATTGTAAACGAAAACGATGTTGTTTCGGTAACCGAACTCATGTTTACCGACAATGACGAACTAGCTAGTCTGATTGCCTCCATGCTCCACGCTGACTCGCTCGTCATCCTCACCAACGTGGATGGCATATATGACCGGCCACCGAGCCAGCCGGGAGCTAGTGTCATTCCGGTAATTGATGCCCGCAAAGTTGATTTTGCTTCCATTGTCTCTAATGAGAAGTCGAACTTTGGCCGGGGAGGCATGATTACCAAATGTACGATGGCGCATAAACTTTCCCTGGTTGGTATACGGGTACATATTGCCAATGGCAAACTTCCTAACACTTTATCGAATATTTTAAGTGACCAACCTATTGGAACAGTCTTTACTACTCAGCCGAACAAGTCTCAAATCAAGCGGTGGGTAGCCAATTCGGAAGGTTATGCCAAAGGAATCGTGTACGTGAATGAAGGAGCTAAAACCCGCTTGTTAGATGCAGCTAAGGCAGCCAGTCTGCTACCAATAGGTATAACGAAAGTGGAAGGCGATTTCCAGAAGGGTGATATCATTAAGGTGGCTGATGAGCAAGGTAAGCTTTTTGGCTTAGGCATGGCTCAATATGGTGCTGAAGTGGCGCATGCCTCTACGGGAGAAGCGCGAAAAAAACCGCTTATTCATTATGATTATCTATTTTTGTTTGATAATCATTGAACTCCACTAACATTGTTAGGGATAATGTCATAACATTCGATGCAGCAATTATTTGAACAGGCCAGAAGAGCCAGCCGTACAACGCCGCTGATGACGGCCAATACTATTAATCAATTACTTCTCAGTTTGGCTGATGCCGCTGTCCATGAAACCGATTTTTTGCTGGAAGAAAACCGCAAAGATTTGGCCTTGATGGATATAAATGACCCGAAATACGATCGTCTCCAACTAACGGCTGCCCGCATTCAGGGTATTGCCGATGATATACGAAACGTAGCTACGTTAGATTATCCAGTGGGGAAAACGCTGGTGGAACGCACATTGCCCAATGGACTTGCGCTTTCCAAAGTAACGGTTCCATTGGGGGTAGTGGGTATTATTTACGAAGCAAGACCCAACGTAACCTTCGACGTCTTTTCCTTGTGTATTAAGTCAGGGAATGTTTGTTTACTCAAGGGAGGAAGCGACGCGCACCATTCCAATACAGCCATTGCCTCACTGATTCGCGGTATTATCCGTCAGCATGGCCTGGATGAAAACATTCTTCAACTGTTACCACCCGACCGTTCGGCTACGGATGCTTTATTGCAAGCAGTGGGCTATGTAGACGTTATTATACCACGTGGTGGCCAAGCGTTGATTGACTTCGTAAGGAATAATGCGAAAGTGCCCGTTATTGAAACTGGTGCGGGCATTGTGCATACCTATTTCGACGAAAGTGGCGATTTGGCGAAGGCGACTGCTATTGTAAATAATTCTAAAACCAGGCGGGTAAGCGTCTGCAATGCACTTGATTGCTTGATTATCCACCAAGCTAAGTTAGCAGACTTAGGTAAATTGACGGCTCCCTTAGCGGAATCTAATGTGGTGCTTTTTGCTGATGAAAGAGCGTTTGCCCAACTGGTTAGCTACTACCCAGCAAACTTGCTCCAACTAGCACAACCAGAGCACTTTGGGACAGAATTTTTGTCTTACAAAATGGCTATTAAAACAGTAGATTCGCTGGATGAAGCCCTGGAGCACATCGCAAACCACAGTTCTAAGCACAGCGAAGCCATCATTTCTGAAGATGCTGCACATACTGCTCAATTCATGAAGGCCGTGGATGCGGCAGTGATATACGTCAATACTTCAACGGCTTTTACTGATGGCGCACAGTTTGGTTTAGGTGCTGAGATTGGCATTAGTACCCAGAAATTGCATGCCCGTGGACCAATGGCGCTGGAAGAACTAACGAGCTATAAATGGCTAGTACAAGGGACTGGCCAAGTGAGGAAATAACTATTAAAACGCAACGTTTCGGATTAGCGCCAGGGCAGAACAGATTTGATTTTTTCTGCCCATGCTTCACGAGCGAGCTTTTTCTGATAATTCTTGGAAAAAGCCAGTATAACATAACCGCCCGTCCTGAGCAAAAACTTGCCTTCAATAGTAATTGAAAGCAAGTTTTTTTCAGCATTTCGCCATTCAGCCATTTCATCGCGCAATAGTCGGTCGACCAGGGTTTGATATTCTTCGGTATCCATGCCTAGTTCTGTTGTACAATAGTTAGGCAAATTATTCATCGCCTTTCCTTCGTTCAAATACTCAAGCATCCGATCTAGTTTTTCTTCGCGTGTCATACCTTTCTTCTACGAAGTTTTTGCCTTTGTGTTAAACGGTTTGTAGTAAATAAGCGCTTGGGCCAATTAATGTTAGCCATCCTTTCGATCTAAAGGTAATTATTTTGGGAATTTCATAAATAGTGATTTCTATCCCTACCTGACTTTTATGCCAGCTTGTTTCACCAGTTTGGTTGCCATAGAAAGACTCAGGCCATTAGATATGTAAAGAAACCTTTTTTGGTATAAATCTTGTTAAGATAATTAATGAATTGTATTGATTTTTAAATTAAATTTGGCTAGTTACGCTTTGTTTCTGAAAAGTATTTGTCAAACGTAAAACCAGGTTTGACAGTCTTAAACCATACAAAGCCCAGCGCAATAAGCCATTGCTTATCGAATACATTTGTACCAACTATTTGCATTGTTTCAACGTAAATTATACTATGAAAAAGCTATCTTCTTCCCTGAAATATTTTGCGGTGCTAGTCCTGGCCAGTGTGTGGGGATGTAGCTCATCGCAATATGCGCAAACGTCTGAATACGATGATCTCTATTTTTCTTCTAAAGATAAAAAGGAAGTAAAATACCAGGAACAACCCACTAGTTATGCCTCGAACCAGCGCTATACAGAAACGTACGCTGGAGATGCCAATGCTGAACAAAAGAACATTAATCCAGCGTACGTGCAGCCGGATAATAATACGAGTACTGAGGTTGAAACGGATGCACCTTCGGATCAGTATTACAATGAATCATATGCGCAAAGCAAAGGATATTCCTTGAGCGCGCGGAATGCCAATCGTAATTTGTCTTCGCAGACAGGGTATAACGCAGGCTTTGGGGATGGTTATAATGCTGGTTTTAATTCAGCTTTTGGCAATGGTTATTATAATCCTTTCTGGGGTTCTTACAACACACCTTTTAGGGGGTCTTCCTACTGGTCCAGGCGCCCCGGTGTCATTGTTAGCATTGGTACTGGCTTTGGCTGGGGTGGATATGGTTATGGCTACAGTCCTTATTATAGCCCCTATTCTTACGGCGGATTCTACAGCCCTTATGCTTATGATCCTTTCTATGGTGGAGGGTATAATTCATGGGGTTATAACAGCTTTAGCTATAGTCCTTGGGGCGGTGGCTATTATGCTCCAGTTAATTACAATCCCTATTATGGCTACTATGGCGGGTATAATAACGTCGTGGTCATTAATAGTGATCCTACCAAACGTGCAAAAGTGCAGTATGGACGTGGCACCTCTGGTAATGGTTCAGCTAATAATGCTGGCTATAATAATAACTTTAATAATAGCCCCCGTAATAATAATGGTGGCGGTAGGTTAGAGGCGGGAAATGTAGCTACCCCAACAAATACCGGTAGGAACACTTACTATAATGGAAACACGGCAGGGAGAGCTACCACTACCACTAGCCAGAATTATGGTAACTCTTATAATCAAGCGCAAAATGCTGTAGTGAGGCCTCGTGGTAATAGCAATACCTATTATTCTACGCCCTCGTCTGGTAATAGCAGTGCTTATAGTCAGTCTCAGAATGCTGGTAATAGCTATAATAATGCTACCCCTACCCCTAATCGCTCTAGCAATAGTTATAACAAAGGCTTTAACAATAACAGCAATAACAACACTAATAGCAATACAAATGCTAATACTAACGCCAATTCAGGCTCCCGCTCTTCGAGCTTTAGTAATAGTGCTCCTGCTCCGCCTCCCCCACCACCACCTGTTCGTAGTGCTCCAAGTGGCGGTGGCGGCGGTGGAGGTAGTGCGCCTAGTGGTGGTGGTGGCGGCGGTGGTAGTGCCCCTCGTGGACCAAGATAATTTTGTTTTGAATTTGTCGCAATAATTGCTCGTAAAACCTCGTAGAAATAAAAACCTACGAGGTTTTTATATTTGCACACTTTTTGTAAGTGAAAAACTAAAAACCAACTGAAATCTATGAATCCTACTTTCGCTATACAAATGTTCAAAACAGTTTGTATCACTGTCATTTTATCAGTAGCCTGCGTACTACAGGGATATGGGCAGCAAGAATATACTGATTATGTAGGGAGTTCTTTGCTCTTCTCAGGCTCCAATTTATCTGGCACGGCTAGGTATCAAGGCATAGGAGGAGCACAAACTGCCCTGGGAGCCGATATGGGCTCTTTGTCTGGCAATCCTGCCGGGCTAGGAATGTTCAAAAAGTCCGAATTCAGCCTTACTTCAGCTTTAGGCTATGCTGGAACCAATACCCTGTATATTGATAATACTACTTCAGATGGAAAATTAAACTTTAACATTCCGAATATTGGCCTTGTCTTTTCAGGTGCTAAAAGTGATATTTCTGCCGGAAAGTGGCGCGGAGGATCTTTTGGCATTGGTTTTACCCGCCACAATAGTTTTCAAAATAAGTACTCTACCGATGGGGTAAACCAAGTCAGCTCTATTTTAGATGCCTTTACTTATGATGCTAATCGTAGAGGCGCTACGGTAACGACACTACAGAATGAGTATGAATACGATGCAATTACAGATCAGGGAATTACTAGTAGTTCGGATGACGGCGGAGCTACTGCCATGTATTATAACGCTTATTTAATCAATCCTTATCACCCAAGTAACAATCCTAATGATACTATAGGTAATCAGGGAGGTCTTTATAATACTACTTATTTTCAGTTTGAGGGGCCACAGTTTGATGATCAAGGTCAAGTAACTTCTCCCCGAAGTTACGCTCATCAGCAAAAGACTTTTGAAACATCAGGAGCTCGGAGCCAATGGAATATCAGTTATGGAGGCAATTTTGATGATCGTTTGTACTTTGGAGCAACATTGGGTATTGAAAGCTTAAGATATACTTTCGTTAATAAATTTGATGAAACTTATTTTTCTGACAATAACCCGTACGGAAAGGCGTATAGAGGTATTAGTCTAAACCAGGAATTAACTACTAAGGGCACGGGAGTAAATCTGAATGTGGGCGTTATATTTCGAGTCAATGATGTCTTACGATTAGGCGCTTCAGCCCTTACGCCAACCTTCTATAATATAAGCGAAAGCTATAACTCTTCTGTAGACGTTGCTCCTTCTTCTATACCGGATTTGGATTACAATGGCTATCCGACAAAGTCGACTTATTCTCCTCCTACTACTCCGTTTACTGTATCGACAGCGCCCCGTACGTTTGATTATAAATTAATTACTCCCTGGAGATTGTCTGCGGGTGCGGCTTTTTTTCTGGGTAAACATGGATTTATATCAGGGGATGTGGAATATGTGACTTACGATAACATTAAATTAAATGGTGGAGATGCTACGTTTAAAAGTGATTACCAGAAGGGTATTAAAGACCAATATCAGTCAGTATTCAATTATAAGATAGGCCTTGAACTAAGACACAACATTTTTAGATTCCGTAGCGGATTTGGCTATCAAGCCGATCCGTATCAGGATAAAAAGACAAACAATGTGGATCGTAGCCGCCTAACTGGAAGTATAGGCGCTGGAGTGCGGTTACCGAAGTTTTATGTTGATGCGGCTGCCACCTATAGTCAGTACAAAAGTGCCAATACGCCTTATGTATTACCAGACAACAGCAGGTATGCTTCTTCGCTTACTACCAATAGCCTGACTAACGTAGTCATTACTTTTGGGACTTTCTTTTAATCACTCAAAGGCAGCTATTGAAGGCCACTTCAACAAAGGCCTTCAATAGCTGCCTACTTTATTTCAGTACTCCATTATTAAGTACCTGCAACAGCATTTCTATCTCAATATCATCGTCCTGAATGCGGTATTTGGCTTGGTTATAGAAGGATAGCCGTTCGCTGTATTTTAACTCTAATGCCAGCAGCAAAGTATGGCTTTCGTCCTGGGTATCGAATAAGGGGCGCTCATTCTTTTTGCTGCTCATCATACGGCGCAGCAATTCGGTCGGCGATACATCCAAAAAAATACTTAGGCCATTTTCTTGGATAAAGGCCATATTATCGAAGAAGCAAGGCGTTCCTCCACCGGTAGCTACTACCAGACTATTGTTGGGCTTGAGCTGATGCAGCACTTTGCTTTCTACCTGCCGGAAGTACGCCTCCCCTTTTTCTTTGAAAATATGGGCGATGGATGCGCCCTCTTCCTCTACAATCTTGGCATCTAAGTCAATAAACTGGTACAACAATTGTTTAGCCAATAGCTTTCCTAAAGATGTTTTCCCTGAGGATGGCATTCCGATAAGGAAGATGTTTTTCATAAATGATTATTCTAAAGATTGAGCTAAACACCAACGGTTAATCTCTATTAGCCAAACATTATCCCAAACGAATTCTAGGATCTAGGAGGGCATATAGAATATCGACCACGGTATTTATTAGGATAAAGATGAGTGCCACTACCAGGGTAGCGCCCATGACAACCGGGAAATCCAGATTCAGTACGGAGGAAATGGTGATTGAACCTAATCCTTTCCAGTTGAAGATGTATTCAACAAAAAAAGCCCCCGCCATCAAAGAAGCCAACCAGCCCGAAACTGCTGTAATGACTGGATTAATGGCATTTTTGAGGGCATGTTTCAATACTACCTGGTAAAATCGTAAGCCCTTGGCACGGGCGGTTCGGATATAGTCTTGCGAAAGTACATCGAGCATGGCGCTGCGGGTGAGTTGTACAATAATGGCCAGCGGACGAATGCCTAACGTAAAAGCCGGTAGAATGAGGTTTTTTAGCTCCAGATGCCGGCCTTCTATCGGGTCGTTTACCCACAAGTGTCCGGTCAGGTTCAGGCCTGTATAATCGCTTAGGTAATAACCGAACGTGAGCGAAATAAGAATGGCCATTACAAAAGAAGGAGCGGATATACCCACGACTGACAAGCTTATAATGGCGTGATCCCAGAAAGTATTCTGCCGAAGTGAGGCGGTGATGCCGAAAATAATGCCAAAAACCGTGGCGAATACCATAGCAGCCAGCGCCAGCCAAACAGTTCCTTCCAGATTATCCAGAATAATGGCACTTACCCGTTTGTTGGTCTGGAAGGAACGGCGCAAGTACGGAGGTTTAACCACCAGCACTTTACCACCTGCGTTCAATAATTTAGTATACTCATATTTGCTCTGATTCTCTTCCGTATTCTCGTAGAGGCCCATGGGCGAAAGGTCTTTCAAATAGAGCCACAACTGCTCAGGAATGGGTTTGTCCAGGCCAAAGTCATGGGCAATGGCCTCTCTGGTAGAAACATCTGTACGCTGTCCAGCCATCATCGCCACTGGGTCGCCGGGTAGTACCTGGAAAAGCATGAAGACGATAATAACAACGCCCAGCAATACCAAAAATCCGTAAGCCAGCCTTTTGAGTATAAATTGAAACATGAATCGGTGTGCTGATTTATATATACCTAAAAATGAGTGTAAAGCGAACTGTATTATACATTTTAAAGGTAACAGAAATTTATACCGTGCTCATTTTTTCCAACACAAAAGCATGTCTGATTTTTTCCTGTTCTAAGCGATTTCCTTCTTCGAGCTGTAATAAGCGATAGAAAAGATACGTTTCTTCTTCGGTGAGGTTGGGCAAAGAGCTACGGTAGAACGCTGGTCCTTTTACCGCATACTTTTTAAAAGTATTGAACGTGTGAGCATCCATCAGGAAAGACTGGGTTTGGGGAAAGTAACCGCGCAATAAGGAGAGCATTTCAAATCCATGCGCATCAATATCGCCCCAATAGTATATCGCTTTGTCGCGCAGCCAGGCAGTGTTTTTTAGTAAGCGAAGCTTAAAACCTTCTCCGAAAATGGCAATCGATCCTTTGAGATGGGGCAGGGTCAGAAAGTTGAAAACATTGGAAAAGTTGGTTTTGTTTTCCAGGATAAATACACTTTTACACGTGAGTGATAAGGCATTGAATTGCGATAGTGGAATGCTCATGTCATTGAGGCCACTGAAATACATATGAGCCATTTCCTGATCCAGTATCCGAATTCTCAGCAATGGTTCGTCGTACTTGAGATTAAACCGTCTCCGAAACTCTTTCTCCTCCGGCTGAAGATGATCTTTGACTAAAAAGTCCAGCAGGCTCGTGAGTACAGCCGTGTTTTCCTCGATAAACTTGGTATGCACTTTAATAGGAAGTTCACGAATGTACAAATCCGGGCTAGGATTGGTCATAAAGTAGTGGCAAACTTTCAGTAAATCTTCCCATTTTCCGGCGTTTTCCACTACGCTCATCGGATGCGTGAGAAGCCATCCGTCCAATTCCGGAATTTCAAAGCGGATGGTCTGAACCGATTGAATAAATACCCGGAATTCCTTCTCTTTTTTCAGGAATTTCAGGTAATCTTCTTCGGTCTCGAAATAAATGCGGCTGGGCAGCCATTGGCGGCCTGCTTTCCGGGTATCGGTCTCTTTGAATTCAATACTATAGCCAGACCCCTGCTCCTCCTTTGACTCCTTTTTCAGCCTTTGTATTTCCTGGCTGAGCGTAGAAAAATCTTCCAGAATGCTGGCAGACTTTACTTTGCCAAAGCGAATTTCCAGCGGAATGGCTTCCATTTGCAACCACGCAACCAGAAAGTTTTTATACCAGGCAGCGGCCTGCTTCCTGATCTCTAGTGGCGTAATCATTCCTCTACTTCTACTTTTTGCGCCAGATATTGTTCTTTTTCCTGCCGATACTCATCAATCGTCAGGTTTTTCACGACTGAGTTGTCGCCATTTTCATTATTGATCACAAAGTGGCAGGCGTGAATATAATTTTCAATGATATTGATTTTCTGTAAAGGCGTAACAATCAGTAATTGCAAGTCCAGTTTTCTGAATAATTCTAGTCCATATCGCGTGCTTTCATCAGAACCCCGGCCAAAGGCTTCATCGATTACGGCAAAGCGGAAGGAGCGTGACTTGGTCTGGTTCCACTCCAGGTTAAACTGGTAGGCCAGGGCAGAAGCAAGGATGGTGTAGGCTAATTTCTCCTTTTGTCCACCGGAACCGCCATCAGAACTGTTATAAAAACGCTTTTCAGTGCCATCAACAGCCCATTTTTCACTGGCCGAAAAGGTAAACCAGTTCCGCACGTCGGTAACGCGGTTGGTCCAGTTGATGTCGAGCTGATTGCCATTGTTGAAACGATCTAAGATCACTTTTACCTGGTCAAATTTTTCCTCACTGTACGAATCACTTTCGCCTAGGGTATTGGCAATGCAGCGCCGCAAATCGCCCTGAAAGTCGATGATGTCCTTTTCCTGCGCTTTGTCGCGAAGCAACTCAATATAAGTCCCGTTGTTGTATTCGATGCTTTTCAACGAGTCATTGATCTTGTCAATTTTTGCTTTAATATCTACTTCCTCTTTCTCCAGAAAAGCCTTAAACAACACAATATCGTTGATTACACCTTTGTTGAGTTCTTCTTTGAAGCGCTTTTCGAAACGGGGCAAATCTTCGTCTTCGATCTTTTGCAGAAAAGACCGGAATTCAGGAATGGATTTTACATCGGCATCGGCCTCCGACGTTTCAGCGGGATATGCTGTCTTGTACACCAGCATTTTCTTTTCTATCGCAGCGCGTAGCTGGCTATGTTGTTTGTCCTCCCGCTCTTTTTCAGCACTTAATTTTTTCCGTACTTCCTCCCGAAGCTTATCGATGGTTTTTACGTTGGCAGACTGTCGGTCGAAATAGGTTTGCAGGCGGGGGAAATACCGCTTTTGCTCTTCTGGCGACAACATTCCTTCGGTTGCTCTGCACTCGGCCAGGCTTTCTTCAAAGGCATTCATGCGATTGTCAATTTCACCCTGCCTTTTTACCTTCTCTTTCTCCTCTCCTTCCAGTTGTTTTAGTTGCGCCTTTACTGAAGTCAATTGTTTTTCCAGCTGTTTCAATTGGTCAGAACTCTTTTCCAAGGCTTCCTTATCGGCTTTCAGGCTTTCTATTTCAGTGGCTTCTTTCTGCCAATGGATATCGGAAAAATGGGTGAACTTCAGGAAATCGTGTAAATCGCGGTCTTGCTGCTGTAGAAAACGCTGCCGTTTTTGAATGACTTGCATCTGCTTTTGCCAATCGTTGATTTCTTTTTCAAGCCCTTTGATTTCTTTTTCAATGGCCTTGATTTTTTCTGCGTTGCTCCAGCCCAGAATGTAATGCTTCCGGTCGAGAATGTTCCGACGATCATCTTTTTCGTGGCGAGCTTTGCCGCTCTTGGTTTGCCCGTTTTTGGTAATGGCTTTGGGCGTGCGATGAAATTGCTCCAGTGTTTCGCAGCAAATAAAGTTGAAATGCTCAATCAGTTCATTTTCCAGCCAATCGTAGAAAGGTGTGTCGTTTTTGATGGCTACTTTCTCGAATAAGGCATCTTCGGGGATTTGAGCCGACAGATTGGCTTTTACCTGCTGGGGAATGCGGAAGTAAACAATTCGGCCTTTCAGGTTGGTGCTGTCCACCAGTTCACTGATTGTGCGGTAATGCCTTTCAGGAACCAGCACACTAAGTCCGAAATTGTGCAGCAGCCGTTCAATGGCTCCTTCCCATTCCTTTTCCTCTTTTTTTACCTGCAACAATTCCCCGATAAAGGGCAAATCATCTTCTGCTAACCCGGTATGTTGCAAAAGCAGGGAGCGGATTTTTAGGTTTTCTTCGGGAATCTGTGTTTTACGCTGTTGCAAAGAAGTCAGTTCAGATTTTTCTTTATCCAGGATTACTTGTTGCCGGTTTAGGTTAACATTCAAAATATCCCGTTCGGCAATCAGGTTGGCTAATCCAGCACTGATGGTATCTTGCAGTTGGGTAGCCGCTTGTTTGGATTCAAAGAACGCTTCTTCACCAGAAACAGCTTTTAATTCTAACGTAGCCGCTAACTTATTGTATTCCTGTGCTTTCGTCCATTTGGTAGCTCTGGCCTTTTCGGTTTCTCCGATCAGTTTCTTAATCCGTTCTAATTCCTTGCCTTTGGCGTTGTTTTCAATATCATTTTTAAGCTCAAACTCCTTCTGCCTCTGCTTGTCTATATCTTCAGCAAGGGTAGTAAGCTGCGTCGCAATATTCGCCAGCTCTTGTTTTTGCAGGGTTATTTCAAACATCAGTAGACTGGCCTTCTCCTGGTCGAAATAGGCGGGCAAGGCTTGTAAGCAGGCATCCAAGTCACGGATGGTGTTTTCTACTTTCACAAACTGGTCGGCAATAGTTACCAGGGGCTTAAGCTGGTTCAACTGGTTTTTGGCCGTTTGGATGGCCAGATAAGACTTAGTAAGGTTGTCGTAATTGCGCTTCAGTTCATCAATCTTCTCTTTCACCTCCGCTTTTTCCAGCATCTGATTCCGCACAAAATCATTCAGGTTACTGACCGATTTCATGGAAATAGTCTGGTAAAACAAATCCAGCGCCTTTTCAGATTTGAGGGCAAACATATTTCTGAATTTGAGGCTATAGTCTTTGAAGGTGTCAAATACCTCGGTTGCCGGCGTATTCTTCATCTTTTTCTTCAATTGACTCATATCTTTTCCAAAGCCGGTAAAGTGGCTTTTTATACCCAATTCCTGCCCAGCAATGACAAAAAACTTGTTTTCTTTGCCATTATCCAACCAAAATACTTGCGCCAATGTAACCGTTTGATCAAAGCCTGCATTGTAAAAAATGCCAAGAATGACTGAATACGTGCCTTCCTGCCGCAGGGAAACGGCTTTGGAACTCCCATCATAAGCGCCTTTCCGGGTACTGTAATCGCCCCGGATATACGTGGAAATGGTTCGTTCTTTGGTATCAGCTCCAGCGGCTTTGTTGAACGTGATTTTTTGATGAGGCACCAGCAAAAGGGTCAGTGCATCTACTAAAGTGGACTTGCCAGAGCCAATGTCACCCGTTAGTAGCGAGTTATTGCCTTCCGGGGTCAGGCTCCAGATGTGGTTATGAAAGGTACCCCAGTTTAATACTTCTAAGCGATGCAAACGGAAACCTGTGCGCGTATTGTTGTTAGCCAAATCAAGCATTAGCGGTGGCGTATTCATACAATTTATTTTTAATTTCTTGGATCGTATCTACCGTAATTCGGGCTTTCAGGATACGTTTTACCTCGTACTCAGAGGTTTGGTTAGAGAGTTTC
The DNA here is from genome assembly GCA_040385915.1 of Bacteroidota bacterium. Taxonomy (GTDB): domain Bacteria; phylum Bacteroidota; class Bacteroidia; order Cytophagales; family ES-bin-26; genus ES-bin-26. Next base: position 28,241 of record JAZKGK010000228.1, read on the forward strand.
CGTAAAAACTGATAATCAATCAGCTTATTGATATAGGAATCAATATTGTCTATAATGCGGGCTTCGTTTGATTTTTCGGGAAGGAAGGTAATAATCATTTCCCTAATCTGATCTTTCGATATAATCAGTCGGGTAGAATCGCCACCCTGGGCATCAAATTCCAATAGTCTTTCGCGCAGCAACACGCAAAGCAGGGTAACTGGATAACTCAGTTGGATCTTCTTTACCAGCACAGGCAAGTTTTCATCGTCAGATTCAAGCACTTTTTGCTTCACAAAGGCATATCCTTCAGATTCATCAATAAACACTTCGAGCCCCAGCACTTGCAAGTACTGCTTTATGTCAGTCTGGTAAGTAATAATTATATCCCACAGTTGTTTGTCTTCCTCATACACGATGCCTTGTAATAGTCGGATCAAAGCTGGTGAATAAGGCGTTAGGATTGAATTTTCGGTCATTTGGTAAAATCACAAAAGTTATAAAGATGGGAGCTGAACAGGGTTTGCTGTTAAAATATAGCGGCAATCTATAGTATTGCCGCTATATTTTGGCAGGAAGTTATTTACAATTTTTCAATCTGTTCTTTACTCAAACCGGTTGATTGAGAAATCAGATCTATGGATAAACCGTTTCTTTTTAATTCTTTGGCAACCGTCATAATACCTTCCTGCTTGCCTTCCTGTCTTCCTTTTTCTCTGCCTTCTTCCACAGCTACTTGAATAGCATAATCCATCGCGTTCTTGTTATCCCGATAGACTTTCAGACTTTCTTCGTACGTTCTCATATCTTCAGGGGTTAATTTGGCTAGTTCTGCTTCACTAAATAATTTTTCAAATACCTTTTCCTGTAGCTTCATTGGTCTTTCCTGCAACCTGGGCAGGTTTTTAAGTACATACATCCACTTATCAAACTGGGTTAGCAACAAATCCGAAGTCGGTGAAGGGCCGGGTGGCCGGTGCCATTGATGTATTTTTCTTGGTTACTCATACAGTAAAAACAGCAAATTTACGCTTCTGTTGGCTCTGGTTATTTGCTGTTTTGCATCACTAACAGCTACTTACAAAAAATAAGCTGCGGAAAATTTACTTTAAAGTATTTCTCGGTTTCAGTATTGGCAATAAAAATCTGTTCCTGAATCTCATCATTGATGACCGATTTTTTGTCTTTGGCAGCGATACTATAGTAGGCAATTATCTCCGCCAAGCCCTTTTCTATTGGGAATGCCTCTGTCACTTGCTTCAATGTTACCTGGCTACTGGCTTGCAGTAGTAGCCGGATGCGCTCTTTGAGTTGCAGGACATCAATAAACGATTGGTTGTATAATTTGGTGTATTGCTCGGACGTAATGGCCGCCTGATCGCCTACTTCGTACTGGAGGCCGGTCATTTCTACTTTTTTTGGTGATGTAAATACAGGTCGATCCATCACCAGTTCCAGCAACGGTTTGTCGTCCAACAGCAGGAAATCGGCATTTTTCGGGGGAGTGTCTTTTACCTGCAAAGCCAGTGCCTGCACTTCGCGGATTACTCCGGTCATGCGTTTGTTTTCTAAATAGGCCTTGCTATCCAAAAATTTTCTCAGCTGTTCGATCAGTTGGTGATTGGTTTTATTGACCCGATCGCCCGCTTCAATCAAATTGATCTTTATCCGATCCAGAAAGTCGTCCTGCTTCACTTCCCGTACTTCTGGCAAGGTACTGACCATTTCGAGCAGCGAAGAAAGCTCGTCCTGCTTGCTTTGCGAAAGGAGAAATTCCCAGAAAGCCAGAAAGCTTTTACCCTGGTCGGTGTTCCATAGCAAATCATTGGCTTTGAATACCTCCTCAAGCAGTTTGCCTTTTTTTAGGTTGGAATTCACCTGTTTCTCCCTTACTGCGTGGTCTATATCGCGGAAATTATACTCAATCTGCCGGAAGTCGGCGAGTAGTTTGCGAGCCGTGTTGTACACTTCAAAGTACAACTCTTTAATTTTTCGCTCATTACGGTCTTCTACTTGTCCGGCTTTTACTTTTTCTATTTCCTTCTCAAGTTCCTTTTTCTGTCGGTTGAGTTCTTTCAACTTCTTTCTAGGGTCATCGGTACTTTGGTAGGAAATTTCTTTCAAAATGGTGTAAATCCGTAGCAGCCTTGATTCAGTACCAATAAATTCTTCCCTACCTAAGTCTTTGATCCAGTCCATTGCCTTTTCAGAAGCGGGTGTCAACTGGAACACGGGTTCATCGCTGTTGGCCGGGTAGTATTTGCGTAACAGTCCATCGGCGGTCCATTTGTCCAGGTAACTTTGGGCAGTGTCCGGATAAATGCCTTCTTCGTTGTTTTCTCGCAGGTAATACAGATAATCAGCCAACTTCATGCTGAGTTCGGAATTAGAGATATCTATCCGGTTGGTGCTTTTAAATTCCTGGTCTAGGAAACTTATAATCAAAGGGGCATTGTCCAGTTTGAGCAGCCGAATGGCGGGATTGGGCAACACTACATTTTTAATGTAGAAATGATCCATGAAAAGACAGACTTTATTCAAAGGTAGGAAATGAGACAAACAATTACAAAATAGGCCGTTTGTAAAGGTATTCTCATCGTAACTTTCTCAATGAGGAATGATTTCTGCCAGTTTAGACGCCGCTACCAAGCGCGTGGGTTTTAGGGTATATTCCTCCGCATCGGAATGCATCTTGCCTTGCCGAATGGTTTTGTTCGGGATTACCGCTGAGACGATCCCAGCCAATACCACTAACGGCCTCCCTTTGGGCGAGCGGAAGCGTTCCTGATTGATGAGTATAAATACTGGCGAACCACTATTGCCCTTGGCTAGTACCATTTGGCTAATCAGGTAATTATCGGAGGGTAAGACAGCATTTCTGGCTTGGGGTCGTTGCAAGGCTGATGGAAACTGAGGTATAGGGCCACGCCCTACTTGAGTAAAGAGATTATTTTGCATCAGCGAATCCATATGATACCCTACGTAAAAAGAAAAATCGGTGTGGGCATTGGCTATCTGGAAAACCCGCTTAAACGCTTCCATTCCCAGGATTTCAGAAGCGTCGAGGAACTGGTTGGCATAAGCTTTTGGACTGATGTCTAATCTGACCAAGGCTGCGTCAACGGTAGAATCTGGATGCAGAAACAGGTGCTGGGGCAAGGAGTCCGAAGCCAAAGGGTATTGCTTCCAGCTCGCTTGCCTCTCTTTTTCCATCAGCACCAGACTCATACTGACTGCTGGTTGGTTGGCACTATAATCCCACAACACGTGCCGGGCCGTAACCAGATAGACTATTGTATCCTCTGGCGTTTGTTTTCTTAGCAGAAATCCCGTCCCGAAATTATGCTGCCCACTCTTCAATTGTACTTGAATAGGCACCAGGCATCGGGTATAATGCAACAAAGGATCAGATGGCTGTTGGACGGGGAAGAAGGAGGAGAAGAGTAGCAATAGAAAGTTACCCGCTAGTATAGCTACACCTATTCTTATGGTTGGTTTCATGCAAAGATGGGGTTGAGATATCTTATAAAGTTGCTTTTTCGATCATATGTGCAGCTTTGTTTGGAGTGTGAACTTATAAGTGGTCTATTCCTGCAATAGCGTTACCCTACTCCTGTAAGCCATGCGTAGTGAATAATGAGTCCAGCGTGGAACGCAATGAATAATTGCGTATCTAGCTAAAAATCAATAATTTATTATTCACCAAAGTGATGTTTATGTATAACCGACTGCTTAAAGTGATGAACTGTAAAGAAATGGACTATCAAGGAATACTATCATGGCTCTTCTTCTCGCAGCCCGATCAGAGCCACCCTTTTCCTCCCAAGTCAGTAGTTCTATTGCGCCTGTCTAAGTCAACCTGTACCTTTGTCTTTTCCGACTCAACCCGCTCACTGACTTCCTGCCTAATCGATGATAAATTCTTGGCAACTCATGTTCAATGAATACACAGCCTTTGTCCAACAACACGGCCATGACCAGGTAGCCGCCCAGCAACTGCCCCGACTGGCTAAGTGGATCAGCCGGCAACGATCTCAAGAAAATACCCTGGCTCCTGAGCGCAAACTGGCTCTTCAAGGCGTGGGCTTTCGTTGGAAAGCCGATTTGGCCAAAGGCCGGCAAGACCGCTGGATGCAACAATGTCAGGCGCTGCGGGCTTTCACCCAGCAACACGGCCATAGTCGCCTGCCGGCCAACCAACCAGCCTGGAAAAGCCTGCGCACTTGGGTCGATCGCCAACGCCGGGACTGGGAACAACTCGCCCCGGCCCAACAGCAAGCCTTGCTGGCGGCGGGCTTTCAAACCTCCACAGCTTTGCTGACCAAGGCTGAGCAAACTTGGGAAAAGCGATTTGCGCGCCTCACGCGTTTTGGCCTCCTCTTCGGCCATGTCCAGGTGCCCAAGGGCTGGGAAGTCGATCCTGATCTGGCCGCCTGGGTGGGCCGCCTCAGAACGTATGCCCAACGACTTACGCCGGTTCAGCACCAACGCTTGACTGGCTTGGGTTTCGCCTGGAAAAAGGATTTGAAACAAGCCCAACGCCAACGCTGGGAAAAGCGATACCAAGAACTCGTCGCTTTTCACCAAGTCCACGGACACTGCCGGGTGCCGGACAAATATGCCGAAAATCCGGCCTTAGGCACCTGGGTGAGTGCCCAGCGCCAACGAAAAGAGCTGTTGACTCCGGCCCAAAAGCAAAAATTGGCCGCCCTGTCCTTTGCCTTTACCCTGGACATGGCCGGTGAAAGGCGTAAGCAATGGTTTCGCATGTATGGGAAACTTAGCGCCTTTCATCGCCAACACGGCCACGCCCGCGTACCGGAAAACTGGCCAGAAGATAAGACCCTGGCCATCTGGGTGGGAGTGCAACGTCAGCAACGTGACCGCCTGGAGGACTGGAAGCAACGCAAGCTCCTAGCATTGGGCTTTGCCTTCTCGCAAGACCTGCTAGTCCAGCGACGAGACCAGTGGGAAAAGCGTTGGGAGCAACTTTGTGCTTTTCATGCCCAACACGGCCATTGCCAAGTCACGCTCACCAATACCCCGGAGAAGGCTCTGTTTCACTGGGTAACCAAACAGCGACAATATCCTCAACGGCTCACGACTGAACAACATGGCCGACTCCAGCAAATTGGCTTTCAATGGCCTGCTATGACCCAAGCCCGCCAAGACGAAAAATGGCAAGCCCGGTTAGCCGAACTGAAGGCATTTAAAGCCCGGTTGGGTCACTGCCGGGTACCGGAAAACTGGCCAGACAATCCAGCCTTGGCTCGGTGGGTAGCCTTTCAACGCCGTCAGCACGCCAAACTCAAACTTTCTCCCCAACGAACCCAAGCCCTGATAGCTGTGGACTTTGTTTTCTCCGCGGTTCTAGCTCCCCCGAAAACCGAACCGTAGGCAGTTTGTTGTTTCTATTAAACGGTTGCCAATAGATTATAAAAGCGGGCGGGAGTCGCTACTCCGGCATGATTCTATCAAGCCTTATAGAGAACAGTAAATCTATTGCGATAAGCTTAAACCATCCCTTGCGAAAGTTGCTCAATTTCTCCTGATTCTATCATAAGCAGTCAGTTATAAATAGACATCACTTTGTTAAATTAATAAATTATTGACTTTTAGTTAGATACGTAATTATTCATTGCGTTCCACGCTGGACTCATTATTCATTACGCATGGCTTAGGAAAGCCATTGCCAGTAAGGAGTAAAATAATAAATATCCTCTTTAATTCTAGCAATGCCGCACCTCTTTTTCGTTATCCATCAAAAAACCATTTGTAACTATGAAAAAATACCTTGTTTTCCTTGCTCTCGTGTTCGTTGCTCATCTTTCAGTCCAGGCTCAGCATGGCTTGGTAGGAAAACCGGCTTCAGCTTTTACCCTAGAAGATCAATTCGATAAGAAAATAACGGTCAAATTCCCAGCTAGTCTACCCACCATCCTACTTTTTTCCGACCGTAATACTACGAGCGCCAAACAAGCCGATCAGTGGGGAAGCGAACTGGTAAGCGAATACGGAAAGGACATTCGCGTAGTTGTGATAGCCGTGACGGGAAAAGGAGCCAAGTTAGTCAAGAATAAGGTGCAGAACGGTTTCAAAAACAGTGATTCTATTCTGTTCGATTGGGATAATGAGGTATCGCGCCAATATGGGTTCGTCGAAAATGCTTGTATGGTGGTGTATGTGAATAAAGCAGGCACTGTGGAAGCAGTAGAAAACGGCGCGTATTCGGATGCCAAGTACAATAAGCTGACCGAAAAGCTGGATGAAGCGGAAGAAAATTAAGAAGGTAAGCCATTGAAAGACAAGAATGGGATAACATTGTAAAGCCCTGTGGGTGAAAGGCTTTTGTTTAAGAGAGGTTTTTTTTGACTAAAAACTGAAACTGATCGGGTATTTTGATCGTTTGCTATGGCTACAAGGCACATTTTTTAAATATTCAACAGCAATAAGCGATTTGTCTGTTTAAAAACATGGCCATAGGTGACGAATGTCATTTCGTACCTAGTATATTCTAAGTAAAGTTGTAAACACTCAAAACAACTCTCCTATGAAAACAGTTTTGGTACCCATCAACTTTTCAGAGAATACGTTTACTACCTTGAGTTATGCAGTGGAATTAGCTACCAGAATGAAAGCACGGCTTATCCTGTTGCATGTGTTTTGGAAGAAAGTTTACTCATTTGAGACGCCTAATGAAATTAAAAAAAAGGAAGGAAGCTTGCGTCTGGAATGTATGCAAAAGTTGGAAGAATGGAGGCAATCTCCTGTATTTGCGGGTACAAGTCTGAAAGTTGAGTGTGTTGTACGGAATGGTTTCGTAGCCAATGAAATTGTAACGGTAGTAAGGGAACTGAATGTTGATCTGGTCGTGATGGGGACTAAGTGCTCCGATATTGTAGAAGAGGCGATTTTAATGACTAATACTACTGAAGTCATCGAAAAAACGTCTTGTCCCATATTGGTGGTGCCGAAGGGTATAATCAAAAAAGATATTAAGAAAATTGCTTCAGCCATAGATCACTATGATAGTGATTTGTTGCATGCAATCGAGATTACAGGGCTTGCCAAATTATTTGATGCCGACTTTACGCTGCTACAGGTATTGCAGGAAGAGGAAGCATACGCGACCGTAGAAGATGACTGGCTGGGTCAATTGCATACCAAGGTGCATAAGCATACTTTTTATGAAAAAATGCACACGGAAGTATTAGAGGGCAATAATTTTATTCAAACCATCAATGAGTATGTGAAAGAAGCGGGTACAGATATATTGGTGATGGCTACGCGCAAACGAAATTCGTTGGGTCATATCGTAGAACGCGGTTTTACTAAGCTGATGACCTGCCATACCCGCGTACCATTGCTTATCTTTCGTGCCTTCGATATACCCAATATGTACCAATAGCGTATATCGGCCTGGCACATCAACAATAGCCTTCATAACCTATACAGTGTGCCTATTCCGGGCCAGTCATTTTTTTTACTTTTACTATTCATTTAAATCAGGAATGACTCCGGACGAATACGCTGTTGACCGTATCTAATACCTGCTTAGCATTCGTTGATTGACTTGTCTTTTGCAAGAAGTAAAACCTTTAAGCTTATGGAAAATATCCTTGTATCCAGTACTTTAGCAAACACAATAGACTATGCCATTCGCATTTCTCAGAGAATAAAAGCCCGACTCACTTTTCTGTACCAGAAAGATGCTGTTGCTACATCGGATGCACCAGTAACATCTACCTTTGAACAACTGGAGGCTAAAAAGAAGGCTAGTCCGCTCTTCCAGTGGCGTTCGCTACTGAATCAACTGTATGACGATACGCTAAATACAAGAAGTAATGATTCAGAGACAAACTACTTTACACCTGAGTCAATTTTGGAGAAAACATTGACAGAAACGCATCAAAATGAGCACTTTGATTTGAAAGTGGTAGACAGTAAGAATATATCGATGCTGAACTATGCTGATAAATCGGATGCCCATAGTGCCGTTTTGGTTGTTCCCTCCAATGCCCGTTTCCACGAAATTGGTACGATTACGCTAGCGATCGATTTTCAGGATATGGGGGCAGGCTACTCGCTTGGTACGCTCTTTCAGCTGGCCTCAGCCTTCAAAGCCCATCTGAGTATTGTAAATGTAGGTGAGCAACCCTGCCAACCGCGCGAGTTCAGGGAAGCTATGAAACAGTTGGGACATTCGGATCAATTAGATATGATTCGCCATACGTATCATTTTCTTACTCACAAGTATTCATTCAATGAATTGAAGGGTTTTGTCGCCGAAAGCAATTCCGATCTATTGGTACTGATGCATCAGCAACATTCTGCTGTCTTGGAGCTAAGCTTGCCATATGAAGAAGCTTTACGCGCCGGTATCCCTTTATTGATACTACCCCATAAAGAAGCAAAAGCTAGCCCAGATAAGCAATTTATGCCTTTCGCAGAGCAACAGGCCTTGGCTATCTAAAACCTATTGTTGAATTTTTCAAAAAACACCTGAGCAACATCCCTCAGCAATGCCCTTTAAAGGCCGCTGAGGGATGTTGTGTTATAACGGCAAGCCATACAGAAGTTTCTAAGGCGCAATTGTCTAGTAATGTAAATCCTGAAATGTTGTGAAAGCCCTGGTGTTGAAGCAAATAGCTAGCCTAGAGGATAACCCAGCCCCGTTGGATCTGGTAGATTTGCCTATGCCAAGCCCGGTAGACAATGAAGTTCTGATAGAAGTATTCGCTTGTGGCGTGTATCATACCGAATTAGATATCATAGAAGGCCGAACTCCGCCTGTCCGTTTGCCCATAACTATAGGACATCAGGTGGTAGGAAGAGTGAAGTCATCAGGGCGGCAGGCCAATCGCTTTCAGGTAAATGAGCGGGTGGGTATTGGCTGGATATATTCGGCATGCGGCCATTGTTCCTACTGTTGGAGCGGCCTTGAGAATTTGTGCCAATATTTCAAAGCCACCGGAAAGGATGCCAACGGCGGATACGCCCAATATATGACCGTGTCCGAAGATTTTGTTTACCGTCTTCCGGCCATATTCAGCGATGTTGAAGCGGTGCCGCTGTTGGGTATTGGTGCTATGGGATATCGCTCGCTCCGACTGGCCGAGTTACAGGATGGTCAGAAGCTGGGTTTTATCGGATTTGATGCTTCGGCGCAACTACTCATGCGGGCCATTAAGCAGCAGTATCCTCGGACTGCCGTATTTGTGTTTAGCCGCAATGAAGACAAACGCGCTTTGGCTAAAGAATTAGGAGCCACCTGGGTGGGCGATTTTACGGATGAACCACCAGAAAAAATGGCTTGTATTATTGATTCTACTCTCCATTGGCAATCCGTTATCGATGCCCTGGAATACCTTCGTCCTGGTGGCAGGCTCGTGATTAATGCGGCTCATAAGCAAGAACGCGACCAGGATTCGCTTAGACAACTGGACTATGGCAGGCATTTAGGCATGGAAAAGGTAATCAAGCGTGTCACCAATATAAGCAGGAGCGATGTGGCAGAGTTTTTAGCCTGGGCAGCCCGGTTTTCTGTTAAACCAGCGGTGGAAGTATATCCCATGGAAGAAGCTAACCAGGCTTTGCTAGAGCTGAGTCGTGGAGAAATAAGGGCTGTAAAAGTGTTGCGCATGCACTAATACGCCGCTATCATTTCCGAAACTGCCCGATAAGCCCTACTTTACCGCCAAATTGACTACCTCTTCTATGGATTGTATCATTGGCGTTGACATGGGTACCACCAGTACCAAAACGATTGCTTTCGACTTAAAGGGACAGATTGTTGCGCATGCCGATCAGAAATACCCGATTCTCTACCCTCAGCCATCCTTCTCTGAGCAAGATCCCGAAGAGATATTCCGAGCCGTTGTCTGCACCATCCGTAGTGTAGCCGACACGTTAAAAAAGGATGGTAATCACCTGCTGGGCCTGAGTTTCAGCAGTGCGATGCATACCCTCATCGCGGTAGATAGGCATGGGAAACCGCTGACTAATGTCATTATTTGGGCCGATACCCGGAGCAATGAGCAGGCCGTGCGGATTAAGCAAAGTGCGAATGGGCACGACATTTACCTGCGCACGGGTACGCCTATTCATCCCATGTCGCCATTGTGCAAACTGGCCTGGTTCAAGGAAAATCAGCCAGATATTGTTGACCAGGCACACAAATTTATTTCCATCAAAGAATATGTTTTCCTAAAACTTTTCGACCAATACCTGATCGACTATTCCATCGCTTCAGCTACCGGCCTCTTCGATATCCGTAGCTTGCATTGGTGCGAACCTGCCTTGGCAGTGGCCGGAATTACGGCGGAGCATTTATCTAAACCCGTTCCGCCCACGCATACGGTGAAAGGGCTTTCGAAGGAATGGAGTTCGGCGTTGGGCTTAGATCCGCAGGTTCCTTTTGTGCTGGGTGCCAGCGATGGGTGTTTGGCCAACCTGAGTGCCAATGCCATCCACCCTGGCTGTGCTTCGCTCACCATCGGCACGAGTGGCGCTATTCGCGTCGCTGCTTCGGCTCCTGCCCAAGATGCCCAAGAGAGAGTGTTCAGTTATGTGCTTACCGAAGGATTGTACATTGTTGGTGGCCCCGTAAACAGCGGAGGCGTAGTTTTTCGCTGGTTTCGCGACAATTTTGCACAAGTAGAAGTAGCCGAGGCCGTCAAAACGGGCGTAGATCCATACGACTTGCTGATTGAAAAAGCTCAATCCATTCCGGCAGGAGCTGATAACTTACTATTTCTGCCTTACCTTTTAGGCGAGCGAGCACCTTTTTGGGATGCCAAAGCCAAGGGTGTTTTCTTCGGTATTTCTATTCAACATACGCGGGCGCACTTTACCAAAGCTTTAATGGAAGGAATTATCTTCGGCTTGTACAGCGTTGGGCTTGCTTTGGAAGAGAATACGAAGGAAATGGAGGTTATCTACGCGGGTGGCGGTTTTGCCCGTTCTGACTTTTGGCTGCAAATCGTCGCTGATGTATTTAACAAACCCGTGCGGGTAGCCGAAAGTGTCGAAAGTTCGGCCCTGGGTGCAGCAGTGATGGGTTTGTATGCCCTGGGTATTTTCAAAGAGCTGACCGAAGTGGAAAGCATTTTGCCCAAAGCCAGGGAAATCAGTCCTGATGCTACCAGACACGAGATCTACCAGAAACTATATCCAATCTTTGCTGGATTGTATGACAAGCTGAAAGACGATTTTGCTAAATTGGGCTAGGAAAAGAAGGCAACCGACAATCAGCCATGGACGAGAAAGATGCATACCTAAAAGGCAGAGGAGCACAATTCAATCCAGACAATCACTTTCTAGCGTACCAATACCAGCCTGACGACGAGGAATTAGCTGAAAACCGAAATACCTGCCCCAATCCGGTTTACCGCCTTATGATTTGTCATTATTCAGCCAGGGAGGTCAACTGAACTTGTTTAGCTAGGCTTTAGAAAGCAGATAAAGGAGAATTATTTTCAGGATTTTCAAGAATTAGTTTATCAGATGCGAACCTCCATTGGCTGATTATGTAATTTTGCTTTTTCGAGATTCTCCTCAATCAAATCTTCGACGAAGTCTTCAATGAAATAAGTCATGAAAAAAGGAGCCAACAATACGTACTGGGGCAATATCCGCGAAGGCATTAAATCTTCTTTGCAAGGATTGCATTTGACTTTCAAACACATACGGCAAGCGAAGGATAGCCGAAAACCAATTTACGTAGACGATAAGCAATATTTTGAACAGGAAACGGGCATAGTTACCCTTCAATATCCTTACGAAGCTATTCCTGTGCCTGACAATGGCCGTTACCGCCTTCACAACGAGATGGATGACTGCATTGTATGTGATAAGTGCGCGAAAGTTTGTCCTGTCAATTGCATTGACATCGAGCCCATCAAAGCCGTGGGTGAGGTAGGTAAAACCTCCGATGGCTCTTCCATCCGCCTGTATGCAGCCAAGTTTGATATCGACATGGCCAAGTGTTGCTTCTGTGGTTTGTGTACCACCGTTTGCCCGACCGAGTGCCTTACCATGACCAAAGCCTATGATTTCAGCGAGTTTGACATTGAGCATATGAACTATCATTACGCCAATCTCAGTCCTGATGAAGCGGCAGAGAAGCGACGGTTATTGGAGGAGTTTCAGAAGGAGAAACTCGCTGCCAAGCCTCCCGTAGCAAAGCCCAAACCTGCTACAGAAGTACCGATTGAAGCAAAATCAACGACTGACGCTAATCAGGCTAATGCGGTTATACCAACCGATGCGGCTGCCGAAGAAGTGCCAGTGCCAGCAGTCAAGCGTCCGGTTTTTCGCCCAGGCGCGAAACCGAAACCTGCCACCGAAGCAACCGATGAAGTAAAGCCAGCGATAGAAGAAAACAAGCCGATTATTGATAATGCACCAGTAGATTTGCCAACCGATGCAGCTACCGAAGAAGTGTCCAAGCCAATAGCCAAACGCCCGGTTTTCCGTCCGGGAGCAAAAAAGCCAAACCCGGAATCGGAATAACGTCAGGTTGTGCTTTTGGAGCCGCCATTGCAAAGCACATAAGACCGGTTCCTCGCAATGACGATATGGTAGAATAAAATAAATAGTGTTTGCCAGTAAATCAGCCTTTTAACTAATCAACTAATCACCACAATCACTTGCTTTTATTTCTCTTTTTAGCCTTTGCCTTGCTCACAGTCGGTTCAGCCCTAACCATTTTAGTCACCCGAAATCTGATGTATGCGGCCTTCGCGCTGCTGCTCACTTTTTTAGGCATATCGGCTTTATACGTGTTGGCTGGTGCCGATTTCCTGGCCGTTACCCAAATAATGATTTACGTAGGTGGCGTATTGGTTTTGCTCATTTTTGGCATCATGCTTACGCAACAGTCGGGAGAACAAAATAAGTCGGTGAGCGATGAGGCAACAGGTAGCAGCCGTTATCCGTGGTTGGGTATGGTGGCAGCTGCGAGCTTGTTTGGCATACTCATGACCATTATTCTGGAAGTCAACTGGAAAGCGATTCATCCGGCTGCGGAAGCCATAGCCAAACAACCAACCGCGTCCCAATCGTCCATTCCCATCATTGGCATGCAGTTGATGACCAACTTCGTCTTACCTTTTGAAATAGCCGCTATTTTACTGATGGTGGCACTGGTCGGTGCAGCGTATGTGGCTAGTCGGAAACAATAAACAATTATCAGTAAACAATTAACAATTAATCTGGCACGGTTTCTAGCGACGGAATGCATTTAACATCGCTAGGGCGAACATATTAGCACATCAATTTCATGCAACTACTCACTCCGCAACACTGGCAAACCTATCAATTGATTGATTCGGGTAATTTTGAAAAACTAGAAAAATTTGGCGATTATATCCTGGCCCGGCCTGAGCCGCAGGCAGTTTGGGATAAATCACTGGCTGATTCGGAGTGGGAGGAGCGGGCGGATGCTTTTTTCAGGAAAGAGAAAAATAACCCTGAAAAGGGGCAGTGGGAACGCAAAAAGGGCATTCCTGAACACTGGCGTATGCCATATCGACACCTGCCCTTAGACCTGACTTTTAACCTGTCGCTCTCTTCTTTCAAGCACGTCGGTATTTTTCCTGAACAGGCGGCCAACTGGGAATACATTTATGAAAAAGTAAATGCTATTCGAACAAAAGGCGGTGTTAATCAGCCTAAGGTATTGAACCTGTTTGCCTATACCGGCGGCGCTTCCATAGCGGCCAAGCAAGCCGGTGCCGATGTTGCCCATGTCGATTCGATTAAGCAAGTGGTTACCTGGGCGCGGGAAAATATGGAAGCCAGTGGCCTGGATAATATCCGTTGGGTGGTAGAAGATGCGCTCAAGTTTGTGAAGCGAGAAGTGAAACGGGGCAATACCTACCAGGGCATCATTCTGGACCCGCCCGCTTACGGCCGCGGTCCTGACGGAGAAAGATGGCTATTAGAAGAAAATATCAACGAACTGTTGAAGCTGTGCAGCCAGTTGCTGGATAAACAGAACCATTTCTTTATCCTCAACCTCTATTCCATGGGCTTCTCCGCCCTCATTGTCCAAAACCTGGTCGATTGCTCTTTTGGCAAAATAACTCATCCTGAATATGGTGAATTATACCTGGAAGACAGCTTCAAGAAAAAGCTGCCCCTGGGGGTGTTTTACCGTTTTGCCAGTGTATAAG
>JAZKGK010000229.1:0-1663 GCA_040385915.1 Bacteroidota bacterium
CTACTTGCTTGGCTTGGTAAATTTGCACTATTTCTTATTTCTTCAAAGATATGAGACTTACGCACCGAGGTTTGCGTGATAGGCGCAGGCATTGCAGGCCTCACTACAGCTTATTTTTTGTTGCAGGAAGGGCGGAAAGTGGTAGTGATTGATGATGGGCCGATTGCGGGAGGGGAAACCGCTCGGACAACTGCCCACTTGTCCTGTGCCCTTGACGATAGATACTCGGTGCTGGAGCACATTCACGGCTCAGCGGGTGCAATATTGGCAGCTCAAAGTCATTGCAGCGCCATTGACCAGATTGAGCAGATAGTACGTGAAGAGCAAATAGACTGCGAATTTGAGCGACTGGATGGGTATTTATTCACCTTGCCTGGCCACGACCTGAAGGAGCTGGACAAAGAACTAGCGGCAGCGCAACGTGCCGGACTTACCAATACTGCCAAAGTAGACGCTACACCGGTGCCATCGCTTAGCCAAGGTTATGCTCTCCGGTTTCCTGAGCAAGGGCAATTTCACGTGCTTAAATACATAAAAGGGCTCGTAAACGCCATTCTCCGCTTGGGTGGACAAATGTATACGGATACCCGCGCAGAGAAGATAACTTCGGGTACACAAGCCCACGTGGTTACTAGTAGAGGAACTATTCATGCGGAGAATATAGTTGTAGCCACCAACTCGCCCGTGAATGATGTGGTGACGATGCATACCAAACAAGCCTCCTACCGTACTTATGCGATTGCGGCGCGCATTCCGAAAGGCTCTGTTCCTAAGGCACTGTATTGGGACACAGCCGAGCCCTATCACTATATTCGAATACAGGAGATGGAAGGTGGATCGCCCGTAGATGCTGCTTATGACCTGCTCATTGTGGGAGGCGAAGATCACAAAACCGGACAGGAAGAGAATCCGAAAGGACGATTTGATTGCCTCAAGGAATGGACTCAGCAGTATTTTCCACTGATGGGTGAAGTGGTATACGAATGGTCGGGGCAAGTACTGGAACCGGTCGACGGACTGGCTTTCCTGGGGCGCAATCCTGGTGATGAGAATGTATACATTATTACCGGAGATTCGGGTCACGGTATAACACACGCGACCATTGGGGCCAACATCATTACTGACCAGATAATGGGCAGTGATAACGAATGGACAGAGATCTACAGCCCTTCCCGAATTTCGGTCTCTGTGGCTTCAGCACGGCAGTTTTTACGCCAAAACCTGAATGTAGTCGCTCAGTATACCGACCTGCTGGCTGCCAGCGACGTCAATAGTCGAGCCGATATTTCGCCCGGTAGTGGAGCAGTCCTAAGCCATCATTTGCATAAGGTGGCTGTGTTTCGCGATATGACCGGAGGCTTGCACGAATGTTCGGCTATTTGCCCTCACCTGGGTTGCGTGGTATCGTGGAATAACGCCGAAAAATCGTGGGACTGTCCTTGCCACGGCTCCCGCTTCGATCCTTTTGGGCGCGTAATAAATGGCCCAGCAGTAAAAGATCTGACAAAGCTTGCTGGCGAACCAACCGCAACTCAGCGTCAAAGCGAGTAAGGGCTTGTTACGAAATAAAGTGCACAATTTAGCCGCCGGGATTTTGCAATGCAGAAAAAAAAAGAAAATAACTAGGCTAAATGTATAGGTAATTGCGTAGCAAGCCCTAAGT
>JAZKGK010000229.1:1673-3955 GCA_040385915.1 Bacteroidota bacterium
CAAAATTTTGAATCGAGTCATGACAAACCGTTGTGGCTCGATTTTTTTGTTCAAAATATTTTTCCTTCAATAAAGTACGTATTTGTCCTAAATAACAACAATTTCACTTCTTCCTTCAAGGTATTTTACTTAATACCACTACCTGCCTTTTTTGCCTTAAGTAAGATTTCTTTCCCACCATTTCTATTTTAGCAAGTCACATTTACCTGCTTTAGATCTCTGTTTATGAGAGACTTAAAAAAACCTTTTTTTGCCCACATACGCTTTTTTACGGAGATTCGTTTTTGAGTGATACAAGTCGGTTTTTTTGCTGTTTAATGCCTTCCTATGCATTTAGGGCAAGTATATGGCGTGTAGCAGGCGTGTATGATTATATAATAATTCAAACGCACGATTCGGTTACCAAGCTTTACTTTTGAATTACCAATGGAGAAAGAATATCTTTTATTTGAACGGCTTCTCCGGAAAAGATATCAACAAAAACAGGTACAGATTTTGAGTTAACCTTCTTTAAAAAGCATCAACTTCATTCTTTTGTATGAACCAATTCATGTTTGCAACCGGTATTGAGAACAGCTATCCTACAATACTGTTGCCTAATGGGAAAATTAAACGCGTAGACGAATTAGAAAAAGCTAAGCACTATCAATATTGGGAAGAAGATTTCCGGCTGGTGAAAGAAAGCGGTATTTCGTACCTACGCTATGGTCCTCCGTACTATTCTACCCACGTAGCGCCAGGGGTATACGACTGGCACTTTACCGACCTCGTCTTCCAGGATATGAAGAAGAAAGGCATCACTCCTATCGTGGATTTGTGCCACTTCGGAGTGCCCGACTGGCTGGGTGATTTTCAGAACCCCGATTTCCCGGAGCATTTTGCAGAATATGCCCTGGCCTTTGCCAAGCGTTTTCCCTATCTGAAGCTATATACACCAATCAACGAAATCTTTATTACGGCCATGTTTTCGGCGCAGTATGGCTGGTGGAACGAGCGGAAGTCAGACGATTTTAGCTATGTAACAGCCCTGAAGCACCTTTGCAAAGCCAACCTGATGGCGATGGAAGCCATTTTGGAAATACAGCCTAAGGCAACGTTTATTCAAAGTGAGTCTTGCGAATATTTTCACCCGGAAGATCCTACATGTCAGGATCGGGCCGACTTCCTGAACCAAAAACGCTTCTTACCACTCGATTTAACAGTCGCATATCCATCTAGCCCAGCCATGCAGCAATATCTGCTGAGCCACGGTATGACCAAGGACGAATACGCCTGGTTTCGCAACAATCCCTGCAAAGGCCGCTGCATCGTGGGTACCGACTATTATCAAACCAACGAGCACATGGTTCATCCGAATGGTCATACCTCGGCTTCGGGCGACCTTTATGGGTATTATATCATTGCACATCAGTATTACAAGCGTTATCGCTTGCCGCTGATGCATACCGAAACGAATATGAAGGAGCCCCATTCTATCGAGTGGTTGAAAAAACAGTGGACTAACCTTTACCGCTTAAAAATGGATGGGGTGCCAGTAGTAGGTTTTACCTGGTATAGCCTTATCGATCAGGTAGATTGGGACACAGCACTGCGCGAAGACAATGGCAACATCAATGCCTTGGGTATGTACGACATCAATCGCAATATCCGTCCGCTTGGAGAAGCTTACCAAAGCCTGATTCGTCAGTGGAGTGGTACGCTTAAGATCAACTGGACACCATCGCACTTGAAGCAACGACCTGCATCAGAAAGCTTAATAGAAATCATTCCGGCGTAGTTGCTGCGCATAAAGTAATTTTTCAAAAAAGAAGCGGTTAGGCCAACAGGTCCTAACCGCTTCTTTTTTTATCCAAGGCTAGCTAACGATATTCTGATTTACAGCACTAACAAAAGGTATCGAAATAACTTCTCTGACTGTAAAGACCAGCTCCTTAAATATTTTTTCAAGTAAGAAAATGATCATTAATTCATCAAAAGTGGGTAGGTATAAAAACGGGTTATGCAATTTCCGTATTATGACTGTTTTTCTAGCGGCTTAAGCCATGTAATTTTGATTCAATAATTAAAGCAGATAGTACCAGTCTAGTGTTTGTAGAGCCGGGTTAGCGGGGGTTATGAAAATTAACACACGGATTGAACAGTATAAGTATCTCATGGCACTCGAAGAAGTGAATACACCAGGTTTTTCTCAGTAAGATCTTTATAGCAAGAATCCCAGATGTAACCAAGCAGGACAGTCTGCCTCAGACTGCCCTGCTTCTTGAACTGCACAAACAGACATT
>JAZKGK010000230.1:0-10434 GCA_040385915.1 Bacteroidota bacterium
ATAAATATTTTTTACTAAATACCAAATTTTTGGCCTGCGAAAGGTCAGTTAATAACACTTCTATTTTTTTATCTTATGGTCGCAAAGCCAGTTATCTTATTTGTAGATGATGAAGAAAATAATTTACTCGCCTTCAGGAATGCCTATTTCAGGACATTTCATATTATAACGGCTCAATCGGGTGAAGAGGCAGTTAGACTATTAGAAGACAATCAGCCTGACTTAATTATTTCTGACCAGCGTATGCCTCACATGACTGGATTAGATTTTTTAAGAATGGCAAAGAATAAATTTCCAGCCGTTCCCAGAATCATTATTACGGCCCACAGCGATATTGAAATAGTCATTCAGGCTTTTAATGAGCTTCAAATATATCATTATGTGTTAAAACCCTGGAGCAATCAGGAGTTGAGCATAACGATTGAAAATGCCTTAAAACAATATTTTTTAAGTACCGAGAACGAACGCTTACTTCAGGAACTTCAGAAAGCCAATGAGATTTTGGAGCAGAAAGTAGTTCAGCGCACCCAGCAATTGCAAAGCAGCAATGAAGAATATGAGCATTTGAATGAGTTAAAAGACAAGCTATTAGCTTTGATTACCCACGACGTAAGAGCACCCTTGGCTAATCTGTCTGGCTTTATGGAGCTGTATTTGGATAACGTCAATAATTTTACGCCCGAGGAAACGAGAATAATTATGATGAATATTCGAAAAAGCTCAGCCAATGTGCAAAATATGCTCAACAGTGTATTGTCCTGGACAAAAAATCAGTTACAATCTCCCCTGCCAGTCTTGCATTCATACTCTATCAAAAGCATGATACAGCAGAATGTCAATCTCTTTCAGCCCATCGCTGACCAGAAAGAAATTAGGATAACCGATGAAATAGCGGATGAAACCCTAGAGGTAATGACGGATGAAGGAATGATGCACCTCATTTTACGAAACCTCATTTCCAATGCCATTAAGTATACACCAGTAAACGGCAATATTCACATATCCACTACTTATTCCTTTAAGCAGGTGTTGGTATCGGTGTCGGATACCGGCATGGGAATGACTACCGACATAGTCAATAATTTACTCTCTAAGCAATGGGTAGAAAGCACGCTGGGCACTTCTCTTGAAAAAGGCACGGGAATAGGGCTGCATTTGTGCCAGGAATACCTGGAAAAACTAGGTGGTAAGCTGAGCATCAATTCAAAACCCGGCCAAGGCTCCACTTTTAGTTTCTCTTTACCCTACATCATGGCTCAGTCTGCCTTGGCTTGTTAAATACTTTTTGTATTACAAAGAAAAAAGACTAAGCCTACTTACCTGCGACAGCTAGCACTTGACCTAAGGATGACTTCGGACGAAAGCTTAGAAGAACGGCTGGAACGTTTATTCATTCCGTTGCTTTCGCGGAAGCGCTAGACAACCCCTCTTCACTTACCAACAAGATTACAGTGGCAAAAGGCAGCAATAGTCTACGCCCCACTGGCCTTTAATCCAGTATTATTCTGGCGCGCTCAAGCAGATTTTCCTCCCTACGTTCACCCAGGCGCTGTGCAAGCCATGGACAAACAGGCCACAGGCGAACGCTGGATAAAGCAACCCCATTCATCATTTCCCTACTTATGAGAAAGAACAATCAAACTTTTCCATAATTTTATCCTAGAGATACTACGTAGTGTGTTGATATTCAAAATTTACACGGTAAAACGACTTGCTCAGCATTATTACCTTTAGAAATGAAGAAGACACGACAATGAATAGCACTCCTATCAAAGAAGTTTTTTTACAAAAGTTGTCAACCAAAGAAATAGCCTCCTGGTTGGCTTTTGCTATTAGTTGTCTTGTGCTGCTAGGGTGGGGATTCGATATTACATTTTTCAAAAGTGTTTTGCCGGGTTTAGTTTTTATGAATCCCATGACGGCCATCACTTTTATTGTTGCCAGTATTTCAATTCTTCTCACTCCCCAAGCAGGCACAACCCTAGCTCATCCATCTCGCTACTATCGGCTAGCCAAGATGCTTTCCTGGATCATTATACTGATCGGAACCATCAAATTCAGCGGGTATTTTACTGGCTGGGATGCAGGCATTGATCAATGGCTGTTTAGCGATAAGTTAAGTATGGGTACTGTCAAGCCCAATCGAATGGCTCCTAACACGGCTTTTAACTTTATGATTACAGGCTTAGTATTAGTATTGATGCATAGGACTAGCGACAAATATTATCGCCTAGCGCAAATATTAATTATTGTCCTGGCCATGTCCAGCCTATTTGCCATTATAGGCTATGTATATGGTATTAAAGCCTTTTACGGAGTGGGCGTTTTCACGCCAATGGCCTTGCATACTTCTTTGGTTTTTATGCTGGTTTGTTTGAGTCTTCTATATATTCGTCCAGATAAAGGCTTACTTGCCCATCTGCTTAGCGATCTCGCAGGCGGTATAATGGCCAGAAAGCTTCTGCCTTTGGCCGTTTTATTTCCTTTAATACTGGGATGGTTGAGATTGGAAGCCCAAAGAATATTTCCTTTTTCTACTGAATTTACGGTAGGGCTACTAATGGTATTAATCATTTCATTTTTTGGTCTGCTCATTTTGCTGGTCGCTGGTTCATTAAATCGATTAGAAGAAGAAAAATGGCAAATGCAAACACTACTGGCTGAAAAGGAAGCATTTTTACATGCCGTTACCGTTATCTGCCCTGAAGTAATTCGTGTAGAAAACTGGTTAACGCAAGAGATTGTGTACCTCAACAAACCCCACGATATTTCCGGTTATTCTATTCACGAGATAAGGGGAATGAAGAAGAAGTTGCCAGACCTATTAATTCATCCACTTGATTATCAAAGAGTAATCAATCATCTTCAGGAAATAAGCTTTACTCGGGAAGGAGAAGAAAAATTTATCGAGTTCCGCCTTAAACACAAAGCCGGACATTATATATGGGTAAATGAACGTCGAACCATTTTCAGCCGAACCGCCGATGGTAAAGTAAAGGAAGTATTGGGCTGTGCACAGGATATCACTGAACGGAAAGAGTCAGAAGAGGTTTTACGCCAAGCCTACGATGAAATCCAAGCTTCTGAGGAAGAATCCAAACAACGGGGCGAGGAATTGTCGACCATAAATGATAATCTGGCTCAGGCCATTGAGGAACTGAAAGCGACCCAAATCCAATTAGTACAATCCGAAAAGCTGGCTTCTCTTGGTCAGCTCACCGCTGGCATTGCCCACGAAATTAATAATCCCATCAACTTTGTCCAGGCAGGCGTCGAAAACCTAAAAAGCTCCCTTTCCGAACTCTTCCAGGTACTGGAACAATACGAACTGTTGGAAAGCGCCGCCTCAGAATCAACCGTATTGGCGGGTTTGCAACGCATTGCTCAGTTGAAAGCGGCCTTATATTACCATGATAATAAGTTTGTGGTGCAAGAAACCCTATACTCCATTGCCAGTGGGGCAGCGCGTACCGCCGAAATCGTGCGGGGTTTGCGTAATTTCTCTCGCCTGGATGAAGCAGAAATGAAGCGAGCCGCTCTTCACGAAGGGATAGATAATACCTTAGCCTTGCTCACTTACCAATTGAAGGATAAAATTACTGTTATAAAAGCCTATGCCCCTCAGTTACCTTTAATCGAGTGCTATCCTGGCCAACTCAACCAGGTTTTCCTCAACATCTTCACCAATGCCCTGCAAGCGATGGATAAGCAAGCCACAGGGGAGTTGCAGATTGCCACTACCGTATTTGTGGATCATTTACAAATAGCCATCAGCGATACGGGTTGTGGAATAGCCACTGAGGTACTGCCTCGCATATTCGCCCCCTTTTTTACTACCAAACCGGTAGGACAAGGGACAGGATTAGGGTTGTCCATTTCCTACAATATTATTCAAAAACATCAGGGCACTATTGTCGCCCACAGTGAATTAGGCAAAGGAACCCAATTCATCATTTCTCTACCAGTCAATAAGATAAATATGGTAGGCGGGAATATTTCCTCCTGAAGCAGGGCTAACCTTATTTGATAGCGCTTGCCAATTAACATTTTTTTAACATTTTGCACACGCAAAAAATTGCGTAGTCTGGCTTTTTATCCTAATACTTGCGAAAACCTAATTCTACACAATCATTCAAGCATAATGTACCCATTCATTCGTCACTCCCTTTTGCTAGGCTTGCTGTTTTTATCCTTTTGCCCTACCGATGTCTTGGCGGTAGGAGGCATCCGGGGAACTATTCGGAATGCTAAGAATGAACCCTTGGCATTTGCCTCTATCGTGGTAAAAAGCACGGCCATTGGCACCATGAGTAATGCCGAGGCCAAGTATGAGCTTGCCTTAGCTCCCGGCACGTACGAAATTATTTTTCAATACCTGGGTTATCAGACGCTTACCAAATCGGTGGAAATAGGGACTGGATTCCTGCAATTCGATGCGGTACTACTTGAACAGATAATTGCTTTACAGGAAGTGCAGGTAAAAGCAGGGAAAGAAGATCCGGCTTATACCATCATGCGCAAGGCCATTGCCAAGAGCAAGTTCCACTTATTGCAGGTACAAAAGTATACCGCCCGGCTATATACGCGCGGCGGAGGCCGATTGACTAGTTCACCGTTCTTCTTACGTGGCAAGTTGAAGAAAGAAGGCATTGACCCGAACACTGTGTATTTTACTGAGTCGGTCGCCGATATTTCTTTTCAACAGCCCAATACTTTTCGTCAAAAAGTGCTCTCTATCCGCAGCAACATGGATAAGTTAGCGCCACCCAACGACTATTTAAATGCCAGCTTTTATGAGCCTATGATTGCGGGCGCCGTTTCGCCTCTGTCGCCTCGGGCATTTGCGTATTACAAGTTTCAGTACCTGGGTATCTTCAAAGATCGCGGCTTCGAAGTCAACAAAATCCAGGTAATTGCACGCTCCAAGGGAGATAATGTATTTGAAGGATATATCTACATCATCGAAGATCGGTGGAGCTTGCATAGCTTGGACTTGAACACGATGAAAAGTGGCTTCCGTTTTAATATCAAGCAACTATTGTCGCCTATCCAGCAGGTATGGATGCCAGTGAGTAACCAGATTTTTGTAAAAGGCAGCTTTTTGGGTTTTGAAGGAGAATTCAAATATATGGCCTCGGTAAGCAATTATGCCCTGCAAGTAAATCCAGCGTTTAAAGAAGACATCGAACTCATTGATGAAAAAGTGGAGAAACCTACTCCCGCACCCGTTATTGCCAGTGCTGCTTCCAAAAAGAAGGCCAAAGACATGACCTTGGAAGAAGCCCTTTCAGAAAAGAAGGAGTTGAAAAGAAAAGATTTAAATAAACTTATCCGCAAGTACGAAAAGCAAGAACTACAAAAGCAGAAAAATTCACCCCAGGAAGCGAATGTGGTGAGCAACGACTCAACCACCATCGATTCCCTGGCCTACCGCCGCGATACTACTTTCTGGAGCCAGGTACGCACCGTTCCCTTAACTAAAATTGAAGTAGAAAGCTTTACGCGAAGGGATAGTGTGATGAAAGTAGAGGAAGCGAAAGCCAAGAAAGACACCCTCAAGAAAAACACGAATAAATTTAAGCCTGAGCATTTGCTGTTCGGGCATAAATATGGCTCCGGCAAGGCTACTGAATTCGATTACCGGTCTCCTTTATTTAGCCTCAATTTTAATACAGTCGAAGGTTTTGCATTTAACACCAGTTTGTTAGTTACGCATACCTTCCCGAATAAGCGCTCGGTATACGTCCGACCACTGGTTCGGTATGCTTTTGCCCGGAGGAAACTTACGGGTACGCTACGCATGGGTTACCGGGGGACGGGCACCAGTTTATTTGTAGAAGGCGGACAATACATCAGTCAATTCAATCCTGATAACCCTATTCCACCGATTATCAATACGATCGGTTCGCTCTTCTTTGAGAGTAACTACATGAAGATTTACGAAAAAAAGTTTGTGGCATTCAACTACCAACGGAAACTCTCGGATGGGCTTTCTTTCAAAGGAAACGTAGAATGGGCCGACCGCAGCGAACTTTTCAATCAAACAAACTTTACCTTCATTCGATACCGTGACCATGACTATACACCCAACGCGCCAGAAAATACAGAAAGAGATCAGGAGATTATTGCTCAGCCACGCGCTCTTACACTAAACCTGAACCTGAACTACCAGCCCTGGGTTAAGCATATCATCCGAAATGGAAAGAAAAGGATGATCCACAATGACTCACCGCTGCTTGGCTTCAATTACCGGAAAGGGGTAGCTTCGATGCTGGGCAGTCAGGTAGATTATGATCGGATAGAGCTAAGCTTCCGTCACGGCTTCGATGTGGGGGTGCGGGGCCGGTTATATTACAGTATGACAGCGGGCGCTTTTGTCAATAATAATAAACTTTCACTGCCCGACTATCAGCATTTCATGGGCAATCAGACTATTTTGCAAACTGGTAATATGCTGACTTCTTTCCGCTTGCTGGATTATTATCCCTACAGTACAGCCCATAATTACTTCCATGCCCACGCCTTATACCAATTCCGGAAATTCTTATTTACGCAAATACCCTTGGTACGGCTAACAGGAGCGAAAGAGATTGTGTTTGCTAATTACCTTACTACTAGCCGAAGCAACCAATACTGGGAAGTGGGTTATGGCTTAGATGGCATTTTACGCCTTTTCCGTTTAGAAGCGGTCGCCGCATTTCAAGGAAACCAATATCAGCGCTTCGGATTCAGGATTGGCCTGACTCTCAGCGGCCTCAAGGTTCAATTCAGTGAGGGAAACGATTAATGGATGTGCCGATTAGTGAATGTGCGGATTAGTAAATAATAAAACAGCTTTTTTCATCTGTTAATCTACTTATTCGCATGCTTCGGCGCACCGATCTACCCATTGATTAAACCATTCCTTTAATAATGCCTGGTGCTACGCCTAACAAGAGGGTAAGAATAGTCGTAATGATTAGGATAAGTCTATAAAGTGGGGCAATGGTAATGGTTTGGGTGCTGCCTTCGCGCATATACATCGCAATAACTACCCGGAAATAATAGTATATCCCAACGGCTGACATCAATACAGCTATCACCAGCAACCACACCATATGCTGCTCAATAGCACTGATGAAGATGAAGAACTTGCCGAAAAAGCCGGAAGTAAGCGGAATTCCTGCCAATGAACACATGGATACTGTTAAAGCAAAAGCCAGGAAGGGATTGGATTTTGCTAAACCGTTGAAGGCGCCGTAATCTTCGTTAGGGCGGCCATCAATAGCATTTTGGTCAGCCACCAATATCAATACACCAAAGGCGGTTACCGTAGCCAGAGAATAGGCCAAAGAATAGAACAAGATCGCTTCCTGCGATTGCGCGTTGAAGGCAACCACGGCTATAAGCAAATATCCGGCGTGTGAAATACTGGAGTAAGCCAGCATCCGCTTGAAACTTTGCTGATAGACAGCGGTTAAGTTACCCGCGGCCAGGGTCATCACCGTAATGACGGCGACTGTCATTCCCCAGAAGGTATACACACCCGTGAAAGCAACGCCGAGCAAGTGATACAAAGCGGCAAAGCCTGCCGTTTTAACCACAGTAGACATAAAAGCCGTAAAAATGGAAGGAGCACCGTCGTATACATCAGGAGTCCAGAAGTGGAACGGGGCAGCAGAGACTTTGAATAAGATGCCAATCAGTACCAGCAGCAAGCCCAGGTGAAACAATGGAGAAATCCCAGTCGGGTTATTAGCTACGTAATTGCTAATGCCACTCACGGTAAAAGTACCGGTTGCGCCATAAAGCAAAGCGATTCCAAACAATAGAATACCCGTAGCAAAAGCGCCCATCAAAAAATACTTCAATGCCGCCTCATTAGACTTCAGATTTCGCTTATCACTGCCAGTCAACACGTACATAGAAACTGAAAGGATTTCTAACCCAATAAATAGCATAATCAGATTTTCGTAGCTTACCATCATAATGGCACCTACCAATGAAAAAATCAGAATGGCGTAGTATTCAGCTAATTGAGCGCGGGCATCGTTGATATACCGCTGGGTAAGCGGCAAAATGAGTAGAGCAGACAACAATATGATTCCGATAAAAGCTACAGAAACATTGTTAATAGCCATCATATTATTCAAATAGGAAACGGGGCGATTCCAATCCAGCGCATTGACAACAAAAGCAGTAGCCACAAATAGCATCGCAGCCGGTAGCAGCACCTGTTTGGATTTGAGAAATCCCAGAAATAAACAGACAATTCCGAAAATCGATAAAAGTATGATTGACAACATAAAGTGTTTATGAGTTTAAAGTTGAGAGGTTAAAGTTGAGGAAGGTTCATAAGTGATAACTAAGTAATTCACTCATAGACCCTAAACTCATAAACTCTTAAACTTAGTTAAGATATCAGCTACTGCCGGGCCAGTCATGTGCAGAAAGGTATTGGGGTATAAGCCTATCCAGAAGACCATCAATACAAGGGGAAATAACACCGCTTTTTCGCTAAAAGTCAAATCGGTAAAGGGCTCAGCGGCTTCGACTTTATCGCCAAGCATGGCTTTTTGGAACATCCTTAGCATATAGACAGCACCCAGAATAATCGTTAAGCCAGCCACTGCACTGTACCAGGGATTGTATTCAAATAGTCCCGACAGCAAGAGAAATTCACCAACAAAGCCATTAGTTAAGGGTAAGGCAACACTTCCTAGCAACAAAATAAGGAAGCAAACGCTTAGGGCTGGTGTAGTTTGAGTAATGCCTCCCAATCTTTCCAAATCGCGGGTCTTGGTACGGCTAGCAATAATATCAATGACAAAGAACATTCCCACCACATTGATTCCGTGTGCCAACATTTGAATAACAGCCCCTTGTAAACCATTGGTAGTCAAAGAAAATACGCCAGCAGACATTAAGCCCACGTGAGCAAAAGAAGAATAGGCAATGAGCCGTTTCATATCATTTTGCCGCACCGCGATGACGGAACCGTAAATAATACCAATGATGGACAAGACTATAGCCGTAGGCCCCCATTCTGCTACGCCTGCTGGCACCACTGGCATCAACCAGCGAATCAGCCCGTAAATACCCATCTTCAGCATAATTCCTGACAAAAGCATGGTGGCTGGCGCTGGAGCTTCGGTATAAGTATCTGGTTGCCAAGTATGGAATGGAAAGACTGGCATTTTTACGGCAAAGGCAATGAATAAGGCCCAGAACAGCAAACTTTGCTCGTTTGCATCCAGGGTAAGGTCATAAATGGCTTTTATGTCAGCCGAATGTGTACCAGGCGTTTGGAAATACAGGTAAGACAAAGCCAGCAGCATAAATAAACTGCCAAAAATAGTATAGACAAAGAATTTGAAGGTAATGCGAATGCGGTCTTTGCCGCCCCAGATGCCTGCCAGAAAGTAAATAGGAATTAACGCTGCTTCCCAGAAAAAGTAAAACAGGAATGCATCCTGGGCCGTAAATACCCCAATCAGGGCCGATTCCATAAAGAGAATGAGGGCATAAAAAGCGGAAGGATTGCGGTAGTTATGTCCAAAAGTCGCCAGCACAATTAGCGGAACCAGCAGCGTGGTCAGAATAACCAGCAAGAGGCTAATGCCGTCCATGGCGACACTGAAATTGATGCCTGCGGATGCTATCCAAGGATAATTCGCCGCAAACTGTGCCCCAGCCTCTGGAGAAAACTGGCTAACAGCTACCATAGCAACCACAAATTCAGCCAGGGCAGCCACGAAGGCGATATTTTTAACGCCGTCACCTTTTACTAATAAAAGCAATAGCGCAGCAACAAATGGTAATCCAATTAAAGTAAGCGTTAGCATGCTTTCCGTATATAAGTAAATGAGTTTATAAGTAAATGAGTTTATGAGTAGCGTAATGCTTTGTAAGACAAATCAATCCCACAAAAAAACATCATTTATTTACTCTTTAAATTTCTTTGTCAGTACAATATCCTTAGCTTAAAAAGGGAAGATTCAGCAATAGAATTAAAATGATTCCTATAACCATGGCAAAAATGTAAAAGCCTATGGCGCCATTTTGGGCATAGCGAATAAGTCTGCTCGTTCCCGTAACGGCTTTACCTATACCATTGACCAGTAAATCAATGCCTAATATCTCAAAGATGGAATAAAAGATATGGGAAAGGGCATTCAGCGGTTTTACAAAAAGGGCATCGTATAATTCGTCAATATAATACTTGCGATAAATCAATTTTTGCAAAGAGGACGTTGGTTCTCCTTCGGCAGTAGGAACGGCAGCGCGGTTTACATACATAACCAATGCCACTAACATCGCGACTAGGGCAGCAGCGGTAGAAATGCCCATGAGCATATATTCCTGCGAATGCGTAAGGGTTGTGACAAATGCTTCTGGTTGTTTCATCCGCGATAAATCAAACAGCGGACTCATAAATTCGGCTAGCTTATTCGT
>JAZKGK010000231.1:0-16346 GCA_040385915.1 Bacteroidota bacterium
ATTAGAAGTCCAGATCCTGCCTTAGCACAATGGCTAACTGATATTTCAATTCCATTCTGGTACAATTAGAAGGATGGTATTCAAACAGGCGTAGACAAGTTAGTAATAGATTTCAATTCCATTCTGGTACAATTAGAAGTCAAAGCGGTGCAGCACTAAGCTCACTGTCAGCCTATTTCAATTCCATTCTGGTACAATTAGAAGTCCGTAGCAGAACCTCGGCGCGTAGTGCTTTGGAACATTTCAATTCCATTCTGGTACAATTAGAAGAATTAGGAGGCATGATTAAGGAGCGTGTGCCTGTTTATTTCAATTCCATTCTGGTACAATTAGAAGCAAATTGCCGAACCTGCACTTTATTATCGTTAGAGTATTTCAATTCCATTCTGGTACAATTAGAAGATAATTTACTTTTCATTCTTTCAAAAAAGGTCTTTCTATTTCAATTCCATTCTGGTACAATTAGAAGCTCATTTCCTAGCGCACGGACGCTATTGGAGACATATTTCAATTCCATTCTGGTACAATTAGAAGCTGAATACCTATGTAAAGCCATTAGGTTTAAAATCCATTTCAATTCCATTCTGGTACAATTAGAAGCGACTGGAAAAATAGGGAAAAAAGGTTTGCGTTTGATATTTCAATTCCATTCTGGTACAATTAGAAGATTGTGTGGCTACTCGTGCAATAGAAGGCAGGATTATTTCAATTCCATTCTGGTACAATTAGAAGACTAGGTTTTTTGTACATTGTTCCACGGTAATGCTCATTTCAATTCCATTCTGGTACAATTAGAAGCAATATCATAAGGCAGGATGACCAGGACGTTTACGCATTTCAATTCCATTCTGGTACAATTAGAAGCCACCCTTGCCAAACTGGACCGGCGTGGCCGCTATCTATTTCAATTCCATTCTGGTACAATTAGAAGGCCAAGGACCGGCGTTAAAAAGTCCGATTAAAAAACAAATTTCAATTCCATTCTGGTACAATTAGAAGGCTACCCGAATAATGTTATTCTGAGAACGGGTAACCTATTTCAATTCCATTCTGGTACAATTAGAAGACGGATGGCCTACATCGCCGCAGTCAATGAATTTAACTATTTCAATTCCATTCTGGTACAATTAGAAGTTACTTTGGAGTTACTACCAAACATCCCGGATTTTTATTTCAATTCCATTCTGGTACAATTAGAAGCCGTCAGAAACAGCTCAGGAAACCACTAATATAGCCTAAAAAACGACTTTGGCGGAGATGAATTACCCTGTCTCTGTCGTCGATCACCAATCACAAGATTTACCCTGGGGATCGACAATCGCTCATTATCAACACTTTGATATATAAAGTCCCAAACAAGAATTGATTTCCAACCGTATTGCCTTTGCCTTTTTTGTTACCGACGAGCAAATGTACTTTGGTTTACAGAAAATTATCCGTCGAACTACGTTCCTGGCCAATGACCTCTTTGTCAAGCCAGCGTTGATCCCGGCTTTTGAAAATGATCAGGCTATCCTCCTGTTCGTTCATCAATCGGCGGGCAGCCAGGGTGAGTTCCTTCAATTTCACCTCTGTAATCTCCCCTTCCAATACCGAATTTTGAATCCAGCTCAGATAACGGCGACACAGCTTTAGCATCTTTCCTACCCGCTTCTCGCCCACGTCATAAACCAGAATAATATACATAAACAGGGAGTAAGGGAAGGTTGTTAATATTGAAAAACAGAATAGCGACAGTTGAATTTACTCAATCCATTCTTCCTACCACCAGGCTTTGAAAGGTTGGTACTCTTCCATACCTAGTAGGTGTTTAGATAACTTATAGCACTCCAGTTTCACCAGATGCTTATAACTGACGCTTCGTTTCAACGTCCGATGCTGGATCGTTTCGTTGATGCGCTCTTCAAAGGCTTTCACGAACGTTTTTCGGCCAACTTCTTTCAATACGCAACCATTCAAATCAGTAGAGAAATCTTTGGGCTGTATTTCCCGCTTGTTCAGCAGCTTAAAAATCGTTCGGTCAACCAGCAAAGGCTTGAATATTTCGGCCAGATCCAAGGCCAGCGAAAAGCGGCGGACGCCTGGTTCGTGCAGAAACGAAATGGTGGGGTTAAGTTGAGTGTGGTAAATCATTCCCAGGCAAAGCGTATAACATAACGTATTGCCAAAAGAAATGAGTGCATTCACCTCGTTTTGCGGCGGACGCTTACTCCTGCCCTGCATCACAAACTCCGGTACAATCGTATCGAAAGCGGCGTAATAAGTCTGGCGGATATTGCCTTCAATGCCCATCAGTGCTGGTACATCCGCTGTGCCTGCAATGCTGGCCGAATAGGTTTCTATAGATAGAATTGTTTCATCCAGCGTTTTCTGCCGGTTGTGGTAGTAGCGCAAATTCTTGAGGATGTTAAAAGCAGCTCCCTCCACGAATTTGCGGGCCACAATAATCCGTTTCTTGTCCGAAAGATAATGCCGCGTTTGCTCTACCTGCATCTTCCCGGCCAGTAAGTATTCGCGGGCCATAAACGAGCCGGTGTAATGCTCATAATAATCGAAGAAATGCACCGACACGTGTTGCTTGCCCAGAAAGTTGTACAAGGCACTATTGGCATCCAGACTACCGAAGACGTATAAATCAGACACCTGCTCAATGGGCAGAAATCGAGGCTGTCCCTCCAGTCCAGCTTCATCCACGGGAGTAAACTTCAGGGTATTGTCCTGCCGACTCAGGCGACCAGGATTGAACAGGTAGAACGTTTTCTTCATTGTCTTAACCGGGATTACGCAGATGGTTGGATTATGAGAGTATAATGCAAGAAGAAAGAAAATAATGGACTCAAGGAGCTTTTGGAGTATTGATGAGCCTTTTAAATTCCAGACTACGGGCACCAAAGTTGAGTAATAATCCTACCTCCAGATGAAAAGCTTCCAGGTAGTTTTTAGCCTGAGCTAAGTGTACATCTTCCAGGCAAATAACAGCTTTCATCTCTACAAGTACCTTTTCATCTACCAAAAAATCAACACGACGAGTTCCAATCTCTTGCTCTCGATAAAAAATTTGTATTTCCCGTTCGCGTTCAAAATTCACTCCCTGAATCTCCAATTCAATTGCTAAAGCCCGTTGGTAAATAACCTCTTGAAATCCATTTCCAAGAACCTTATGCACGTTTATGGCACATCCTATTATTTTTCGCGTCAGCTCTGCATACTTATATTGTCCCTCCATCATAATTACAATCCTAACAAGTAATTTAAATATATATTAAATTGTCTATTCATTTCCTTAGTCCTTAATCTGTATAATCTTTTGGCACTACTTCTCCTCTGTTATTAGTTCCTGTATTCTTTTAATCCCCTAATCTGCGTAATCCCGGTTCAGACATCCTCCCCCGAATAACAAAAATCGTAGTAGCTGCACTGCTTGCAAATCGGCTTGTTCAATAAAGGAGGACAGGTTTCCTGGGCAATGATTTTCGCAATATCTACCAGCCAAAGGGCAATGGTAGCCCGATCCTCCTCTTCCAGCGTCACCCGATCCGTGCGACGCAATTTTGGGTACTCCAATATCCCCGTGACGCCTTCCATCCCATGCTGTTCCAGTACATAGAGGTAGTATTTTACCTGCGCCACATGGGCTTCCTCCGCCTTGTCCGACTTCTTGATTTCATGCACCACCTTGGCGTGCGGATCGTAAAAGTCAATCTTCACTCCACCCAACTCTACTTCCCGGTAACGCTCCGCTCGCTGCGGATAGGCCGTTTCGTGGAGCATTTTGCCCTCGTACACCGTATCAGAAGTATGCTCCATGCGGATGCCGTGCGCGTGGAGCCACATTTTACGTTTACAGATAAGGTAATAGTTGATGAGCGTGGCAGTGATGTGCATAGATAGAGAAGTGGTCAAAAGCCCATGTCTACCAATAGTAGCTGATTGGGTTGATTAGGCGTGCAATTAATAAAATCCTCTCTCCCGCCAAACCATCCTAAAACCTCCT
Source organism: Bacteroidota bacterium (assembly GCA_040385915.1). Classification (GTDB taxonomy): domain Bacteria; phylum Bacteroidota; class Bacteroidia; order Cytophagales; family ES-bin-26; genus ES-bin-26. Next base: position 3,995 of record JAZKGK010000231.1, read on the forward strand.
GGCGCTCTAACAACGTGTGTTTATCCGACAAAAATGACCCATAAGAGCTATGAGCCCAATCATCCACCTTTTTCACAAACCCATGGTGTACCGGATTAAAGTGGATATAATGAATAAGCGTAGTAAAATACGATTCAGTAAGGATTGGCTTTCGCTTCAAATCCTCCAGGAATAAGCTACCCTGGCGACCATACATTTTATTAAAAGCCTTGCTGTATGAATTAAAGCAATCAGCGAATTGCCGCGAAACCAGACCCGGCAGGTTTTGGAAACCTGCCGGGTCTTTAGCAGGATACTTCTTTCCAAAATAGTCTTCCAGTTCTTCTACCTCCCGAATGCGAACCATCAGATGGAAATGATTGGGCATCAGACAATAGGCATAGAAACGCGCCACTGGGTGGACATAAGCCGCCAGTTTTTTCAAAAAGTACAGGTAATTGTCATTACTCCGAAAGAGAGAATCAGTACCATTGCCATGGTTATACACATGATAAACAGTACCCGGCTCAAAAGAAACTCGCTTATTTCCCATAAATTAATTGTTGCGATACAGCACTAGAGACCCGGCAGGTTTCCAAAACCTGCCGGGTCTTGAAACGTCAATCATTTCAGCGTTAATTATCATAGAAAAGAATTTTCTACCGAACTATGATTAAAGCCTTCTTTGAATGTATAGAGTGAAATATCTGCTAGCACTTTAATATTGAAGTATTCTGGTTCATTTGATTTAGCAGGAATAGACCATTTTTTCTCTTCAAAAATCCGGATTGTAATGGTACGATCTGCCAGTTTCTTCAATTGTTGGCTAAGTTCTATTTTATATCGTTTTGAATGTTCATATTCCTTCTCAGCAAGCATCTTCCACATAATCCCAACGGCTTTATTGTATTCTCGGTCATTCTCATTTTTTGGAATATAGTACTGATACTCACTACCAAAATCCTTATCCTTAATTAGTTTAAACTGGCCTAATTTTTCAAACTGCGCTTTATTGACGCATTCAATCATATTAAATTCATCATCAACTTCGCCTATTGTTAGATCGTTGGCTATTATTTGAAAAAAGTCAGATTGAACCTTATATAAATCTTTCTCTTCCAAACCATCTTTAATATTTTTGTGACAATATTCCAGGAATTGTCTTGCCTCTTTTCGATAGATTAAATTGGCACTACTTTTTCCATTTTCTTTGATAAGATGAAAAAAGTAAATCTGTCCTAATTCAAGCTGCTTTTTATTTCGGTTACATCGTCCAGCGCTTTGAATAAGGCTTGGAAGTGGACATAAATCGCGATAGACAATTGGGAAATCAATATCTACTCCTGCTTCTATCAATTGCGTAGAAATCAGTATTACTTTTTCCTTCTTTTCAAGATGTTGTTTAATAATTCTAATCTTCTCACGACGATCTACAGGGGTGAAGTGAGTATTAAGCAAGTATACATTTGGCAGGGTTTTTAATTGAGCGAAAAGCTGTTTCGTATCTTCAATAGTATTTAAAATTATCAGGCTTGACTTTTCTTGCGAAGTTATGTGAGCGGTTAGTTGCTTTACAGTAAAACTATCGTCATTTATCAAATTGATTCGATAGCGATTAAAAACATCTTCAGCAAAAAACTTCTCTGCATCAAGAATAGGAAAGGGTTCTTGAAATGATTTAAAAAGAAGGGCAGGTTGTTTATCCTCTTCTACAAATTTTTTGATTGGAATTGAAAAATGAGGCATTGTTGCTGTAGAGAGGATTGCATATGAATCGTATTTACGGCAGAAAGCATCCAGCCAGGCTGTAAAGAAAATATATAAACGCGGTGGCAATGCCTGTACTTCATCAATCAAAAAGATACGTTTTGCAAAATTAGGTAGCTTGAGCAAGGTGGAATTCCGGTTACTCACGAGCGTTTCAAAAAGCTGTACGAAAGTTGTTATCACGAAAGGATGGTCGAAGGTTTGCCCAATAAAATCCTCTCCTAACAATCGTTTTAAATTTTCCTCATTTTGATCCTTTTCCAAATCAGCCTGCGCCTGCTGAATGCGTTCATTCATAGCCTTAGAATTGACAGAAAGTACTTCTTTAAGCAATCCCTTTTCTATGCTATTATCTGTTGGGCGACGACAAATATCTTCTACTTGTTCAGTGATAGATAAGAAAGGGAGAGCATAAAGAATACCTAAATCTGGTCGATTTCGCTGAATCTCAGAAGCAAGTGCAAGTAAAGCATAAGTTTTTCCAGCTCCTGTAGGTGCGGCTAACGTAAGTACTCGTCTTTTTGCTTCCAAACCCTTTTTTAAACCTTCCAAAGCCTCCACTCTAATTTGAGTTCTTTGTTTGTTTAATGGGGTATCAAGTGTCAGATTGCTGAAGGCTTTTTCGAGGGAGCTACTTAGTTCGGCAACCGAGTTATTTATTTCTTGTTCATAAAAATAGGACTCATTATCACCAGCATCCCGTTTGTCAGCTTCGATTAAAGAGGCAAAAGCAAATTGGGTATCCAAAAAATAGTTGAGAGCATCTTGCTTCCAAAGATTTGCTTCTTTACTACCATCCAAAAAACTACAAAGCTCAAAAAAGCGCGCTTTCATCGTATTCTCTCCCAAATCTAGATTAAAGGATTGATGGTGCTGGCCTAGTTTGTTTTGATAAAATTCTGACATGGGTAGCAAAGGATTATCCTTGCTTAAGAACTCAAGCACATCCTGTTTCGGGTCTTGTTTCAGATTCTTGCATAAATCTGGCAAGTTCCCATGGTGGTGAGCAATAATAGCTACAATTCGTTGGATTTCGAGCTTGAGTGCACTTTCATCAATTACTGACAAAGCTTCTTTTAGGTCTTGCTTATTGTTGGCTAGATAGCAAAAGAATGCAAAGGTGGATAAGTAAGAATGGCCACTATAGCCTAAAGCTTGCCCTTTGTTAACCGGGTCTAGCTTTTTCTGAAAATTAGGATTGATTTTGCCTAAGTCATGAAAAAGCACGGCTATTTCAGCAATTTTCAGATGAGTCCGCTTTTGCATTTTGCGCAAAACGCCCTGAATATGAACTTCCAGAAATTTACCTGGGTGGGAATAAAAATCCATTAGATAAGCACCCAGCGGCTTTTGTGATTAAAAATGTAATGTGGACCATTAGCAACCAAAGTGTTTTGCTCTGAAGGATATACCACCTGCACGTATCGATCTGGCAAATTCCAAAAATCATCATTTTGAAAAGTCGGCATTTTTTCAAACCCCATCCGAAAAGATTTCCCCAAAGGTATCTTGGGTTTGTGCTGCGTAGTAATAAATCCTAAGGTTTCAAATTCGCCCACCGATACGTACTCCAGGTCACCCTCTAAACGAAGATATAAATCAGCAGGACAGTTGTGTAAGCCTAAAACAGGCGTAAAGCAAGCCTGCTGCTTTTGCAAAGCCAATATAAATTCTTCAAAAATGCTTTTGGAACGCAAATTCTCTAAACCTATCATAACAGAATAATTTGGATCACGAATGATCTCCATCTGTTTAGGGGCTTTGGCAAACACCTCGCTTACTGACCGGAATGTAAATCCCCACGATTGCTTTTTGACAGCATTTTTAATCTGAACACCATATTTCAAATCCTCGCTCAACTGTGGAAAAAGAGGTTTCATAGCTTCTCGCTCCACCCCTAGAACAGCCCCGATCAAACCGATCAGGGCTGTTTTGGTAATAAAATCGTGTGAAAGCGGATTGTTACTGGTTTCAGGCTTACGAAAATGAGCCCAATTTCCCGAAATATCTACCTGTATTCCTTTCATACAGCAGTTGGGACAAGTATAGATAGCTCCTTGAACTTGCTATTTCCTAAAGCTACAATCGCAGTTTTTATATGCTCAATCTCGGTATAGTAGCGAATTTCCTTCACTTTTGGAGAGCTAGCAGCCACCTTAAGTTTCTCAAAATCAAATGTAACCTCGTCTAAATCTCTAAATTCCTCTTGCCGTTTTTCCGACTGGATACCAATTAACTTATCTGTTCCATAAAGCTTATCGGTGGGTTGGGTATAAACAATTTGAAGCAGGAGCAAGGAACTTTGGTTAGACTTACTGCGTGTATTCGAATTATTGACACTATTCCAAAGTGCTGAAAATACCTCATCGAGATCAGCATTGGTTAGACCGCTAAGCTTGGCACTATAAGGATTAATCCAGCCATGTATCTGGCACAAAGCGTAGGGCACTACCGAAGTTGTACCAATAGCTCCCCGTGATTTCTCAGCGCTAGATGAAAATAGGGAAGTATTCTGATGCATACGTAAGTCTACCGAATTGAGTGAAGGATTAAGGAGAGCAAACTGCATTGGCCCAGTAATATTTACGGCTTCCTTTTCTTCTGTAGAGATGCCACCAAAAAGGCGCACATCTATGCATTTTTGCAACAGTTTTAATCCTCCCTCTCCTTTTTTTGCGCTTTTAACATCTTCATCTGCTCCATACTTTACCCTTAATGCTTTCATCCTTGCAGCAGAACCGGACTCTTTACCTTCAGCTTGAGATTTATCATTGAATACATATACTTCTTTCCCATTATCAATTAAATAATCCCTGATAAAACGCTTGATACGCACATCACTGACCAGTATTTTTTTTGTTTCTTCATCGTAACGTTGTTCTCCAGTAAAGGGATCGCCATTAGGAATGGAATATTTGGCTTCGTATAAGAAGATAATTTCAGATTTTTCGGTAATAATGCTCATTGCGCTATTAGTTTAAAAGTGAAGATTCTATTGCTGTTTTTTCAGGAGTTTTTTCCTTCTTCGGATCGCTAGTATAGTAGCTTTCAAAAAAGCCAAGCGAGCAATAATGCTTATTATATTTCTCGCTTCCGAAGTTTTTCAGGACTTCTATCAGTTGCAGATAAGCCGTTTTGACATCTGAATAAAGCCGGTTATGCATCGTGAGCTTCTCATTTAGAAACTCACAAAACTTAGCTACTTCATCCAAAGAGGATACTCTCCGTGTCAGGTTTCCTACGTAACTTTTTTCAAAGGATTTAATTGGGCAGTCATCACGCCAGGCGGCGAATTGCTTGGCCATTACTCCTAAACTACGGCCAATAGCGTAGCTCTTACTTTCTGTAATATTCATAAGATTGTCTTGTTTTTGAATGTGCATTAAAAAGTAAAAATCAAATTTGAGTGTAGGAAAACCTTGGCCGCCACCACGAAGATTACTCTCTACCTTCTCTATAAAAGCGGGGAGTAAAACAGGGTCTTGGTAATAAGTATCAGAGTAGATTTGAGGTAGGATCTTTAGCAAATGATACTGGTATTTTTTTTCAGCTTTGGTTTTATCACTTAGAATTTTCAGAAAACTAAATTTGATATCAAGTTGCAGTTTTACTTTACCAGCAAATTCTAGCTCAGCCTGTTTAATCAATTTTCGGCGAACTTCATTAATTCGCTTACTAATCTCACTAAGTAGACTTTTTTCAATGCTTGAAACTTCCACTAGATCAGTAAATACTCCGGCTGGAGAAGCTGGAATACTCATTAGAAGAATGTCGTAACGCACTTTATCCTCAAATTCATTTTCAACTAAGCTCGCAAACAGATCATCATTCTCGTCTGATTTATTTGCATTAGTTAGCTGTTGTTCACCTTCCTCCTCTTCTTTTATTTCTCCTCCAGTTCGTTCCAGAAAAGAATTGAGCGCTTCAACGCTTAAACTATCTCCCTTTGGCAGGGCGACGATTCCAATATTTTTAATTCGGAGGAAAGCCCTTTTAGATGCGCCAATAGCATACATTAGATTTTTAATTTCATCTTTTGTGAATAGTTTGGTTTTATGAGTATTATTAAAAACAAACCCAGGAATTGACCCTAAGCTTTCATTTTGTTTTTCTGGTGCTTTTAATGTTTTATAAAGGTATTTTGTCAAAAAAACATTGCCTGCTTGATTTGGCTTACTGGCAAATGATTCAAGTAAATTTTCATCTATCAAATCTATAGCTCCATCAAGTTCATACCAGTTTCTGCCTCCGAAGTCAAAATGGATTATAATGGAAGAATTTGAAAGAAGGAGCTTTTCAATAGTGTCTTTATGCAGTAAAAACGCATTTCTAAACTTTCCAATAATAGTATCGTTGAGTGATGCGGCTAATTCATTACATCTTTCAAAGGCATTGTATCCAGTCAATCGATAGTTTCCAGATTCCTTTTCCTCATTTTTATCGTAATAATTACTATATACCAGATCACCCCATAAATACTTTACAGCCGAGTCTTTAGCTGAAGCCTTGAAATTGAGATAATAAAGAGATTTTTTTTTATCCTCATCAGTTATCTCCTGTAATTCATCTATTAAGAAGACAAAAGTTTCAGCCTCATCAAATTTTACTGGAATCTGATAATAAACTGGATTTATAGCCTTTCCATTAGCATCTTTCTTTTTTCTTATCGCATCAGCATCTTTGCTGACACGATTGATCAATTCATGATAATCCTTACTCTTTGGTGATTTGCGGTACAGACTTCCAATTTGAAGAATTGTATCTAGACTCATAAAATAGCTGCGATTGGAGTGTGTAAAATATTAAAATATTTTCAGTCGAAATAAAGAAGTAGTGCAACTAATGCTTTCAGTAACAGCGTATTTCACCCCGCCAAACCCGGCAGGTTTCCAAAACCTGCCGGGTTTTTTTATGGCCTGCCGTGTTTTCTTCTCCTGCCTCGTTCCAGCTTTATTCCTTCTTATCGGTAGTGGTGGGGTCGTCTTTGGGGCTTCGGGTGGCGGCGTCTACGATGATGCGGGCGTTGAGGTAGCCTTGGTGAAAGCTGGGGTTGCTGTCGCGGAGCAGGGCTGCGAGGACGTCGAGCTTGTCTTTTAGTAAGCTGTCAGCCTGGGCGAAAAGGTCTTCCAGGGCTTGGGTGGCATTCTTGCGGTCAATGATGCCCATCCGAGGGTCGGAGATGACGGCTTCAAAATCAGTAATTGCTTGGGAAAGGGCATCTACCTGGGCTTGGGTAAGCAGGTAGGGAGCTAATCCGGCTAGGTTGGCTTTGGCACGGTCGAGCACAATTTTGGCCCGGCTTAGGATCAGGTTGTCGGCGGCTTGCTTCAATTCAGATTCTGTAAAATCAATTTCCTTCAACAGAACCAGCTTTTGTTCGAAGGTAGCGTATGCCTTCAGTTTGGCGACAGCATCCATGGTTAACCGCACTAGGCCCAGATGCTTTTGCTCCTTCTGTTTCGAAAATCCTTCCTTACCCAATTCCTGTATTTGTTGCTGTAAGCCGATCTGCTGAAGCGCCTGGCGGTAGGCTTCTATGGTAGGCGCATAATTGGGAAGGTCTTTCACTACCGTATCATTGGTAAGCAAATACCGGTCGGTAGAGGTGTACATTTTGCGTTTGGCTTCCTGATCTTTTTTCATGGGTTGGGTGGCCTAAGCCATTTAGTTTGAGTGATAAAGTGAGAAATATGGATTCAATATTAATTCCCTGTAATGGCGTATTTGGAGACCCAACCGCCGTATTTGACCCTGAGTAGGGCATATTTCACTATTCATACACCGTATACGATACTCGATACGGTGTATTTCACTCCAACTGTGACATATAGTCAGCCGCACACCCTGTATTTGACCCGGAGTCTGACGTATTTGCAGTCTATTGCCCCGTATTTGACCCGAAGCACCCGGTATTTCATTCCGAATAACTCGTATTAGTGCCGAAGTGAGCCCATGGTAAACACCAATCTAAGAATAATATTTATTTTTATATTTTTCAATAAGTTACCCCGCTCAAACCCGGCAGGTTTCCAAAACCTGCCGGGTTTTTACTGCCACGCAACCAAAGCCAGTACTATTCTTCTCGCCAAAGCCAGCCGCATAACCGAACTCCAGCAGGGGAATCGGGGCTTGGAGTTCGAAATCAAATAGATAAGCCCGAATTTTGGTTTCTTCCGGCGTATTCGCCTTAATGACAATCTTCTTCTCTTTGGGTACCGACAGCAGCCGGAAAGCCATGGCTGGCTCTTCCTGTTGGGCAGACATGGATGCGCCAGCGGGCTGGTATTGGGCCAGGGCAATGTATTTGTTAATCAGATTATCCAACAGGCAGGCGGTAAAGTCCGGGTCTTCGGGCGAGCGATACTGGGGCATGAGGCGGCCATTTCGCTCTTCTGACACCGACACGCACAGGGGTGAGAGTGTACGAAAGGAGGAGGTTTGGGTAAAGACAGGCCGGGGCAGGGCTTCTACGGCGGTTACCATAAAGTCAATCTGGCTTTGCTTGTCGCCCAGGGCGAAGCGCTGGTTCATAAACAGGCCGGTAATGAAGTGTTCGGCTGCTTCTTCCAGACAAAAACTCACTTGCAACTGCACATCCGGCGATTGAACCCAGAGTCGGCCTTTTTCCTTTTCCACCCGATAAGTGGGGATTTGCAGGTGAGAGAAGGTAAACAACTTAAAGCGTTTGGTTGCGGTCTCCTGGTTGCCCAAAGGATAACCTTGCTCGTGTAGAAACCGGCTGAATTCGGGGCTGGCCGCCTGAATAACCCGGTACAGCCAGGCCGACAGTTCATACTGATAACTGAGGGGCAGGCGCTCGCCTCGTTGACGGGTAAGGGTGAGTTGAAAACGCATAGAGAATCAATTATGCAGATGTTGGGCTAATTTGCGAAATGGTTTTACCCGGTTTTCGGGTAAGGGAAACAATCAATTTAAAAACGCGAATAATTCTCTATTGAGAGGAACCAAGTAGATAAGCACTAAGTAGATGAATGAAAGGTGAAACCTTAGAAATGACCTTAATCGTTACTACAGAATTGAAGCCCCTATTTAGGCAAAATTTTTATACAAACATTTTTCTTATTCACTCTTATGATTACACCAGTACGGGATCAGAACATCGTATTCATAAGTTCTTTATTTTAAGTGATTTAAAGCACAGCACACCTTTGTAAATTTAGGTAATGAAAATCTGTATAGTTTTTATTGCTTAAATAAATTCTATTATCTTTAAAGAGAGGCCAATGGCATTATTTTACAAAATGCTTAGACACCGCAAGTGTGTTGCCTTTTTTCATTGATTAAATTCAGGAACTTCTTCATCAAACCCTATGCAAGAGCAACATAATACCGACAAACAATTGTCACCTAGCCAGCTTATGCATCAGGTAAGCCGTGTAGAAGCTGAACACCATAACCTGAGTCAATTGTTAGAAAAGCTGGTATCTTTTTGCCTGGACGCCGACCAAGAAAAACTAACGGACAGCACACGTGCTGGAACTGAAACCACCTCAAACACCATCCTGAACGAGCTTTTACAAACCGCCAAAAACCTTCAGCAAGACATAGCCAGTCGTGACGAAGCGCTACTGAAAGCTATGAAAGATGCCGCCGAATGGGCTAACTCCGCACTTGATCAAGGCAATTCCTATAATGAACAAGTGGGGGAAAAGGGTCTGGTAGAAAAGGAGTTGACCCAAACCAACCGCTTGCTTCAGGCCATTAACTTTATCCAGACCCAATACATTGACGGAGAGAATACTCAAACCGTGTTTGACAATATCCTGCAAAAACTGCTTGAAGTAACCGAAAGCGGATATGGATTCGTAGGAAAAATTGTATACCCGCCACAGGCAGATCCTTTTCTGAAATGCTATTCCATTACCAACATTGCCTGGAATGAAGAAACAAAGGCCTTTTACGAAAAAAATGCAGCGCAAGGCTTAGAGTTCAAAAATTTACACACCCTGTTTGGCCAGGTCATTACTACGGGCAAACCTGTCATTGCCAACGCGCCAGCAACCGACCCGCGGCGGGGTGGACTACCGCCCAATCATCCGGCCCTGAACGCCTTTTTGGGAATTCCCCTCTATGCAGGCGAAAAACTCATTGGCATGTTGGGTATGGCCAACCGACCTTCGGGCTACGATGCTGATTTGATCAATTTTTTGGAGCCATTGCTTCACAGTTGTTCTGCTATTATTCAAGCCGTTGAAAATATGGCTGAACGCAAGCGGATAGAGAAAGACCTGCGGGCAAGCGAAACCAGGCTTGCCAAAACCGAAGCCGTTTCGCTCATTATGGCGGCCTACATCAGCCTGGAAGGCAAGTGGCTGAAAACGCCGCCCTCGTTATGCCAACTGGTAGGCTATACGGAAGAAGAATTACTGTTGCAGCATTTTCAGGATATTACTCACCCGGACGATATTGAAGCGGAGGAGAACCAATACCAACGGCTGCTGAATGGCGAAATCAAGTCGTTCGACCTGGAGAAACGTTGCATTCACCGCCATGGAAACATGGTTTGGATATACATCAATTCTTCGCTCGTGTTAGATGAAAATGATGCCCCAGTTCATTTTTTGACTTATCTCCGTGACATCACTCCGGCCAAACTAGCCAACGAAAAAATAAAATCGCTGCTCGAAGAAACCCAATCCATCAATGAGGAGCTTAGCGAAAGTCAGGAAGAACTCCTACAAATCCTGGAAACTACTTTAGGACTCAAAGAAGAAATTGCGCAAAAAGAAGCGAGCCTGGTCGAAGCACAACGCCTGGCCAATATGGGAAGTTGGGAGATCAATATTAAGCTGAATCAATTTACTGGCTCAGAGCAGTTTTACCGGATTTATGGCCTGAACTCCTTAAAGAAGGGAATGAGCCTCGACACTTTCTTCTCTTTTGTTCATCCAGCAGATATAGTCCAGACCAAAGCGGTGTATACGCAAATACGGGAAGATGGCGAGCCCTGCGCCTGGACGTTTCGCCTGATCCGAACCGATGGCAAAGAGAGAATTATCAATGCCATAGCAGAGGCTGTTCGAGACGAACAAGGAAATATTTATAAACTGATTGGTACCAACCAGGATATTACCGAAAGCACCCAAATGGAGCAGGCTTTGATGGAAAGCGAAAGGAGGTTTCAAGCCATCGCCACCAATATGCCTGGTATCGTTTACCAATTTATTCTCTATTCTAATGGCAAAACTACGTTCTCCTATGTCAGCGCTGGCAGCATTGATATTTATGAGCTAACACCAGAAGAGATCATGGACGATGACTCGCTGGTAGTGAAAATGCTTCATCCAGACGATCTAGCAGAGTTTAACCATTCGAGGCTGGTATCGGCCAAAACACTTAAAGATTGGTCTTGGGAAGGGCGCTTGCGATTGCCTTCGGGCAAACAAAAGTGGATAAGAGCGATGGCCAAACCACTGATGACGGACAATGGAAACCACGTTTGGAATGGAATGGTATTCGACATTACCCCACAAAAGCTGGTGGAAGAAGAAATGAAGAAATCACGCCTCTTTCTCCAAAGCATTGTAGATAATTTGCCGGTGGCGGTCTTTGTAAAAGATGCCAGAAATCAATCATTTGGTCAAATATACTTGTGGAATAAAACCAGTGAACACTTATTTGGCCTAACCATAGACCAGGTACAGGGGAAAACCGTCTTTGAGCTATTTCCGCCCGATCAAGCCACCTTTTTTCATCAAAAAGATGTAGAGACTTTTGAAAAAGGCGTGGTTGAAGACATTCCGGAAGAGCCGGTGGATAGCCACACGCTGGGTAGGCGATTGCTTAGAACCATCAAAGTGCCGATTTTTAGCGAACAAAATGAGCCCCAGTTTTTACTGGGCATCTCCGAAGACATTACCCAGCGGAAAGAGGCCGAAATACTCTTGAGAGAGCAAAACGATGAACTCAAAAAGATCAATACGGAGCTAGACCGCTTTGTTTACCGGGCTTCGCACGACCTGCGGGCACCGCTGGTGTCTATGCTGGGGCTGATTAATATTACTCGACTGGAGCCTGGGGAAACGCAGCGAGAAGAGTATTTCCAATTGATGACCAAGAGTATTCATAAGCTGGACATCTTTATTCAGGACATTATCAATTACTCTAAAAACACGCGCCTGGAAATTATTACCGCCAAAATCGACTTTACTTCTCTGTTGTCAGAAACGCTGGAAGAGCTGAAATATACTGAGGGCAATGAGGACATTGAAAAAATAGTTGACATGGAGGAGAAGGCTGATTTCTATTCAGATACTTTCCGGCTGAATGTCATCTTTAACAATATCATTTCCAATGCCATACGTTATCGAAACCCAAGAGCAAAATCATTTCTGCACACCACCATCCGGGTTACTGCCAACAAAGTGGTGATCGAATTTAAGGACAATGGACAAGGCATAGCAACCAGCAACCTTTCCCGCATATTCGACATGTTTTACCGGGCATCGGCCAATAATGTCGGCTCAGGATTAGGATTGTACATCGTAAAAGAAATGATAGAAACGCTGGACGGTGTCATCCAAGTAGAATCCACCTTAGGCGAAGGCACCACCTTCCGCATCGAATTACCCAATTTAAGGCCAGC
>JAZKGK010000232.1:0-10318 GCA_040385915.1 Bacteroidota bacterium
ACGATTCAAGGCAACCTGGACGCAAACCGTATTGGCAACAGCGACATGATTGAAGTTACTTATAAAGGAAAAAGCTCAGTTATTGCTCAATCAATGCTGCAACTTATTAACGAGACTTTTATGCGTCGGTATAAAACGTCTAAAACGAAGGAAGCGGCCTCAGTGGTAGCGTATTTTGAACAACAAATAAAAGAATCGACTTTGCTGCTGAAGCAGAAGGAAGATAGCTTGGAAATGTTTTCCTCGGATAATAAAATGATCGATTTTGCCGAAGATGGCAAGGCCATTTCTGCGCATCAACAAGACATTGAAAGCCAGGTTCAGCAGGAATCGGTCAAGCTGGCTGGGGCTAAAGCGGCGTTGCAGCGATTGGAAACGAAGCTTTCTGCAAAAAAAGAAGTGACCAGTAATAACGTATTGGTTGACCAACTGAGAGACAGCTTGGCTGAGCTTAATTCTAAACTTACCCTGCTAGAAGTACAAGCCAATCCTGCCGAGCAATGGGCTGAAAACCAGTCATTAAAAAAACAGAAGGCTGAACTGGAGAAAAAGCTGAAAGCTAATTTGACGATTCTATATAATTCATCTCATTCAGCCGACGGCCTTCCTTCTGAGTTGATGCTAGCCGACTACATCAATACTACCTTAGAAGTAGATAAAAGCCAAGCCAGAATCAGCAGCTTACAAGCCATGAAAGGGTATAAAGCGAATGAGTTCCGGACGGTAATGCCAGTAGGGCTAAAGTTGACTCGCCTGAAACGGGAAGTACAACTGGCAGAACAGAATTACCTGGGCATTCTACAAAACCTGCATGCCAGCAAACGGCGAGAACAGAGCATCAATGTGGCGGCCAACTTGTCCATATTAGATGAGCCCAATATGCCAGAGAAGCCAGAATCATCAAAAAAGAAGCTGCTGGTGGCTTTTTCCTTTGTGGCCGGTTTGATGCTTACGCTTGGTTATGTACTTGGCAGAGGCTATTTTGATCGCACGATTAAGACACCCGCCGAATGTGAAGCCCGTACCCAGGTGCCGTTTGCTGGTGCCCTTCCGCTGGCCGATAAAGAGGAAATTACTGCAATACTAGAACATCGGCTACTTAACCAATGCATTAATAAACTACGGTTGATGTCGGCAGGCCGCTCCTCTCCTATGCTGCTCTTGCTTTTTAGTACCCAGCGGGGAGATGGCAAAAGTCACTTTGGGCATAAGTTAGCCAACCGGCTTACCGAAATGGGGTATGCAACCTTGTTCTATTCATTGGCCTACCGCGATTCAAGTGCCGCAAATGGATTCAATCCGCTGTCGGAGAGGAAATTGCTGGAATCTACCCGACTACCTGAGGTAATGCATGGCACTGACGGAAATCCTGATAAGAGCGAAAGTACGCCTTCCAATGATATCGTTATCGTGGAGCTGGCTTCTATTACTGACCATTCGCTGCCGGTTTTCCTGATTGACCGAGCCAATTTATCCTTAATCATTGTGCCTGGCCACCGGAGCTGGACTGAGGCGGACAACTATACTTTAAGTATTTACAAATCGGCAGTGAAGCATCCCGTCTTTTCAATCATTAACAGCATAGAAAAAACCGAGGCTAAAAATCTGTTGGGCTATTCTTCCGTTCGCCATCAGGAGCACGAACCGCAATTCAAAGAGGAGGAAATATCGTCGGCTTTTTCAGAAGACTGAACAGTGAGTAATGAGCAATGAGCAGTGAATTAAAAATCAGCTCATTTATAAGCAGTCAGTTAGAAACAAACACCCCTTTTAAAATCACAAATTATTGATTTACAGCTATAAGATTCATTATTCATTGCGTTCCACGCCGGATTCATTATTCATTATTCATTATTCATTGCTTAATATGACTCAGCGACATAAAAGATTTGGCTTTTCAACTTACTGGTTTGAGTCTGGCTTTTATACACTTCTTCAACAACTGTTTACAGTTCTCTTTGGATTTGGCAGTTTTTATGTGTTGGTAAGAGTGCTGACAAAGGATGAGTTTGGCGCGTGGTCACTCTTTTTTTCCATCACAGCTTTGGTGGAGGTGACCCGCGCCGGGCTTATCCAAAATGCGCAGATCAAGTTTACTGCTGCCAGTGAGGAGTCGATCCACAGTGAAATTATGATGGCTTCATTCGCTTTGAATATACTCTTTAGTGTGGTGGCTATTGGGCTGTTGCTGGTAGCTGCCCCTTTTATAAGTGACTGGAGTCAAGTGCCTTTGCTGCGGTCTATGTTGTTTGTCTACACCTTTTCGGTGATAGCACACATTCCTTTTTCGCAGTTCAATTATATACAGCAGGCACACTTGAATATGAAGGCTGTCTTTTACTCGAATTTTATTAAGCAGGGATTTTTCTTCGTGGCTATTGTTTGTTTTGGTTGGTTCCATCTGCACATCGAATTGCAGCAATTGGTCTGGCTGCTGTGCCTGAGTGCTGTATTGGGTTCTGGGGTATCCTTTTTCCTTACGCGCAAGTACCTGGTATTCAGCCGAAATCTAAACTGGTTCTGGGTTAAGAAGTTATTTCATTATGGCAAATTTTCGCTGGGAACCAATGTGGGTGCTATGTTGTCCGGCATTATCAATCAAGTGATGCTCAGCGGCATTTTATCACCGGCGTCGGTGGCTATTTATGGTACTGCGCTGCGGGTCAACAGCCTGGTCGAACTTCCGGTGACGACTGTTGCCACCGTCGTTTTTCCGCAAAGCGCCAAAAGGGTCGAAAGTGGTGGAAAAGAGGCAGTAAAGTATTTGTATGAGAAGTCTGTCGGATGGTTACTCGCTTTTAGCCTTCCTGCCGTGATGTGTGTTTTGCTGTTCAGTACTGAAATTATCAGTTTTATAGCCGGAGCAAATTACCTCGAGGCTGTCGAACCACTCCGTATATCCATCCTGCTCATTCTGCTGGTGCCTTTTACGCGGCAGTTTGGCGTAATGATGGACTCCATCGGAAAGCCAGCGCTGAACTTTTATATGCTTCTCGGGCAGGTTATTATCAACGTATTATTTGTTTTTGTCGGCATTAAAACCTCCGGTTTGATGGGAGCAGTATACGGCTCGTTCCTTGCTTTGTGCGTGGGCTTAGTCATTAACCTATATATCCTGCATAGGGAGCTAAACGTGCGGTTCATGCGTGTTTTGCATTATTTAAAAATGTTTTATGTCCGCGAATTGGGTATGCTCATTAGCAAGGGTTTGCGTTTGCCCTACGGAAGATAAGTTTAGGAGCTATTAGTAATTAGATCGCTATGTTTTTCGAACCCGCAACTGAGAAAGGCCATTGGTATACACGCATGGGGAGAGAGATCATGGGCTTTCATCAGTTCTTGAAATGGCGGATATGGCTGAAAGGACTGGCCGTGATAGCATTGGCGGTAGGTCTGTCGCTGACAATTAAATTGGGCGGCCTGGTGGTGGCGCTCTGTCTGCTGCTGCTGCCATTCCTGTTTGCCTTGGTTGTGCTGGTATTGGAAAAGCCAAAAATAGGCTTGCTGATTTCTTTGCACGCCAGCTTTGTAGTGAATGGTTTGGGGCGTTACGTTACGAATATTCCCTTTGGGCTAGCCATTGATATTCTGTTGCTCTTAACCGCCTTGCGGGCATTTAGCATAGCCAGTGCCGAAGACTGGCAGCGAATCCCCAAAGGGTTATTGTGGGTATGCCTGGGCTGGTTTGGTTTTACTGCGCTGGAAATACTCAACCCCGAGGCTCCGGGTATAGTAGCCTGGGTATATGCCATTCGAAGCACCTCTTTTCAGATGCTGCTTGCCATTGTTCTGACAGCGCTGCTTTTCAAAAAACCGAAGGAAATGAATCAAGTCATTTACCTATGGTTTTTTTGGTCGGTATTAGCCTGTTTGTATGGAATGAAGCAGTTATACGTAGGGCTCAACAACGCTGAAAATGCTTGGTTGGCCGCTGGTGCCGCCAAAACACACCTTTTGTTTGGCCGGTTGCGGGTGTTTTCTTTCTATTCGGATGCGGCGAGTTTTGGCTCAAGTCAGGCCCACGCCGGGCTAGCCGCCTGTATTCTCGCTTTCCGGCAATCGCGTGTAGCCAAGCAGTTGATGTATGCTGTAATCGCCTTAATATGTTTCTACGGAATGATTATTTCCGGCACGCGAGGCGCCTTGTTTGTCGTAATTATAGGGTTTGCAGCCTATCTGCTGTTAAGTAATAATATCAAGGTGCTCATCATTGGCTCATTGATTGGCCTTACGATGCTAGGCCTATTGAAATTCACTTACGTTGGCAACAGCAACTATCAGATAAACCGGATGCGTACGGCCCTCGATCCGAATGATCCCTCGCTAGTAGTGAGACTCAACAATCAAAAGCTATTAGCCAATTACTTGTCTTCTCGGCCTTTAGGGGGCGGCATTGGCTGTATTGGCTTCTGGGGCGAGCGTTTCAATCCAAATGGTTTCCTGGGAAAAATCCCCACGGATAGCTGGTACGTGCGGATTTGGGCCGAAACCGGAATTATCGGACTGTACATCTACTTGTCGTTGATGGGGTACTTAATTGTAGCCGGTTTTAAGAAGGTTTGGCGCGTGAAAGCACCAGAGCTGCAACAGTCGCTTATGGCTTTTTACGCGGGAATGGTCGGCATTATAGTCGCCAGTTATGGCAATGAACTGTGGGCGCAACTGCCCATTGCTCCCCTGGTTTACGTGAGTGTGGCATTTGTGTTTCAGGCCCAGATGATGGAGCAAGCCAATAAAATTGAAGGATGAGTTATTGACAGCTTACTGATCACCTATAAACCTTTTTTTGAGATGGATATCTTCAAAATCATCATCCTTGTAATGGCGTTGCCAGTGATGTTTTACCTTATTTTCCCTTGCCTTAGCACTGTTACCTCCTTGCTGGCAGGTAAACAGGAACCAAAACGCCCCGCTGAAAACAACAAGAAGCAAGACTTTGCCTGCATCATTACTGCCTACAAGGACACCTCGCTCGTCATTCCCTTGGTCAATTCCCTGCTACAACAATCGTATGACAACTATTTCATTTATCTGGTGGCCGACGCTTGCGATACCCTTTGTGTGGTTGACTGGCCATCCGATAAGGTGCGAATTCTCCAACCGCCTGTCGAGTTAGCATCCAAATCCAGTTCTATCCGGTATGCCATGAACCATTTTCAGCGGCTGCATCAGGCCGTGGTTGTACTGGATCCCGACAACCTGGCTCATCCCCACTTTTTGAAAGAACTGAATACTTATTTTAATCGCGGATACATGGCAGTACAAGGCAGGCGAACCGCCAAAAACCTGCATACGCGCTTTGCTCAACTCGATGCCATGGGTGAGCTGTATTATAACTACACCAGCCGATTGGTTCCGGCAGCGCTGGGCTCTTCGGCTACTATTGCCGGCTCGGGAATGGCTGTTGCCACCATCCTTTACTATGAACACCTGCGGAGCAAAGCCATTGCCGAGCCCGTGAATAAGGTAATTGCCGGGGAAGACAAGATTTTGCAAGCCCAGTTAGTGGCAGACGGTATCCGTATCGCCTATGCACCGGAGGCCATTCTCTTCGACGAAAAGGTAGCTAGTTCCAAAGGTTTTCAGCGGCAGCGTACCCGTTGGATCAATGCTTATTTCACCAATTTACCACAAGGTTGGGTATTAATTGGTAAAGGAATCAGGCAACTGAATTTCAACCAGTTTTACTTTGGGGTGCTCACCATTGCCCCGCCTATCTTTCTGCTGATCACCACCGCTTTGTTGCTTTTGCCCGCAGTTGCCTGGGCGAGTCTCTACTGGCTGGCTGCATTAGGGCTGAGCTTGTTCGTATTTGCTGCCCACTTCCTGCTGGTATTGAAACTGAACCGTGCGCCGCTAAAAGTATGGCAATCGCTGTGGGGTATTCCGGTATTGGTGCTCAACCAGTTTGCGGCCCTTGTCCGTGTTCGGAAAGCCAATAAGAACTTTCTGGTAACGGCCAATACGCAAACCCTGACCATTGAAGAAGTGCTGGGAAACCAGCCGATGAAATAAATGGATGAAACAAATCAATCATACATGATCACTCACTCAAAGTTGACAGCTGACGGCTCAACGCTGGCGGCTCAAAGCACATCAACTATGAAACAAAACATTATCGAAAACAAAGATTTTGTTATCGTCTGCGCACAACCTTGGAGTATCGAAATTGGAACCAACATCCGGAATATTGCCAAGATATTTTCCCATGCCAATCGGGTACTGTACGTCAATCCTCCGCTGGATAGGATTACGGCTTTCAAGGAAAGAGGCTCTTCGGAGGTGATCAAAATGAAACAAATCTTAAAGGGCAAGGCTGACAGTTTAATCCAGGTGCAACAGAACATCTGGACGTTTTATCCCACCTGTATGACCGAGTCGATTAACTGGATTAGCAATCCGGCAATTTTTGATTTTTTAAATAAGATTAATAACAAGCGCTTTGCCGATTCTATTGCTATAGCCATAGAAAAGCTGAATTTTAAGGATGTAGTGCTGTTTATTGATAACTACTTTATCAAGAGTTTGTATTTGCAGGAACTACTGAAGCCAAGCCTGTCGGTGTATTACAGCCGCGACTATCTGATTGGCATTCCTTATTGGAAAAGGCACGGCAAAAGGCTGGAACCACTCATGATAGAAAAATCAGATATGGCGGTTGCCAACTCCTCTTTTCTGAAAAACTACCTGCATCAGTACAATAGCAATGCTTTCTACGTCGGTCAGGGCTGTGATCTGCAAAAATTCAACGAGGGCTTGATCCAGGAATTGCCGCCTGAGTTCAATGGATTAAAAAGCCCCATTATTGGCTACGTAGGGGCATTAACAAGTTTACGGCTTGATATCGACTTGCTTTTTCGCCTGGCACATACCAAGCGCGATTGGAATTTTGTACTGGTAGGCCAGGAAGACGAGGCTTTTCAAGCGAGTGTGTTGCATCATTTGGATAACATCTATTTTTTAGGTCCGAGAAACATCAGCCAGGTGCCCGCTTACATCAAAGGGTTCGATGTCTGTATCAATCCTCAATTAATCAATGAGATAACCATTGGAAACTATCCTTTGAAGGTAGATGAATACTTGGCCATGGGCAAACCGGTGGTAGCCACCAAAACCCTGGCTATGGAAAGCTTTGCCGCATACGTGTATCTGGCTGACGGCTTTGAAGAGTATGTTGATTTAATCGAACGCGCGATCAGGGAAAATTCCCTCCAGCTAACGCGGGAAAGAAAAGCTTTTGCGGCTACTCATTCCTGGGAGAATAGCGTAACTGAAATTTATAAAGCTATTAATCAAGTGAAAGTGCTCTGAGTTCTTCCAAAGGAGAAAGCAGGAATACCAGCTATGCTACAAAAAATAAAAACATTTCTGAATTGTCATCCCCGCATAAAAGAGTTGGGACTATATCTTATGATGCCTGAAAATCAACCAAGACCCCGACTATGGGTTTCCTTATTTCTGAATCCCTGGTTTCACCACAAGGGGAGAAAATCGTTAATCAGAAGGAGAACGCGGATGGATGTATTGCCCAACCATCAATTCTCTTTAGGAAATAATTCTACCATTGAAGATTATGCAACGATCAACAACGGCGTCGGTGACGTGTTGATTGGGTGTAGAACCCGTATTGGTATCTCCAATGTAGTGATTGGTCCGGTTAGCATTGGCGATGATGTGATGCTTGCGCCGAACGTAGTCATTTCCGCGCTCAACCACGAATACCGCGATGTAAGCAGACCCATTAGCGCCCAACAGATCACCACCGATCCGATTATCATCGAAGACCGGGTGTGGGTAGGTGCCAATGTAGTGATAACAGCCGGAGTAAAAATCGGTAGGCACGCGGTAGTGGCTGCCGGAAGCGTGGTGACCAAAGACGTGCCCGCTTACTCGGTCGTGATGGGTAATCCTGCTCGCGTCATCAAAAAATATCACTTTGGACAGCAAGCCTGGCTTCCCGTTACCAACGAAAAAAATGAAATGAAAACTAACACCTAACACCTAATACATAAAACCTAATTCTATGCCTGAGTTATCCATTATTATCGTGAGTTGGAATACCAAGCAGCTACTGAGGAATTGCCTGAATTCTATTTATGCACAAACCAAGCGGCATCCATTCGAAGTAATCGTGGTGGACAACCAATCGCCGGATGAATCGGCGGAAATGGTCAGGAATGAATTCAAACAGGTACGCTTAATCGCTAATAGTATGAACCGGGGATTTGCAGCAGCCAATAACCAAGGGCTGGCGGTGGCGAACGGAAATTACTTTTTGCTACTCAACCCCGACACCCTGGTACTCGATGGGGCTATCGATTCCTTGCTCGACTATGCGCTACAGGCGTCTGCCGGGAGGATGCGTTTAGGAATCCTGACCTGTAAGCTCCTCAATGGAGATTTCTCGCTCCAACAATCGGTAAACCGTTTTTTTTCCTTTACCAGGTCGGTGTACGAAAATCGTTTCTTCACTGAGGTAAGTGAAAAATTATCAGACAGATACAAGAATCTTTTCAAATATAACCATGACACGGAAGGAACCATTGAATGGGCTTACGGAGCAGTGATGTTATTCAGCAGACACTTAGTAGAAACAATTGGCGTATTGGATGAACGCTTCTACATCTATGCCGAGGAAATGGATTACTTCATGCGGGCGCGCAAGGCCGGATTCACCTCTATATTCCTGCCGAATGTGCGCATTGTACACCTGGGCCAATCCAGCTCCCGCCAAAAACGAGCGAGTATGTTCATCGAGAACTACCGGAGTTTTTATCTTTTCTTACTCAAGCATTATGGAAACCTGCCTTATCTGGCCTACCGGCTACGGGCGCACATCTATTTGGCATGCTGGTATGTAAAGTATTCGCTGGGAACGGATGAGGAGTCGAAACAACAAAAACAAGTCTATAAAGAAACCATTCGGTGGCACTACAGCAAACAAGGATGGAATTTCAAAAGAGCCTAAAGGAAGATTTATTATTCAAATTTTTACTAAACAACCTGACTCATGAAGCCGATAGAATATGTCTTTTGGATTTCTTTGTTCATAGTTTTTTATGCATACATAGGCTACGGTATTGTATTGTATCTACTGGTAATTGTTAAAAATATATTTATCCGAAAGAAAGCCCCCTTGCCCTTTTACCCAGAGGTAACACTCGTTGTTCCAGCCTATAATGAATTTACTTGTATTGCAGCCAAATTAAAAAATAGCCTGGCATTGGATTACCCTAAAGAAAAGCTACAGCTGCTTTTTGTGGCAGAAGGATCTACTGACGGAACCCTGGAGTTTTTGCAGGCCCAGCCTGGCATTGAAGTGATTGGCGGACTGGAGCGCAAGGGTAAAATAGATGCCATTAATCGGGCTATGCAGTTGGTCAAGACGCCTATCGTGGTCTTTTCGGACGCCAATACGGCATTAAATAAAGATGCGATCACAAAGTTGGTCAGCCATTATACCAATCCGGCAGTGGCCGCCGTGGCTGGGGAAAAACGGATGCTCCTCAACAGCGCAGAAGGGGCTACCGGAGCAGGAGAAGGCATTTATTGGAAATACGAATCGCTGCTGAAACGGCTGGATTCGGAACTGAATACGATTGTGGGAGCCGCTGGCGAGTTATTTTCCATGAGAACCGCCTTGTTTATCCCGGTTGAAGTAGATACACTGCTCGATGATTTTATGATTTCGATGCGCCTGGCCGGACGTGGCTATCTGGTCAAATACGAGCCTCAGGCCTACGCCTCCGAAACGCCTTCTCATTCGGTGCAGGAAGAGATGAAACGGAAGATACGCATCAGTGCCGGAGGATTTCAATCGATTAAGCGCTTAGGCTATCTGCTCAACCCTTTCCGGTATGGCCTCCTTACGTTTCAGTACGTATCACACCGCGTACTGCGCTGGGCGGTGGCTCCGTTTTGCCTGGTGGTATTATTGCTTTCTAATGCCTGGCTAGCCATGTATTCTTCCTTCTACCTCCTGATTGGGATTGGTCAAGTGGCTTTTTACTTCCTGGCTGCCATGGGTTACCTGCTAGAACAAAGGAAAATCCGCGTCAAAATCTTATACATTCCGTTTTATTTTAGTTTTATGAATTACTGCATCTATCTAGGTTTGATGCGCTACATTCAGAAAACCCAAACCCAATTATGGGAAAAGTCCATCCGAGCATAACGTTCGGGTTTAAGTAAATAGGAATCATTTACAAGCCCATTACCCTGGCTTCGTTACACCTTAGCTTTGACTGAAATATTTTCTAGCATAGCAATCAATTCTTCCAGCTTCAAGGGCTTAGAAATATAGTCATCCATCCCCGCC
>JAZKGK010000233.1:0-18099 GCA_040385915.1 Bacteroidota bacterium
CCAGTTGTACTCAGAAGGGATAGGCATAGCCCGGTTGTAAGGCGGTTTGGTATATTTATCCGCCATTTTGAGAAACAGTAAATAGGTAAGTTGTTCCAAATAATCGCCGTAACCAATGCCATCGGCTCGCATGGTATGGCAAAAATTCCAAATTTTTGAAATGATGTTTGCGCCTGTGCTCATTGGTGTTGGACATGTATTTATAGTGACACTGTAGTGTCATTACAGTGTCATTACAGTGTCATTACAGTGTCATTACGTTATGGCAAGGCAGTTACATAGCGTAAGTGGTTAGGTAATGCCTAATTGTGTTGGCCTAGTCTAAGTCTAGTTGAATAGTGCATAGTAGCCGCCCGTTCTATCGCTCCCTTGGTATTGTATTACTCTTATATCCGTCAATAGCTTTAAGTCTCTTTTCAATGTTCGCTGAGAAACAGCTACATTTTCCTGAATACCTTTAACTTTGATACCAGGCTTGTTTTTAATGAGCGTGCTAATCTCTAAAAGCCTTATAGTTAGTGCATCAGACATATAATTACCAAGTTTCTCCTTGATAAATCGGCTATACCTGGTATCACTCATGTCTCTACCTTCCATTTGTTCATCCAGTGGAACGATCATCTTAAATGTATTCCCTTCTATGAATTGGGGCGTTTTCCCAGGGGCATAATCTGCTAAATACCGGTGGACATTCAACACTCCAGAACCTAACTCGTCTACCCGACCAAGCTGAATGAAGAATTTAGCGATGGATGGATTTTTAGTAAAGGGTGAAAAATCGTCCAAACGAATTGGTCCTTCTCCGTGAGGATTGTTGGCGTTGTCGGTCTCTACTCGATCCCGGTAAATGATGAAGGTAGTGGGATGGGCATTCGTATATTCCCGGTGTACGATCAAGTTAGCCGCTACTTCCCGGAATATCTTGTTGCGGAGGCTTACCCTTTGGTCGCCCTCCAAATGAAACTTATCGGGTAGGTGCTTGGCTACGAAATCCATGAGACGCTCATACGCCTCAATTAAATTAGTATCAATATAATCCCGGTCGTCATAGCGTGCGGTGTTTTCTTTCCGGATCAGGGCATCAATTTTATAATGAGGCAATATTTGCTGAATGATTTCATCCTTACCTAGTAATAAGGCGGCGGCAAGCGTATACCCCTCCCGGCCCGACTCCCAATCCCGCTTCCAAAGACCTGCTTTCTGAAGCAATTGCTCGTCATCTAAGGCTAGCCATGGATGGTTGGGGTTATTGCTCCGGATGAGGTTACGAATCTTTGGAAAGAGCTCAGGCTTGAAGTCTTCGAACAGTAGTGCTGGGTAAATGATTCCTTCCGTATAATGCGTGCGCTTCCGGTTAAAGAGCTCGGCAATTCGATGCGGTTGGGTAACCCGGAAATCTCCATCGTTACTACGGTCGTATACTATGGAAGCCGATTTATGAACTTGAGAACTGGCAGGAACCTGGATATGAATAACCGTTTTACCTTGGATATCATATACCAGAGGCAAAAGAATAAAGGGCGGCTCCAGCTTTTGTGCGTTATTCGACTGATTAACCAGGTTTGTTTTCATGGTCGCCACCTTAGAAGGCTCTACCCCTGTAACGGTACCATCATCGGCAATGCCCAGGAGAATATCCCCGCCATCCCGATTAAGCATGGCACATATCGTTTCAAAGAGATTGCCCGGTAATTCCAGGCGAGCCTCTTTGAACTCCAGTCGTATTCCTTCTCGTCGTTGTAGTAATGGTGTTATCTGTTGAAGACTCATCTCTTAGCTTCGGAATTTATTATTTCAGAGATAGAAATCTACTTACTTTTGCTCGGGTTTTTTGCGGACTTTATGCCCTTTGCTCTTCGGGATGTTCTGGTTTCTAATTCGCTCAAGAAAGATGATGGCTGGCTCATCGTCCGCTACAATAAAAAAAGCCTCTCTATGTTAAATAGAGAGGCTTTCCAGTGATCCCGCTGGGATTCGAACCCAGGACCCATACATTAAAAGTGTATTGCTCTACCAACTGAGCTACGGAATCTTTTGCTTTATAAGGGGCGTTTTCCTTAATTGCGATGCAAAGGTAGGGTTATTCGTTTTATTATGCAAAGTCTTGTTTTGAAAAATATTTATATTAGCTTATTGTTGATCGGGTTTTCTTGTCAAATTGCTTACTGTCAGGCGGGTGAATACTCGATGACGAAAGCAGATTCTTTGTTCGCACAAAAGAAATACACGGAAGCATTGCCCATTTACGAATCTGTCTTTACTCAGACGGGTAAATTTTCTCCGGCGATGTTGCTCAAAATGGCTTTTATTCAGGAAGGGTCGGGGAATTATACCAAGGCATTGTATTATCTTAACCTGTATTATAATCAAAAGCCCAATGAGATAGTACTGAAAAAGATGGATGAACTGGCCAGTAAGAACCAGTTGAATGGCTATCAGTACGATGATATCAACTTTATCCTGATATTTTATGAACGCTATTTTTTATACATCGCTGTTGCACTCATCGCTTTTGGCACCTTTGTATTCTCCGTTATTGTGATAAAGAAGCTACGTAAAGAGGATATTCCCGTCCGTCACGGTTTCGGCTTTATGGTCTATCTGGCGGGGGCTTTCGTATTTCTAAACTTGTCGGGCAATAAATCCAAAGCCATTGTTCAGCGGGATAATACGTATCTGATGAGTGCCCCTTCAGCGGGTGCCAAACTCGTTAAGGTAATTCAAAAAGGCCATCGGCTGGAAGTGCTTGATAAGAAGGATATTTGGCTGGAAGTAAAATGGGAAGATAAAAAGGCCTTTGTGCGGGAGCAAAATGCCTGGTTGGTTAACTAAAGGTATTTATTCCAAAAACAAAAGCCACCTTATTCGGGTGGCTTTTGCATTCAATAATAGCAAAATAATTCTTTCTTCTACGAAATACTACAGGCTCAACTCAGCAGTACGCTGAATAAAAGCAGTCAGGTCAGCACCAGAAAGCATGTTTTGAGACAACAAGCCTAGGTCATACGCCTGTTTTACCAGTTTGGCCTTTTCGTCTTCGCTTTCTGACTTCAGTATTTTACCCACGACATGGTGGTTCGCATTGATGGCTACGTTATAGCTAATAGGGAAATCTCCGCCAAACATAGCCATACCTCCGCCGCCATTAGCCGCCATATCCTTCATGCGGCGCATAAATTCGGGTAGGGTAATAGTTACAGGCAGTTCATCTACAGGCAGCGATTCTACATTGATCTGCAGATTTTTGTTATTCAGGGTTTTCTCAAATAACTCTTTTAGCTTCGTCTTTTCATCCTCCGTCAATACACTTTCGTTATTGATGCCCTTGTCGATAAGCTTGTCAATCGTGTCGGCATCTACGCGCTTCAGACTGGTTTTTTCCAGCTTCCGCTCTAGGGTATTGATAAAATGACTATCGATGACGCTATCTAATAACAAGACGTCATAGCTGCGTTTTCTGGCTGTCTGAATGTATACGTCTTGCTTAGCAGGATCGCTTGAGTACAAAATATCCAGGTTGTCATTTTTGTCAGTTTGGTTGGCCTGAATGTGTTCGCGGTACTCGTCGAACGTGTAGTATTGCTTCTCTACGTTCTTGAGCAGGCAAAAATCCTTTGCTTTCTCGTAAAACTTGTCTTCGCTAATCATCCCGTATTTAACAAACAGGGCAATATCGTCGAATTTGGCCTCAAAAGCCTTCCGATCTGCCTTGAACATGTCAGACAGTTTGTCGGCTACTTTTTTGGTAATGTATTGGTTGATTTTCTTCACGCTCGCATCGGCTTGTAAAAAGCTGCGCGACACGTTGAGGGGAATATCAGGCGAGTCAATTACGCCGTGCAGCAACATCAGGAACTCAGGCACCACATCTTTTACTTCATCAGTAATGAATACCTGACGAGAGTATAGCTGTATTTTTTCGCGGTGCATTTGCAGGTCATTTTTTACTTTGGGAAAGTATAAAATACCTGTCAGGTTAAAAGGATAGTCTACATTCAGGTGAATCCAGAAAAG
Source organism: Bacteroidota bacterium (assembly GCA_040385915.1). Classification (GTDB taxonomy): domain Bacteria; phylum Bacteroidota; class Bacteroidia; order Cytophagales; family ES-bin-26; genus ES-bin-26. Next base: position 4,015 of record JAZKGK010000233.1, read on the forward strand.
CGGATCGGCTGACATAGGATACAGTTCTTTGTAGAACTTCAGGTAATCTTCGTCCTGTAGTTCAGAAGGCGACTTAGTCCAGATTGGTTGGGTATTGTTAATAATCTGGCCATCAAACTCAATGTCTACTGGCAGGAATTTGCAGTATTTCTCCAGAATGCCTTTCAGTCGAAACTTGTCCAGGAATTCGCTGGAATCTTCGGCAATGTGCAGCACTATATCCGAACCGCGGTCTTCGCGAACAGCAGGAGTAATTTCAAACTCTGTGCTACCATCGCAAGTCCACTTAACGGCTTGGGTATCATCCCTGAATGACTTGGTGATGATATCTACACGCTCGGACACCATGAAAGAAGAATAGAAGCCTAAGCCAAAATGTCCGATGATTTGTTTTTCGTCACCTTTGTCCTTGTACTTTTCCAAAAATTCAGAGGCACCCGAAAAGGCAATCTGGTTGATGTATTTCTTCACCTCGTCGGCAGTCATCCCAATACCGCGGTCGCTGATAGTAATGGTTTTCTCTTCTTCATTCAAAGAAACAGTGACTTTCAGTTCGCCCAGTTCGCCAGTGAATTCACCCAGAGAAGCCAACCTTTTCAGCTTTTGAGTAGCATCCACAGAATTGGAAACTAGTTCCCGCAAAAAAATCTCGTGATCCGAGTACAGGAACTTCTTGATGATGGGGAAAATATTCTCGGTATGAATCGAGATGGTACCTTTCTCTTGTGTTGCTTCCATAAATACAATAAACAGTTATCAGTAAACAATTAACAATCCTAAGCCTGGCTCTGACCAAAAGCCGTTCCAAAGCCTGTAGTCTGTCAGAGTGTCAGAAATGCTCTAACATAAAAAATGGTTAACGCACTCTACTAGAAAGTACATTAACCACCCTATCTTAAACTCTGACACTTGCTAACTCATACACTCCGCTTCGGCGGATCGACCAACGTATTAATGTGGGTCGTTGAAAGTGTCGCCCTGTTTGATATCTCCGGTTTCGAATCCTTTTTTGAACCAGTACATCCGTTGCGCTGACGTTCCGTGAGTAAAGGCATCGGGCACTACGTAGCCCTGGCTTTCTTTTTGGAGACGGTCATCACCAATGGCATTCGCGGCATTCAAGGCCTCTTCAATGTCTCCTTCCTCTAAAATATTTTTCGTCTGCTGGGCATGGTGAGCCCATACACCAGCCAAAAAGTCGGCCTGTAGTTCCAGGCGGACTGACATGGCATTGGCTTCGGCTTCACTCACCCTTCCTCGCTGACTTTGTACTTTATCCGAGATACCTAACTGATTTTGAACGTGGTGACCTACTTCGTGCGCAATGACATACGCCATTGCAAAATCGCCGGGAGCCTGAAACCTGCTTTGCAACTCATCATAAAAGCTCAGGTCAATGTAGACTTTTCCATCTGCCGGGCAGTAAAATGGACCTGAGGCAGCACTAGCCGCGCCACAATTGGACTGCACCTGGCCCGAAAAAAGCACCAGCTTTGGCTCCTGGTATTGTTGTCCCAATTGCTCGGGAAATAACTTATTCCAGACGTCTTCGGTATCGTTAAGAACAACGGAGACAAACTGCGCTTTTTTATCTTCTTCTGGATTCTCCCCAGGTTTTGCAGCCGAATTCGCTCCCGGTTGGTTACCCATATTGATAACATCGGAAAGATTGCCGTTTCCAAAGAGTAGCCCTAGAATCACCACAATGATTCCACCGATTCCTCCCCCTATAGCCAATCCACTGCCACCTCTTCGGTCTTCCACATTGCCACTTTGTTCTCTGCCTAGCCAACGCATGGGTATAAATATTTAGAAGGTGTATGTATTTAGTTTCGTCGTATTATACTTACTAACGGCAAAATATGTTTTGGAAAAGTAGTTAACAAACAATGCATTCCATTCTCGAATCATCTACTTATTTGAAATCATATGGGTAGTTATTCAAAATATTTTCTCACTTTTCCAACTTGATTGATAACTTAGCGTAAACGACTAACGACTTTATAATCATTTGTCTGTATTGTTGTTAATTTAAGTGATGACACTGAGAATAAAAAAGTCAGCGCAAGCCGACTAATTTCTGAATCAACGATTCCGGCATTTTTCCTTACTCTAAACTCTTATTATACCCACCTCATGAAAAAAGGTCTGCTCATTACAATAGGCATTGTTGTCGTTCTGGTTATCATTTTGTATTCGTTTTTTGTAGGTAGGCAAAATGAAATGGTAACCAAAGAAGAAGGCGTTTCCAGCCAATGGGCGCAGGTAGAAACCCAATACCAACGCCGCGCTGATTTAATTCCTAACCTGGTCAGTACAGTAAAAGGCTATGCCGATTTTGAGAAAAGCACGCTGACGCAAGTAATCGAAGCCCGTGCCAAAGCTACTTCGGTTAACATTGATGCCAGTAGTTTGACACCTGAGAAAATTAAGCAATTTCAGGCTGCTCAAGATCAACTCAGTAGCAGCTTGAGCCGATTGCTGGTAGTAGCCGAGCAATATCCAAACTTAAAAGCCAATCAAAACTTCCTTGATTTGCAGGCGCAACTGGAAGGAACGGAAAATCGTATTGCCGTGGCGCGGAAAGACTTTAATGAGTCGGTAAAGGATTTTAATCAATACATTCGCCGCTTTCCCAACAATATGCTAGCGGGCTTATACGGATTTTCAGTAAAAGGGTACTTCCAGTCCGCCGCCGGATCTGAAAATGCACCAAAGGTAACCTTCTAATGAGTTTATACTTTTTATAAGTACATGAATGTATGAGTTCACAATCACAGGATTTTTTTACCCAGGCCCAGAAAGACCAGATTGTTGAAGCCATCAGACAGGCCGAGAAACAGACTTCGGGTGAAATTAAAGTGCATATAGAGCAGCGCTGCCCTCAGCCGGATGCCTTAGAAAGGGCAAAGGAAGTGTTTGCATTGCTCAACCTGGATCAAACGGCTTTGAAAAATGGGGTCTTAGTTTACCTTTCCATCGAAGACCGCAAGTTTGCCATTCTCGGCGATAAGGGCATTCATTCAGTGGTGCCCGATAACTTCTGGGAATATACCAAAGATACCATGCGAGCCAGGTTTAAGCAGGGCGATTTGACTGGTGGTTTATGCGAAGGCATTCGGCTGGCGGGTGAACAATTGAAAAACCATTTTCCTTATTTTCAGGATGATACGAACGAGCTATCCGATGATATTTCCTTCGGTAGCTAATTTGTAAAATATAAGTTGTTAGGCATTAGTAATTAGCCGTTAGCTAAATAAATCATTGACTAATACCTACTTCCCAATTATGAAAAACTATATTCTTCTGTTTTGTTGCTTATTTTCCTTTGCTGTTATTGCCCAAGACGTCCCTGATGCACCCAATCCGCCCCGATTGGTCAACGACTTTGCCAATATGCTTCAACCCAATGAGGAAGCTGCTTTGGAGAGTAAACTCGTCGCTTACAATGACTCTACTTCTACCCAAATGACTATCGCTATAGTCGAGACATTGAATGGAAACGCCATTAGTGAGTATAGTTTTGCCCTGGGAAGAAAATGGGGAATTGGACAAAAGGGTAAGAATAACGGGCTACTCATTGTATGGTCGCCTAAAGATCGGAAATACTTTATTGCTACGGGTTATGGGTTGGAAGGAGCCATTCCTGATGGATTAGCTAATCGCATTGGAGACGAGTATTTAGGCGCCAATTTTAAAAATGGAACCTATTACCAGGGTTTGGATGAAGCCACCACTGCTTTAATTAAACAGGCACGGGGAGAATACAAGGCTGAGCCAAGAAATACCGATGGTGGAGGTCAGGGAATGCCTGTTTTCCTAATCATTGGAATTATCGTCTTAGTTATTTTCTTTTTCCGGCGCAACAATCGGGGAGGAGGCCATCGCTCTGGAGGAGGACTAATACCCATTTTCTTTCCATTCAATACCTTTGGTAGTGGCGGCAGCTCCAGCGGATCGGGCTTTGGTGGCGGCAGTGGAGGCGGGTTCGGCGGTTTTGGCGGCGGCAGCTTCGGCGGTGGCGGCGCTGGTGGCGATTATTAAAGGAAGTTTAGAGTAAAAAGTAAAAAGTTTAAACTCTATACTCATTTACTTAAAAAAAAACCTTTCCCTGCACATCGAAGGGCTTTTTGGCGAAGAAGGCCAGGCGTTGGAAGCCGCTCACATGGTACTGGTTAACGAGCCATTGGCCTTGCGTATCTAACGCACAATGCAAGCTTAGCTTCTTTTCGGAATGATACAGATAATTCTCACTGGTGATAACCGCCTCCACATTTTCCAGCCTACCTTCCAACGAGTCTAGTTCTATTTTTAGGTATTTTACGGGTATGTCTTCCCCTGGCTTAGCACGGTAAATGAACGACCGGGCAGTCGGCTTCTCAATCAGGTAGCTGTTCCGGTAGGCCGATTTGTTCAGGTCTGCTTGCAGAAACAGGTCGAGTTCCTTTCCCCAATTAATTGCAGTCAGTTGCTTAGTTTCCTCTTGTTGGCCAGCCGATACCTTTTTTTCTACTACCGGATGCAATGAATTCAATTGGGCAATTTGCTTTTTGACAAAGGTGTCTAGATCAAAATACTGATTAAGGGCTGGTTGTTTTTCTTCTGGTGCGCAAGCAACCAAGCCGAGAAGCAACAATATAATTATAGGGTTTATTTTCATGAAGAAACCTTAACAAGAGTTAATGTTGTTTTTTAAGTGCCGTCTTTATGCCAACTGGATTATTTGCTACTATATAATAGAAAATGTCATCCTGAACGGAGTGAAGGAACTTGTTATGGGGTTTCAACTAAACAAATAACACGTTCCTTCACTCCGTTCAGGATGACATTCAATTTATTATTCTAATACCTGCTTATAACAAGCTTTCGCCAGTCATTTCCTTGGGCTTCTTAAGACCCATTATCTTGAGAATCGTAGGAGCCAAATCGCCTAATTTGCCATCCTTGAGCGTTATTCCAGCCGTGTCTTTATCTACCAGAATGCAGGGAACCAGGTTGGTAGTGTGGGCTGTATTGGGCGTACCATCTTCGTTTACCATATAATCTGAGTTGCCGTGGTCAGCAATGATAATAGCGGTATAGCCATTTTCCAGGGCCGCTTCTACCACGCCTTGGGTACAAGCATCTACTGTTTCGCAAGCCTTTACAGCGGCCTCAAAGATACCCGTGTGCCCTACCATATCGGCATTGGCAAAGTTGAGGCAAACGAAGTCGACTTCTTTTTTCTTCAATTCTGGAATAATGGCATCCCGCAGTTCATACGCACTCATTTCGGGCTTCAAATCGTAGGTAGCCACTTTGGGTGAAGGGCACATGAGGCGGGTTTCTCCTTCAAATTCTTTCTCCCTACCACCTGAGAAGAAGAAAGTCACGTGCGGATATTTTTCGGTTTCAGCAATACGGATTTGCTTCTTCTTATTCTTTTCCAACACCTCGCCCAAGGTATTTGTCAGATTATCTTTGTCATACATCACTTTAACATTCTCGAAAGAATCGTCGTAATTTGTCATAGTGACGTAATAGAGGTTGAGTTTTTTCATCTCCTGCTCAGGGAAGTCACGTTGCGTAAGGGCTTGGGTTATTTCGCGACCCCGGTCAGTGCGGAAGTTGAAACACAGCACGACATCACCTTCCTCTATTACTGCGATGGGTTCTCCATTGGGCGTAATTTTGATAATGGGTGTGATAAACTCATCCGTTACGTTGGTACGGTACGACCCTTCGATGGCAGCTTCGATATCGCGTGTCATAAATCCGTGCCCTTTTACCATGGCATCATAGGCCAGTTTTACGCGTTCCCAACGGTTGTCGCGATCCATCGCAAAGTAGCGACCAGTTACGCTGGCAATTTGTCCGGTAGTTTTATCGAGGTGTTGCTGCAAATCGCGGAGGTAGCCCAGTCCGCCCTTAGGATCGGTATCGCGGCCATCAGTAAAGGCATGGATAAATACATCTTTTACGCCTTGTTGCTTGGCCAAGGTGCAAAGCCCTTTCAGGTGGTTAATATGGGAGTGTACGCCTCCATCAGACAGCAAACCGATGAAGTGAACTTTGTGTTTCCCCCATTTGGCATAAGAAAAAGCATCGCGCAAGGCTTGTTCTTTTCCCAGTTCATTCTTTTCCACCGCCAAGTTGATTTTCACCAAATCCTGGTACACAATCTTCCCAGCGCCGATGTTCATATGGCCTACTTCCGAGTTGCCCATTTGTCCGGCAGGCAAACCTACCGCTAAGCCAGAGGCCTCTAGTTTGCTGTGCGGATATTTGGTATACAAAGAATTTACAAAAGGAGTTTTGGCTTGGTCAATGGCTGACACTTTAGGATTGGTGGCAATGCCCCAGCCGTCCATAATAATGAGGATAACTTTTTTGTTCACGGAGGAAATTATTTGATGTTGTATTTATAAATACCGATTATTTACTGCTCTTTTTATCTTGGCAGGAGGTCTACCATATTCGATGGCGTATACAATTCTTCCATTCATATACACTACTTTAGAATTCAGGTTGAATTTATCGAGGAGGGTATACTTCACAATTCGTAGAATAGCACCTGATTTAAAAGATTTAATCTTTTCGCTGAAAATAACCTGGCTACTATTGTTACGATCTTTGATAAAGCCCTTTACTAGCGTTTTTCGATTAGATTTTCGAATAATTTCAAAAAAAGAGATCTGCTTTCTGAGCTCATTTTCGGTATGTTGGAAATGTAAGAGAACGGAATCAGCTAGAATCTCAGAGGATGTTCCTTGCTGTGCCATTGTCTTTCCTATTCCAATAATAAGCAGACAAATAGCCAGACAAATTAATTTGTTTTTCATTAATAACTGATTTGACTTCTGGCAAAGATAGCAACGGTATTCGGAAAACCTTGTGGTAAATATCATTAACCAGAAAATTACTGTCTGGGCTTGTAAATACTCTTTTAGTGCTTAATTTGGCCGATTTTGTTTGCCAGCCTCTTCAAGTCCATGGTTATTCCTACTTTTGTAATTTCTGTCTAACGTCACCAAATGATCAAGCATCAACATTTTATTTTGGATAATGGCCTTAAGGTTTATGTACACGAAGACCACGCCACTCCTATTGCTGCACTCAATATATTGTATAATGTAGGCTCGCGCGACGAGGACGAGAGCAAAACTGGCTTTGCGCACTTGTTCGAGCACTTGATGTTTGGTGGTTCCCGCAACATTCCTGCTTACGACGAACCTTTGCAGAAGGTAGGTGGCGAAAACAATGCCTTCACTTCGCCTGACATCACCAACTACTACATTACCCTGCCAGCAGTAAACCTGGAAACGGCCTTCTGGCTGGAATCTGACCGTATGCTAAGCTTGTCTTTCGATCCGAAAGTGCTGGAAGTGCAGCAAAATGTGGTGGTAGAAGAATTCAAGCAGCGCTACCTCAACCAGCCTTATGGCGATGTATGGTTAAAATTACGACCATTGGCGTATCAGGTACATCCCTACCGCTGGGCTACCATCGGCAAAGAAATTTCGCACATTGAGGACGCTACGTTGGATGACGTAAGAGCATTTTTCTATAAATATTATTTACCTAACAATGCCGTTATGGTGGTGGCTGGCAACGTGACGTTGGAGCAGGTAAAACAATTGTCCCAAAAGTGGTTCGGCCCTATTCCGGCAGGTGCGGATTACGTACGCAACCTACCCAAAGAACCCGAGCAACTAGCGGCTCGCTTCCTGGAAGTAGAAGCCGACGTGCCACTAGACGCGCTATTCAAAACTTACCACATGCCCGCCCGTTATGCGGAAGGCTATTTTACTGCCGACTTACTGGGCGACATTTTGGGTCGGAGCAAGTCTTCGCGTTTGTACGAGAAGCTGGTGAAGGAAACCAATATGTTCAGCAATATTAGTGCATACCTCATGGGTTCTGACGAACCGGGCTTGCTCGTTATTCAGGGCAATCTGTCCAAAGGGGTAAGTATCGAGGAAGGTGATCGGGCAGTGGCAGAAATCGTAGAAGAATTGAGACAAAAGCCAATAGCTGATACGGAACTGCTCAAAGTAAAAAACCAGGCTGAATCTACGCTGGCTTTTTCGGAGATGGAATTGCTCAACCGGGCGATGAACCTGGCGCACGCCGCTACCTTAGGCGATCCTGATTTAGTAAACCAGGAATCAGCGAGAATACAGGCTGTCACTTCTGATAAGCTGCTAATTATGGCAAATCGTATTTTGAAGCCCGAAAACTGCTCTACGCTGTATTATCGGGCTAAACAATAATTGATGTGCTGATTGGTTGATGTGCGGATGTGTTGAATTAAATCTCCGAAAGGAAGGCTTCGCTCCAAGCGAAGCCTTCCTTATAGTTGACCCACTGTAGGAAATATACTTTACGTCTTTTTTATCGTGTATGTACGCTATCTGAAACGTGTTTTTGACTTCGGCGCTGCTGCCTTGCTAGTCGTACTTACGGCGGCAGTCACAGTGCCGATAGCGGTGATGCTGGCTTTTGCCAATGGCGGCAAAGTGTTTTTTGTACAGCAACGTCCTGGCTATCTGGGCAAACCCTTGCTAGTTATCAAATTCAGGACGATGACCGACCGACGCGATACCGCAGGCAACTTATTGCCCGACAGCCATCGCTTAACCAGGCTGGGGAAATGGCTGCGCAAAACGTCACTGGACGAGCTGCCGCAATTGATGAATGTGCTGAAAGGGGAATTGAGTCTGGTTGGTCCGCGCCCTTTATTGATGGAATACCTGCCTTTATACAACCCTGAACAAGCCCGGCGTCATTGGGTAAAACCGGGCCTGACGGGTTGGGCGCAAGTACACGGACGCAATGCCGTTTCCTGGCCTCAGCGCTTTGACCACGACCTTTGGTACGTAGATAATCTTTCGTTTATCGTTGATATGAAAATCCTCTGGTTAACCTTAGGAAAGGTACTCCGTGCCGAAGATATTGATTCCCGTCCTGGTGTCATAATGGAGAAATTTAAGGGAAATGCGCCCATAGCTTTGGGTGATTATAAACCCTCCAAGGGTTCCAAACCCTTGGAGGATTCGTAACGTAACCGTAATTCATTACGCCAATGACACCACTTTTCCCGTATCAATCGAGCGGTAGATTCCTTCGATCACCTTCAAATCCTTCATTCCTTCTTCGCCAGGCACGCGGGTGGGTTTGTTTTGCAGTACGCACTGAGCGAACTCATCCATTTGGGCAGCCTGGTGGTTTACCTGCGGAAAATTCATTTCTCCTTTGCTCGTGCGCCCTTTAATGGGTCCATAGCCATAGCAAGGCCCCATTTCATACCAGCCATCTTCACAGGTAGCGTACAAACGTTCTAGGCCAGCGGCATAACTACCCGTAGAATTAGCTACTGCACCGCTAGGAAATTTCAACTGCCATAAAATCGTTTCGTCTACTTCCTTAAACTTCACCGGGTCGGTTTTGAATTCCTGCGCAAACACAGAGATGGGTTCTTCGCCCGTTACGTATCGGCTGGCATTCAGTGCATAAATGCCAATGTCCATCATCGCTCCGCCACCAGACAAGGCTTTTTTGACTCGCCATTGGTTGGGATCACCTAAACGGAAACCATCGCTGGTTTCAATAATCTTTATCTTTCCGAAAGGTTTCTCCCGGGCAAACCGCATAATTTCCTGGTGTTGTGGCGTAGAATGCAGCCGATAACCAATCGCCAACTGCCGATTCGCCTTTTTGGCGGCATCAATCATCTGCTGGCATTCTTTTACCGAAATGGCCATGGGTTTTTCACAGATTACGTGCTTACCCGCTTGCAGCGCCCGGATGGTATATTCCGCGTGCATGGCATTAGGCAATACAATGTATACAATGTCGATGTCGGGATTATCGGCAATGCGGTCAAAAGTTTTATAGTCGTAAATATTCTTTTTTGGAAGGCTGTATTTCTTTTCCCACTCTACGGCTTTGGCAGGCGTACCCGTTACAATACCAGCCAAACGGCAAAGCTTAGTTTGTTGTAACGCCGGAGCCAATTGATTGGCAGCATACCCTCCCAAGCCCACCAAGGCAATATTCAATGGTTTAATCCCCTGCGCCCAAGCAGTCGATTCTGATAACCAGGATAAGGCTGGAGTTGCCAGCGCGACCGTGCCTAGACCCCGCAAAAACGAACGCCGGGAGGCCTTCTCTTCAGAAAAAAGTGGTTTCATAAGCTGTAGTAGTTTGAGAATGCATGTTTGGATGAAAGTAGGGTAAAGGCAAAATGCAAAGACACAAACCGTGGTGTCGGCTGCACACGAATATTCCAAAGTACAATATCTATTTTGACATGGCAAACGGTCCACTACTAAAAATTCATCCTTCTGGCGATATGATTGTAGCCCTAGCCGATTTAAGGGCAGGCGAGGTAGTAGCATTGGAAGGACAAACGTTTCAACTAAACAGCGCCTGTCCGACATTATCGACATAGATACGGGAAGTATCATTAGGGGAGAAGATAAGATTCAGACGAAACGGGAGAAAATGGTGGCGTTGTGCATTCGATTGGCAAGCGGCGCATATCATTATAACCAGGTGTTAGCTTTTAGGGAATTGCTTGTCAGGTATTACAATAAACTAGTGACAGGATAAACAAAAAACGGAGCGATACTAACGCTCCGTTTTTTGTTTATCTTATATCAGTAAGAAGGTAGAATCAGTTGAGGAAAGCCTTGCTGGACTTAAGCAATATAAAGGCTAATTACCTAATCGCTACTTACTATAATTCGTCATCAAGGTCTACATCTTCTTCCAAATCTTCTTCAAAATCTTCTTCGTAAAAAGGCTCTTCAAATTCTTTCTCATCTATATCTTCCATATAGCCAAGGTCATCGACTTCCTCTTCATCAAAGGCATCTTCATCCAGATCGTCATCTTCCAGATCGTCATCTTCAAAATCGTCATCATCGTCCAGGTCATCTTCATCTCCAATAGGGAAGTCAGCGACGATGGAAAGGGAGTTGGAGAAACCGGGTGTGAGAATCCGGTTGGCATGAGCTATAGCCTGCATACTTTCATGCGAATGCTCAGACACACCTACACACGAATGGGAATTTGATACATTTTCGGTATTCATTCTACAGAGAAATTTATGTTTGTTTCGGTTAAAAATAATAGGTGTGACGTGAATCTATGCGTTGGTGCTATAGTTTTCTGTATAATAAAAAAACGCCGAAGAAAAGTTGATAGAGATCAGTCTACAAACCGATTTTCATTAAGTTTCAAAATTATTTAAATCTGCTCCAATTATACAACATTTTAAAAAAAAATCCTTTTAAAACTAATTTACAAAGTGTTTCTGATTGGTAGATAAATTTTTAAGATCCCATTGCACTTCTTCCTGGCAAGGCTCTGTCCGCACGGAACAATTGGCCACTTTGCAGTATTGGCAGCATTCTGGCAGACAAGGGTCGGAATGAACAAACACTTCTACGCTGCTGGCAAAAGCGTGTTTCAGTGCATCTTCTAATGCGTGTACCTCATCATGCACCTGTTGCAGGTTCCAATAATACGGCATTGTCAGGTGGCAATCAATGTGCAAATCAGCTCCGTACTTTTGCACCCGTAGGTTATGGATATCTATCCAGCCAGCTTTCTTATTGGCCTTCAATACCTCTACCACTTTGCTCAGCGTGGGCATATCCACTTCATCCATCAAGCCAGCTACCGATTTCCGAATGAGGGTATAACCGTTGTAAAGGATCACCAAGGCAAAACCCAGCGACAGCAGGCTATCAAGCAGGTAAAAGTCAGTAAAATACATGACAGTAATACCAGCTGCCAAAACTAAACTGCTCACACTATCAGAGATGAGGTGTTTTCCATCGGCTATTAACGTGATGGAGTCCATTCGGTTGCCCTCTCGACTTAGGTACCAACCCAAGCCCGCATTGACTAGCGCCGTGATGGTGACAAAAGCTAGCCCAACTGAAAGCGAATGTACCTGAGCCGGATGCAATAAGTTAGCTACCGACTGGTAAATAATGAAAAGTCCTGCAAATATAATCAGCGCACCTTCAAATCCGGCTGAAAAGAATTCAATTTTTCCATGGCCGTATGGATGATTGATATCCTTTGGCTGAGCCGATAAATGGATGCTATAAAAAGCAAACGTTGCCGCAATCACGTTGATGATCGACTCAAGGGCATCAGTTAGGATAGCATTGGATTGAGTAATGAAATAGGCTGCAAATTTCATGAGCATCAGCACGACACTCATTGCTATAGAAATTAAAATCAGCCTTTTTTTATGAGCTTCAAAATGAGCCATCACGCATTGAATTAGGCGGCCAAAGGTACGAAACAGATTGCAACCAAATGGATTTCAATAATGACAAACCCATTTTTGTTGCTTTTAGCCATTGATTTGTGCATTCAATTACTACAAGCTTTTATTAGAATAATATCTTTTCCCTAATTTTACTGCCATGAAGGCAATCAATAAGCATATAAAAACAAAAAAGAATTTGAGAACTGCCTGCCTTGAACTTCAGCAGCGGCTGGCTGATATGTCTAAGGCGGCTATGGAACAAGCGCAGGAAAGTGCTAATGCTGAAAAAGGAACGATGGAGGATAGATTTGAATCGTTTCGGGAACAATGCCAGCTTGACCGAAATATGCACGCTAAGCAATTACAGGAAAATCTTTCCGGGCTGTTGGTGCTTCAAAAAATGGATGTGAATCGGGAATGTGAATCCGTCACGCTGGGTTCTGTAGTAGTGACTGAAAGCCAGCGTTTTTTCATTTCGATCAGCCTGGGAGAAGTAAAACTACAAGGCAAGAGTTATTTCGCTATTTCTACGTCTACGCCATTGTTTAAGGCAATGTACGGTAAAAAACAGGGCGATGCTTTTCCTTTTCGGGATAAGATGCACCAGATTGTGGAAATATACTAAGTGGGTGAGCAGGTTTTCTTGCTTACTCATACACGCTCGACTGTAAACTCATTAACTCAAATCAAGCTTCTGCTGGTGGAGTGAGTTGTCCGGCACTGAGTTTTTTAAAAACTGGCAACGTGAGAAAGTAGAGGAGAAAAGCCACTGGGATGCTTACCATTAACCAACCCATGAAACCAAGCAGGAAAGTAAACCACAAGTTCTGAAAAGTAGCCAATACGTCATTAGTAAACATTTCATATAGCTGACTAAACGAAAAGTTCAGCGGTGGTTGATTGAAAAAAAGGCCACCAATGCGAATAAATGGAACCAGCAATAATACCTGCAAAGGTGTAGCCGCATAATGGGTCAGTTGAATAGCAGCCATATTGAGCCGTAAACTAAAGGCCAGGAAGGCACAAATCAGTGAAGCGATGCCAAAAATGGGCAACATGCCAATGATAACGCCTAATGCTATGGTAAGGGATAATTTTTGGGGAGTAACACCTTGACTAAGAAAACTAAGAATGGGTTGTATTAAGTGGCGTTGTAAAAATCCGCTTAATCGGATGGTGTTTTTCATAAGCTCCCGCAATTTGAATAGATGGTACTAAGTAAGGATTCTAAGTCTACCGCCAGCACGGATTTAACCAGGTAGCAGTTACCGATAGATACTTTTTTTCCTGATTGGGTAACTTAAAAATAGAGCCATAAATTCCGGCTTTATCCTTCTTCATCAAAATTATTTCGCTGCCGATTGGCAACTGTGCGACGGGATACTTTTTTCTCTCCTTCTTTTTTCTTTTCTGTCAATCTTTTTTGCACTGAAGAGGCAGAAGGTTTGGTGGCTTTTCGCGGTTTGGGCTTTGCAAAAGCGGTTTTTAGTAAACGGTAAAATTTCTTTACGGCCTTTTCTTTATTGAGCAATTGGCTGCGATCTTCCTGCGAAACAATCTGCAAAATCCCTTCCTGGGTAATATGATTAGCCAGTTTTTCGCGAACCAAAGCCTTCTCCTCTTCGGTCAGCAGTTCAGAGCTATCTACGTGGAAACGTAGTTCTACTTTCGACGAAACTTTGTTCACGTTTTGTCCGCCTGCTCCACCACTTCGGGAGGTAATAAATCGAAATTCTTTCGTGAAATCGCGCTGATCCAAGGGGGAAACAATTAACAATTAAGCAATTAACAATTAACAATTAACAATTAACAAT
>JAZKGK010000233.1:18199-25153 GCA_040385915.1 Bacteroidota bacterium
CAATTAACAATTAACAATTAACAATTAACAATAAGTACTGAATCAGAATTAGTTTGTATTAGTTACCTTGTAATAGACTGATAAGAAGGCTAATTCCTAACAGCTAATTCCTAACAGCTATCTTAATAAAGATTAACCATCAATCGCAGACTACTGCTAGGGAAGGGTTTCTATGCATGTCGAACATCAGCTTGATTTGCGGTTCGGTAATTCTGTCCAGGGAAAGTTCGGGCAAATGCGTTTCTTCAAAATACCCCACTTCGCTGGTTTCCAGGCCTTGCGCCAACGCTCCGCCTACTACCTGGCAAAGAATAAAAATCTTGTACGAATAATAGGGCGTAGGTGGATGCTGGTGACATTTTTTATCTAGCACTGCCAACAGTCGCACTGCTTCTACCACCAGGCCCGACTCTTCCCATACTTCCTTCACAGCCACTTCTTTGGGCGTATAACCTACATCAGCCCAACCGCCTGGCAACGACCAGCAACCGTCAATTTTCTCGCGCACCATCAGGATTTTCCCCTCCTCAAAAACGACTCCTCGCACGTCTACTTTGGGTGTTTGGTAGCCAATTTCATTGGTGAAAAGTGCCCGTATCTTTTCCACCGGCTCGTCGGTGAGGTGGTGCAGAATGTCCAGGCTAATGTTCTGTAGTTCGGCGTATCGCTCCTGGTCGTAGCCATTTTCAGCGTAGGTTAAGCCCGCCTGCGCAATGGCCTGAATTCTTTTCGCTATTGCCAGCCAATCATTCTGCATAAGTATGGACCATAAATTTGTGTAATTCTTATCTACTTAAAAAGCGCTTCAAGCTTTTCTAGGGTTAATCCCATAAAATCGGTAATAATCAGATGGGTATTGCTCAACTCCTCTGCCGTGTGGGTAGTGGTAATGCCAATCACTTTCATTCCAGCATTCAAGCCTGCCAACACTCCTGCCAGGGAATCTTCTATGACGATGCAGTTGGCTGGTTCCACACCGAGTTTGGCAGCCGCTTTCAGGTAAATCTCCGGATCTGGTTTGCCACGAGTAACGTAACTAGAATCTAGCAATGCATCAAAATATGGCCTAATATCCAGGGCATCCAGAATAAAATTGAGGTTTGCTGTTGGGGCAGCAGTACCGACAGCCGTTGGTATGTGATGTGTTCGCAGTCGTTGTAGAAAAGGAATTAATCCATTTACTGGTGCGATGTCCGTTTGATAAATATCGCGGAACATGGCCTCTTTCTCGTTAGCGCGTTCCAGTAATTCCTCACTTGATAGCTCCCTTTGGAAGATAAATGGCATGCCTTCCTGGTTTGTCCGCCCGTACACGTGGATTTTCAGTTCGTCGTCAGTAAGGGAAATATTATATTGCTTCAGAAAGGCCTGGAAAGCGAGCTTGTGGTACGGGTTGCTGTCTACAATTACCCCGTCCATATCAAAAAGCACGGCAAAAGTCATCATTTATAAGGGAGATTAGTAAAATAGTTATGAATGCTGTACCCAAAGGTAGAAGATAAAAGCCGATTCGTTCCTTGGGAAATCCGGCAGTATTCTCTATTTTTAGGTTAAATTTTGTGTTTTATGAAACTACGTATCCTTTTCATAGCTGTTCTGGCACTTTCCTCTTTCCATAGCTTTGCCCAAAGCAACCAACAGAATACCTATTACGCTAAGCCTGATTCGGCGGTTAGCCAGAAAATAGCTCCGCAAAAGGTTCATTTTGGCATGCAGATAGGTACGAGTGTGAGTACAAATTTCCGCGGTGGCGCTTCCTTAAGCACTTTTGTGTCTCCTTATCTTAGCTACCGCGTTAGTCCACGTTGGCGTATCAATGCCGGAGCTTCGATAGTAAATAGCAGCCTGGCCGGTTTTAACCATACCTATGGCGACTCCCGCAATACCGCTTTCATTCCTCAGCAAAGCACCTTTCTTTTTTTGCAAGGCCAATATCAAGCCAGTGAGCGATTAGTAATTACTGGCACTTCCTTTTACGAAACCAGCCGCTTCAACCAATCACCGACGGGATACCCACGTGAAATGAATAGTTCACTCACTCATTTCAATAGCAAAGGCGGTTCAATCTATGCTGAATATAAAGTAAGCGAGCATTTCTCCTTTGGCATCGGAGCCCAGTTTTCTAATGGAAACACTCCCTACTACAACAACGGCTTCGGCGGTTCTCGCTGGGGTAGCTCTTCCTTTGGCAACTCTGCTTTTTCCCATTCCCGAATGTGGTAATCTACTCATCCACCCATTCTTGCATCTGCCCATCACAGCATTCTTCTTGTCAATAATACCACGTTCTCCACGTGGTACGTGTGCGGAAACATATCTACTGGCTGCACCGCTTTCAATTCGTATTTTTCATCCAATAGGGCTAGGTCGCGGGCTTGCGTAGCCGGATTGCAGCTTATGTACACAATCCGTTGAGGAGCCGCCTGTAATAGCATCTGCGTAACTGCGACATCCATTCCAGCCCTGGGCGGATCGGTAATGACCACCTCAGGCCGCCCATTTTCCTGCAAAAAAGCCTCTGTTAATAGATTTTTAATGTCGCCAGCAAAGAAGACCGTATTTGTGATTCCATTGACAGCGGAATTTTCTTTCGCATCTTCAATGGCCATGGGCACATACTCCAGCCCTACTACTTTTTTGGCTTGTTTCGCTACAAAGTTGGCAATAGTACCAGTGCCCGTATACAGATCGTATACCGTTTCATTGGGCTGAATAGCGGCATAATCACGGGCTATTTTGTATAGCTCATACGCCTGCACTGCATTGGTCTGATAAAAAGATTTAGGGCCGATTCTGAACTGCAAACCCTCCATTTGCTCAGTAATATAAGGCTTACCGTGGAAGGTAATCACATTCAGGTCATGGAAAGTGTCATTGCCTTTGCCATTAACCACGTACTGCAAGGAGGTTATTTGGGGGAATGTATCGCGCAAGTGAACAAGTAGCTTTTCTGCCGCTTCCCAGTCTTCATAGTAAACCTGTACAATTACCATCAGTTCTCCCGTGCTGGTTGTCCGGATGATCAGGTTACGCAAAAAGCCCTCGAACTTTACGTTGTTGAAGAAAGTCAGGTTGTTTTGCAAAGCGTACTGCTTCACTGCCAGTCGAATAGCATTGGATGGCTCGGCTTGCAGGTAGCAATGCTTGATGTCTAATATTTTATCAAATCGCCGGGGAATGTGGAAGCCTAATGCCCTCCGTTCGAACGCCTCCCCAGACTGAATTTCGTCGGACGTAAGCCAGCCGTTAGGCGAAAAGGTGAATTCCAGTTTATTGCGGTAATACTGGGTTTGGGTAGAAGGCAGAATCGGGCTGATGGTTGGAAGAGCCACTTTAGCAATGCGTTCCAGGTTATCAATTACCTGTTGATACTTATATGCCAACTGCGTCTCGTAGGTAATATGCTGCCATTTGCAGCCGCCACAAATCCCAAAATGCTCACAAAACGGTTCGGTGCGCAGGGGCGAAGCTTCGTGGATATGGATGGCTACGGCCTCCATAAAATTCTTTTTCTTTCGAAGCACCTGTAGGTCTACTATATCGCCGGGGGCAACGGCTCCTTCCACAAAAATAACCGCCCCTTCGTGGCGTGCGATGCATTTACCTTCAGCGGCAATGTCCTCAATACGAATGCTCTCCAGCGTCAGTTGCACGTCGCCTGACCGTTTTTGCTTGTTCTTTCTCATAGATTTACTGCAAAGCTATTCTTTTTAGAGTAAGTTTTACGTACCTTGTCTCTGCATTTGCCAATGCCTCAATTCAGCTAAGGGCTTTTTAGTCACCCTATTAAATCAGATGAAAAAAATATACTTTACGGGATTGTTGCTTGTCTTGCTTGGCATTTCTCCCCTAGCTTGGGCAACACATATCGTGGGAGGAGAATTTGAGTTGACCAAGCTTAATCAAAAGGACAGTTATCTGCTTACGTTAAATCTCTATTTTGACTTGATCAATGGTAACCCTGAAGCAGAAGATGCTAACATTATAGCTACTATTTTCCGAAAAAAGGATAATCAATTTGTTACTGACATTGTTTTGCCCAAAATTGGTAGTGAGGAAATAAATTATACCAACCCTGTTTGTACCAGTGCCAAGGTAAGAACCAAGTTGATTCTCTACGGTCAGATATTAACCTTAGAAGCTCCTAATTATTCAGACCCAGGGGGATATTACGTAGTATGGGAGCGGTGCTGCCGCAATGGCACCATTACTAATATTCTGATTCCAGGTAGTGTAGGAAATACTTTCTACCTGGAATTTCCTGCTGTAGTGCGTAATGGCGTTCAGTTTATCAATTCTTCTCCTTCATTTAGTAATCCCAAGGGCGATTATATATGCCTGAACGATCCCTTTGTGTTCGAGTTTGGCGCAATAGATCCTGATGGGGATGAACTCCGTTATTCACTGGTTACGCCCTATGCTGGCTACAGCTCTACTACTTATCCTATTCCTGGGAATAAGGGCAGTTCTAATTATCCTTTGGTTAAGTGGGCACCGAGTATCGACAACGCTCACATCATTCCTGGCCCTCAACCTTTGCGTGTTGATCCGACATCAGGGCGGCTTACAGTGACGGCCAATCGCAGTGGCCTCTACGTTTTTTCGGTGATGTGCGAAGAATACCGCAATAATGTACGCATTGGTGTGGTGCGCCGCGACTTTCAATTAATGGCGCTGGATTGCCCTAAAAATACCGCACCCTCTGTGAAAATGCGCGAAGTAGGCAAAAGCAAGTTTTACTCTTCTAAGGACACTTTGGTGATTAAGTCAGATGATAAGCGTTGTTTTGACTTGCTGTTTGCCGATAGAGATAGGCAATCCAATCTTAATTTGTCTCTTCGGCCAGTTAATTTTGTAAACAATGGGTTGGTGAGTCTTAGCCCTACTTTTGGCGTAATAAATGGCCCGACCGACACACTACGAACCAAGCTCTGCTGGACTAATTGCGCAGAAACCAGTGACAACAAGCCCTTGCTTTTTCAAGTAATCGCGCTTGATCAAGGTTGTCCGGCTCCCAAATCAGATACCTTGCTGGTGAAAATTCTTTTCGAGCCTAAACCCAACCGGAAGCCAACAGTAAGCACCAATTTGCCCCAGAATACCGCTACTGTATTAGATACCACCTCGGTGCGGTTTATGGTGATTGCCAATGACATAGATGGCGACAGTATTACCCTGGAAGCGATAGGCAGAGGATTTGATTTACAAGCAGAAGGTATGCAATTTACTAATGGCTCAGCCGTTGGTTCCATACAAACGCCTTTTGTCTGGAATCCCCCTTGTGGAGCCGCTAACCAGCCTTCTTATACAATTGATTTTATTGTAAAAGATAAGCGATGTATTCAGGAGCACAAGGATACTATTACAGTTCAGTTATATAACCTCCAAAAGGCTAACCGGGCTCCTACCATTCGCACGGACTTGCCTGATAATACGGTAGATTTTTATATCGGTAAAACACAGGCCGACTCTCTTTTCCCGATTCCGCTCGGCCATGCGATCGTTTTTGATGTGATTGCCGAAGATCTTGACTCCAATGCGATCAATTTAACGGGCCGAGGACGCGGATTTGATATGGCAGCGCTAGGCATGCAATTCAATGACAAAGTGGGTGTGGCAAGAGTCGTTTCACCTTTTTCCTGGGAACCTGATTGTGGGGCTTTACAGGAGAGTGACCAAGCTGAATACATGGTAGACTTTTTTGCTGAAGACCAGACCTGCTCGCCTAACCGTTTCGATACGGTATCAGTAAAGTTTATTATCCACGACTTATCAACAGAGTATACATTTAAGCCAGCTAACGTCTTTACGCCCAATGGAGATAGCAAAAATGACTACTTTCAGATTCCTAACCTTCCCGAAGATAATTGCAAAGATAAGTTTGAGCACATCGAGGTTTATAACCGATGGGGCAAACTAACCTTCCAATCCGATAGCCGGGATTTTCGCTGGGCGGGGAATAATTACCCCACTGGTAGCTATTATTACCTGATCAAATATACCCGCTATACCTACAAGGGATACGTCTCCTTACTGAAGTAATCAATATATTAGCGTCGTCTGAGGATCTCACTAGCAAAACGATTCGCCCATCTTCTTAGTCAAGTATGAAAAACAAAGTTGTTATTATTACCGGCGCCTCTTCTGGTATAGGAAAAGCGTGCGCAGAAGCTTTCGGAAAAGCCGGAGCCAAAATAGTGATTACCGGAAGACGCGCTGATGCGCTGAAACTGGTGGCTGATGACTTGACCGCCTTAGGCATTGATAACCTGCCCCTGATAGCCGATGTAAGCGTAGAGGCCGATAATGAGAAAGTAATGCAGCAAACTATTGCTCGGTATGGCCAGATTGATGTGCTGATAAACAATGCGGGCATTACCATGCGGGCATTATTCCAAGACGCAGACTTATCGGTTATTCGCAAGGTAATGGATACCAACTTTTACGGAACCGTTTACGCCACCAAATACGCGTTGCCCTACCTTTTACAAACCAAGGGATCTATCGTTGGCATATCTTCTATTGCTGGCTACCGTGGCTTGCCCGTCAGGTGTGGTTACTCCGCTTCTAAATTTGCCATGCAGGGATTCCTGGAGGCCTTGCGCACAGAAATGTTACACAAAGGCGTACACGTGCTGGTGGCCTGTCCCGGATTTACTACTTCCAATATTCGTCAGGTAGCTTTGGTTGGCGATGGTTCTGTAGGAGGGGAAACCGTTCGTGCGGAAGACAAGATGATGTCTGCGGAAGAAGTAGCGCAACACATTCTACGGGCCACCATTCACCGGAAACGGGATTTGATTCTAACGATGCAGGGAAAAATGACTGTTTTCCTCAACAAATGGTTTCCAGGATTCATGGATAAAATGGTTTATAATCACTTAGCCAAGGAGAAAGATTCACCGTTGAAGTAGAAGGCTCCTAAGAAAGAGTAAGTGGCTGGTTTACTTGTGC
>JAZKGK010000233.1:25163-38232 GCA_040385915.1 Bacteroidota bacterium
CGTGAAGAGTTGGGTGAGGGGAGATGCTCACTGGTATCAAGTCTAGTTGGACGGCTGGACAAAAAAAGCCCTTGGAAAACCAAGGGCTTTTTTTTAACTTTTAGACTTTAACAATCATTTACTGTTAAGTCTCAATACGATAAGAATGGAGTGACACAAAATTTATTGCCCACTTTGTCATATCATAATTTGTATACCTTAAAGGTTTTGGTCTGGCCGTTGCTTGTCGTTACTCTGACAAAAAATAATCCTGGTTTCAATGATTGATTGAATAAATCCACAGGAATGGCTTCGCCATTTTTAGTTATGTATTCACCTTGATAATGAATTTTGCCTAACTGATCGAAGAATGTAACGCCAATCTTACCACCCCAACTATTAGGTTGGTCAATCGTGAAATTGCTCTCAAAAGGATTGGGATAGAGTTTAAATCCAGTTTCGGTTACTTCTTCTTCAAGTTCTCCATGGGCTACACGAAGAATTCCACCAGGAAGATAAGGACTCAAACGGTGACCTGGAATAGGGCGTTCATATACGCCGCTGGGAAGTTGCCAGCCCACCGACAAGTTATCATCACTTGTCCCTTCCTTGTGTAAGATCTCTATATAGTACCGTTTTCCACCAGTGAGGCTAATCGGAACCGATACCTGAGACGGGAATTTTGTCCATTCTCTACTACTGGTATAACCATTTACAAATGCAATTTTTATTTTGGCAGCTCGGCTTTCACTTGTACTTAACCATGCTTCGCAGTTGTTGTCACCGGCAATCCAGAAGGTATAGTTGCCACTTACCGGCGGATGGATATATCCACGGATGCGACTGGCATAGTTATCGCCTGCGCTAGTAGGCCCTTCTAGCAGGGTTAGTTGGCTGGTACTGGTGGGAGGGGTGTTATTGAACACATTCAATACCGTAGCATCAATGGATTGACCACTTACATTAGCCCAAAATTCTCTTAAGATTGTTCCAGTTGCTGGTTTGTAAGGAATCAAACGATTCGCCCCAATTGGTCTTTCGTAAGTTCCATCTGGCAATTGCCAACCTACGGCTAGGTTATCATTTCCTGCGCCTTCCTTGTGAAGCACTTCCAGGTAATACTTCTGTCCTGCCACCAGCGCAATGGGTGCCGATTGCTGAGAAGGGTACTTGATCCATTCCCGCGGGCTAGTCCAGCCGCTCCCCCCGGTCAAATAAGCTATTTTGGTTTTGGCATTCGGATCATCGGATGTGCTCAGGTATAGTTCGCAGTTGTTATCACCAGCAATCCAGAAGGTGTAGTTACCACTCACTGGCGGGCAAACGTATCCACGGATGCGACTGGCATAGTTTTCAGCCGCATTGGTAGGGCCTTCTAGCAGGGTTAGTTGGCTGGTACTGGTGGGGGGCGTGTTGTTGAACACGTTCAACACCGCGGCATCAATGACTTGGCCACTTACATTGCTCCATACCTCCCGCGTAATGGTTCCGGTGGCTGCATACGGCGGAGTAACGATGATATCTATCGATCGGGAAGTAGTGACAGCACCCCGGTTGTCAGTGGCTTTGGCCGTCAACGTGTAGTTACCCGATGTGACCGAATTCCAAGTAAAGCTGTAAGGACTTGACAAGTCTACTCCTAACGAGGTGTTTCCTTGGAAGAATTCTACCTTGCTGATGTTGCCATCAGCATCCGTTGCCGTTGTGTTAATGGTTATATTCGAAGAATTGACAAATGAAGCATACGCAGTCGGAGCAGTAATCGACACGATAGCCGCGCTATTGGGCAGGCTATTTACCTTTCGTACCTCAATGCCGGAAAGGGTAGCAATTCCTCCGCTTGTAGTGACATTGATAGTGCCATCAGAAATATAAGTAGCCAGTGGCCCTAGTTTCAACCATCGTCCGGCAACGCCACTTTGATAGTTGTTAAGAACATTTTTCCCTTCTAAGAAAATACTGTAGGTTTTGCTCGAATTGCTTTCCCAGATATAAAGATACACATTGTAGTACCCCGTCGGTACACTGCTTAGCGTAATGCTAGCACCTACACCGGAAATAGAGGAGCGAATGAGTGAAGCGCGGTTAGCATCTACATTTTGATTGCGGCTACTATCTTTTTGTAATGGCACTGTTTGGGCTGTTAACAGGGATCCAGTATAGCTGAAATTAGTGGCGCTGCTGCTGGCTTCCCAAGTGATGCCATCGGCGGTAATAGCAGAGCCATTTAGATTAATCGCGCGGTAAAAGGAAATGGGGTTGGTGCAATTAACCGCTGGGGTAACGTTTAGATTATTATCTACCCGTCCCCAAGTTTCCTGCCCTTGCGCTTTAAACGTGGTCCAAGCGGTTGGTGTTGTATTACCAGCCCAGATGAAATGGGGCTGAGTAGAATCGGGCATATGATAGGTATTGTAATCAAAACGTGCGTTGCCCGTTAAGCGGTAATTCGTAGCGTCATAACTAGCTGTAAGACCAATTAATTGGCTGTTATTCAGGAAGGTAATGTCATTATGATGGACATAGTTGTTTCTACCCAGCCATCTCTGATTCTTATCAATATCTATTCTATTGCTTTGCCCACCAGTAATAGCCCCACTACTGTTATCATCCGCGATAATGATATTGTTGTAAACATCTACGTTGCTGGAAGTAGATATGTATAGTTGTCCGTTATTGCCTTTGTTGCGAGAGAGTGTATTGCAACGGATAATAGCATCGTAACTGATTTCGTGAAATATGCCTGCTCCTTGGTTATCGGTACAGACATTCTCTTCATACAGTGTATTCAGATTAGAGATGTCAGTCCAAAGCCCAGGACCATTGTTATGATGGACTTTATTTTTCCGGACAGTTAAATTAGTAGAACTAGCAAATTTAGTTCCTCCTGCAGCCCAACCGGAATTAAATCCTACATACTGATTATTATAGGCTATTTCGTTATTTTCGACCAATGCTCCATCACCCCCTCCACCTAATCCAAACTGGCCATTGTGATGAGCATAGTTTCCTCTAACCTTGGCTTGCCCATAAAAATTGATTCCTCCACCGTGATTCCACCGTACCTCGCAACTATCAATGATCCAGTTTCTGGCCGGTTGGCCTTTATCAAGGGGATCAAGCGGATTAACGGCTGCAGTGTTTATGTCACCAATAGCCGAGAATTGGGCTGGTATTGCATATTTTTCTACAATAAGATGCTTGATTATAACATTATAGGTGAACTTTTCGGCCTTAAAGGCAGATCGGCTCACGCCGACTTCAATGGTTGCCGTGGTATCCACATCTTGGTATACATATACACTGTCATGGTCATAATTGAAATACCAACTTCCTGACTGTACTGCTGACTTGCTTTCTACCCGCTTTAAAGGTAAGTTATTGACAAACAGGTCTTCCGGGAATTGGCATGCGTTGCCAGTCACACACTCACCAGTGGCTTGTCCCTTTTGGGTTTGCCCGCCGTGCACCCAATAATTACCAGACTTTACCCAAGACTTAAGTTGTCTTGATCCATTCAAAATAGCCCCTGACTGACCAATGAATTTTTGCCCATTGTTGGGTTTAATCTCTAGCATTCGGTATAGACCGGGAGTAAAAATAAACGTAGTACCAGTATCCTTAGCACTTACCTGACTGGCAATGAAGGCTGGTGTTTGGGAAGGATTAAAAGTAACCGTGCCTTGGGCATGAACCAACAGGCCGTTTGTCACAAAAAAAGCGATCAAGGCAATTTTCTTTTTTACTGAAAAGATACCCGTTCGTAAACGCATCAAAAGGAATAAATGAATCATCAGATTGTAGATTAAAGGATTTAGAATAAATTGTTAAACTCAAATAGAAGGCAAGCTAAGGATAATAGTACTTATTCAAAAATAAGTATTAAACTCTCACGCGCGAATATAGTTTTGCTTATGTATTACACCGACATCATAGAAAAACCAAATTTAAGAGCCAAATTTTTGCATTTGCTCCTTGCTAACCAGGGCCTTGCTAGTAATCAATGGCTAATTAACAGTGCAAACCAATTAAGTCAGGGCGTTTTAACGGTTTGCTTTCAACAGATGCTGTAACACTACTGCAGGGAGTTATCTCACCTTGCATTATAAGTTTGAATACAGCTATTAAAGATTTAGAGTATGTCTAAAAATTTAGTTTGGGTTTCTTGCCAAAATAATATCTATAAAAGCCAACTGGAGAAAAGCAACGGAAGATTCTACGGTTTTCTCATAGTCTTTACTGAGTCGGCGGAAGAAATTGAGCCAGGCAAAGGATCGTTCGACTTGCCAACGGCCTGTTTGGGGATAAATCCTTGCTTGCTTTCTGGCTTTTGGCTAATGTCTACTTTCCATTTATACAGCTCTGCACACTCCAAAAAGTACCCACGATAGGCTTGATCAGCTCGGATAAGTTCAATTCGGTCAGAAGCTTTTTCCATTTGCCAAAGCAACTCGACCCCCTCTTGCCCATCCTGGCTATTGGCTGCTGATACATGAATGACTATTGGCAAACCCAGTGTATCCACTGCAAAGTGTCTCTTGCGCCCATTAATGTACTTGTTGCCATCAATACCTGTGTTTAAGCTAATAAGAGTTCCTTTTTTTACGCTTTGACTATCAATGGCAATGGCCGATGGATGAGCCTGTCTCAGATGTCTAATGCGCTCTTTTTCAACTAAAAAAAGCTAATAATTTACTCCAGCTACCATCCTTTTTCCATTTAGTAAAGTAATAGAAAACCGATTTCCAAGCAGGATATTTTTCGTCTAAATTGCGCCATTGGCAGCCCGTTCGGGTTAGTTTCAGGATAGCATTGACGATGGCTCGCAAATTATGTTTACGCTTTCGTCCATTATCAAAAAAAATCTTGACAATTTGCCATTGAGAATTGGCCAGTTCGGAAAATTGCTGACGCTTGAATTTGAGCTTTACGATAACCATAATAACTTATGTTTTGACAATCACAAGTTATGACCAATTCTCATTATTATTCTATTTTATTAAAGTTGTATTTTTTGCCTAAACTATTTTTAGACATACTCTTAAGAGAGTTGTATGTGATGGGTAATCTGAAAGGTTCTTAGCTAGTTCTAATAATAGAGCACTTCTAAATGATAATGCACAAAAAAAAGCCACTTACAAGTTTTATCTCGTAAGTGGCTGATTAGTAAGCGCTCCTTCCTGGGCTCGAACCAGGGACCCTCTGATTAACAGTCAGATGCTCTAACCGACTGAGCTAAAGAAGCATCGTTTTTTCGTTACCCTGAAAAAGTATGCAATACTAGCCCTCTTTTTTCTTTTGTGCAAACAAAATGAACAAACTTTTTAATAGTAGGCGTCTTCCTTCCGAGGCTATTTTGTTTTTTAAGTACTTAAAATGGATTCGCTATTGCACCGAGAATTTGTCAGTCAATTATAACCGCTGGGTACATTAGCACATCTGCGCATTAAGCTGTATTTTTGCGAAAAATCGTTTTCTATCTATGTCACTAACCACCCAAACGGGTTTGAAAGACACCCGCGTTTTCGATCTCATCAGCCAGGAGAAGCACCGTCAGGAATCTGGTATTGAGTTGATTGCGTCCGAAAATTTCACTTCTCCACAGGTAATGCAAGCCTCTGGGAGCATTCTTACCAATAAGTATGCAGAAGGCTTGCCTGGCAAACGCTATTACGGTGGTTGCGAAATCGTGGATGAAGTAGAGCAACTTGCTATTGACCGCTTGAAGCAGCTATTTGGTGCCTCCTGGGCCAATGTTCAACCTCACTCTGGTGCTCAGGCGAATGCGGCGGTTATGTTGGCCGTACTCAATGCAGGTGATAAAATCCTCGGTTTTGACCTGGCCCATGGCGGTCACCTAACCCACGGTTCGCCAGTTAACTTCTCTGGTAAGCTTTACCAGCCTAGCTTCTACGGGGTAGAAAAGGAAACAGGTTTGATTGATTGGGACAAGGTAGAAGCGACGGCTAAAAAAGAAAAGCCTAAAATGATCATTTGCGGTGCCTCGGCTTACTCCCGCGACTGGGACTATATCCGCCTGCGCGACATCGCTAACCAGGTGGGCGCCCTGCTGATGGCCGATATTTCGCACCCGGCTGGCCTGATTGCTAAGGGTTTATTGAATGACCCGATGAAGCATTGCCATATTGTGACTACAACTACGCACAAGACGCTTCGCGGCCCTCGCGGCGGAGTGATTATGATGGGTGAAGATTTTGAAAATCCATTTGGCCTGAAAACACCTAAAGGCGAATTACGGTTAATGTCTGCGTTGCTCGATTCAGGCGTTTTTCCAGGTACACAAGGCGGTCCGTTGGAGCATATTATTGCTGCCAAAGCGGTGGCTTTCTTTGAAGCGCTTTCCGATGATTATTACGATTATGTCGTACAGGTTCAGAAAAATGCTCAGGCCATGGCAAAGGCTCTATTGGAAAAAGGCTATCAGCTTATTTCTGGTGGAACGGACAACCATATGATGCTAATTGACTTGCGTTCAAAGGGTTTGACTGGAAAATTGGCTCAGGAAACCTTGGTGAAGGCCGATATTACCATCAATAAAAATGCGGTTCCTTTTGACGACAAATCTCCGTTCGTTACTTCGGGTATGCGCGTGGGTACGGCAGCCGTTACTACCAGAGGCATGAAAGAAAATGATATGCTTCAGATTGTAGCGCATATTGATACGGTGCTGATGAATAACGACAACGAAGCAAAAATTTCCCAGGTGAAGAAAGAAATAAACGATTGGATGACCAGTTTCCCTTTATACAAGTAGAGAGTTGAAAGTAGAAAGTGTAGAGTATAGAGTCAAGCAGATGAACTCTACACTCTACACTTTAAATCTGACTTTCCACTTCTTTCGTATGTGTGTGGTAAATGGCATAAATAACCCCAACCAACTGTGGAACAAATAGGAGAAGAAGATAGAGAAATTGCCAATGCCCCCGATGAAATGACCTTTCTGGATCACCTCGAAGAACTGAGGTGGCACGTGATCCGGGCAGTTTCGTCTATTTTTATTTTTGCTCTCATCGCCTTTTTCAATATCCGCTTTATATTCAATGCCGTCATTATGGCACCGTCGCGTCCTGACTTTTGGACGTACCGGATGATGTGCCGCTTGGGCGATAAATTGGGTGTGACCAGCATTTGCATTGATAAACTGGATTTTACGTTGCAAAGCAGAGAAATGGCGGGGCAGTTTATGATGTCACTGACTTCTTCCCTAATCATTGGTTTATTGTTTGCTTTTCCTTATGCCTTCTGGGAAATCTGGCGTTTCATTAAGCCTGGCTTGTATCCCACCGAACGCAAAGCCTCTTCGGGAGCCGTCTTTTTCGTAAGCCTGCTATTTTTACTGGGAATACTTTTTGGTTTTTATATAGTTTCTCCCTTGGCTATCAATTTTTTAGCTAATTACAAGCTGGACGAGAGCATTGCAAACCAGTTTGATATTACTTCCTACATTTCAATGCTGGCTACCCTTACGCTCGCTTGCGGACTCACGTTCCAATTGCCGATGGTAGCTTATTTCCTTTCCAAAGCGGGCGTGCTGACTCCTTCTTTTATGAGGGAATACCGTCGTCACGCTTTCGTGGTTATACTGATTCTTGCAGCCGTTATAACCCCTTCTCCCGATATTTATAGTCAGCTCTTGGTGTCTTTTCCTTTACTGCTACTTTACGAAATTAGTATTCTGGTTTCCGCTGGAATTCAAAGGCAACGCTTGAAAGTTTAAGAGTTGAGAAGTTTAGGAGTTAAACCATTTAACGCTTAAACTTCTCAACTCTCCAACTCCTCAACTTAATAGGTCTTCCAAAGCATTTTCTGCGTTGGTAAATTTATAGGTGAAAGCTGTTTCCTCAGCGATGCGTTTGTTCAGCACGTGGTTTCCTCCCAGGATTACCTCAGCCAATTCGCCAAAGGCTAGCCGAAGGGCAAAAGCAGGTACGTGGGGCAGCCATAAGGGTTTTTTTAACACTTTGGCGGCCAGTTGGGTAAGTTGTTCATTCGTAACCGGATTTGGGGCTACTGCGTTATAAACTCCCCGTAGCTGCTCATTTTCTAAGGCGTAAATAAACAAGCGAGCCAGATCATCCACGTGTATCCACGATAAGAATTGTTTGCCCGAACCCAGCGGTGCGCCTGCACCCAAACGAATGGGTTGAGCAATTTTTGCCAATGCTCCGCCTTTTTCGCTCAGTACAATGCCAATGCGCAGCTTCACCGTACGGATGGGCAAGTGCGCTACCTGATCGGCTGCGGCTTCCCAACGCTGGGTTACATCGGCCAGGAAATCGGTGCCCGGTGGGGTTGCTTCGGTGAGGATATCCGTACCAGTGTCAGCCCCATAAATACCAATGGCCGAGGCCGATATAAAAGATTTGAGCTTGTAAGGAATAGCGCGTAGATGTTCGGCTAGCAACTGGGTCGATTGGGTGCGACTGTCGATGATTTCCTGCTTGCGGTGCTGGGTCCAGCGTTTATCGGCAACGCCTGCCCCAGCCAAGTGAATAAGATAGTCTGCCTCGAGTATCGACTGCGTATCTATTTCACCTTTGGCTATGTCCCAATGATACGTGCGTATGCCTCGGCTGTCAGGTTGGGCGTTGGCTTGTCGGCTTAGGAGAGCAACCGTATAGCCCTTTTGTAGCAATAATTCGGTAAGACGGGTGCCAATTAGGCCAGTTCCTCCGGTAATAAGCACATGTTTGGACATTTTTTGGGACAGTAGTAATGGAAGGAATTTGAGTTGGTTTGTCTGAGCAAATGGTTGAAGTGCTAAAATGTCGATTCTATTTAAGAAAACAAAAACAGTTGCTTGAATAGAAATTATTGCCTAAAAAGTTACGGGCGTGCGCTGACAGTCAAAACCATCCGTGGCAGGTAAGAAAGAATAGGTAATTTCAGCTCGATTCTTTTATCCAACAGCCCTATATCATTTGATTATAACTTTACCATACACTTGCATGACAACGAAGAAAAAGCCTGAGTCTATTCAGGAAGCCAAAGAACGGCTAAGCCTGGAAATTGAATATATTCAATCGATGGAGGCAGTTATCATCCAGACCAAGGAATTACTACAACTGGTGTTGGCTTATCCGCCCGAAAATCCGACATTTTATCAGAAATTAAAGGCAATGCAAGACAAACATCAGAAGCCACTTATGAATAAAAGACTATTGGATATGGTGTCGGACAACTAGAAGAGTTGCCAAAAACTCAACTATACGTTAGGTTGATGCGTACAAGCTGTTGTACTTCTAAACAGCGAACGATGGAAAATTTAGATAAAAAGTCCCTTTTGGAACTGGCTAGTCATAAGGAAGCGTATTGTATTTCGGTATATCTGCCTACACACCGAAAAGGGCATGAAGTGAATGAAGGATACGATTTTATATTGTTTAAAAATCACCTACAGAAGCTGAGAGCAGACCTGCAGCAACGTGGCTTGAAGAGCCAGGAAGTAGAAAATTTACTGGCTCCCCTAAACGAGCTACTCCACGACAACGAGTTTTGGAAGAATCAATCGGAAGGGCTTGCCGTGTTCAGAAGCGCGCAGGTTTTTCATTATTTTCAAAGCCCCATCCCTTTCGAGGAATTTTCTCAGGTCAATAACCAGTTTTTACTACAACCCTTGCTGCCTTTGTTCAATTGCCAGAAGCCCTATCACATTCTGCATCTGACAAAAAATGGCGCTACTTTATTCAATGCCGATCAATATGCCATTTCTAAGGTAGATACCCAGGAATTATTTCCGGCAGGGCTTGAAGAAATTACTCAGACTTATGAGTTTGAGAAGCAATACCAAGGCCGCGTCTTGGGATCAGGTGAAGGTAATGCTGCTTCCAGGGGCGATACAACAGAGTTTAACAACGAAAAAGACTTTTTATTGCCAGAATATTTTCGGGGTATTAACGAAGGTATTAGGCAATTGATGGGTGACGAAAATACGCCACTGGTATTGGCTTCGGTAGAATATTATCACCCGATTTATCGACAAGCAAATACGTATTCCAAGCTATTTGCCAAGGGACTAACGGGCAATTTCGAGCACGTGCCTACCAAGGAACTCCACCGCTTAGCCAACGAATTGCTAGCCGATTATTTCGTAGAGCCTCAAAATAAGCGCATTGAAAGATATCAAAACAGTAGTGGCACCGACCTGACTTCTACCGATCTGCGACAAATTCTTGAAGCAGCGGTCACGGGGCGCATAGATACGGTGTTTATAAAAAAGACTGCGCAGGTTTGGGGTCGGTTCGACGAACAAAATTTGAAAGCCACCATTCATGACGATTACCACGAAAATGATGAGCAGTTATTGAATAAGTTAGCCTTACTTACCATTCAAAAC
The DNA here is from genome assembly GCA_040385915.1 of Bacteroidota bacterium. GTDB lineage: Bacteria > Bacteroidota > Bacteroidia > Cytophagales > ES-bin-26 > ES-bin-26. The sequence goes on from JAZKGK010000233.1 coordinate 35,500, forward strand.
GGTGGTGAGGCCTATCTGATGGACGATGTTGATTTAGTCCACACCAATGGATCAGTGCTGGTTGCTGCCTTATACCGGCGCGATGCCTAAGAATATCAGGCATCGCGCCGCTATTTTTTTAATTTGAGAGTGAACTCTCGGAAAGAATCGGTGCCCCGAATGTCTATGCGTTTAATTTCGTAAGGGCTTTTGAAGGAAAACGGGTTGCTTTTATTACCAATGCGGAAAGCCAATCGCACACCATCTTGCTTGAAAATCTGCCGCATTTCATTGAGTATCGCTTGCTTTTTGGGACGCCCACCATACGGATAAGCTAAGGCAGCTACATAGGAGAGTTCATTGTCTGTCAGGGCTTTCTGGCACATTTGCACATCTTCGGCTATTTGTGCCGCTGAAAGGTGCTTGTAATTCTGATGCGTATGCGAGTGCAGCCCAAATTCAATCAAATTTCCAGCTATACTTTTGAGTTGCGGGTAGCTCATCAGCGGTTCTCCGCCACCATCCCATTCATTGGTGTTGCCAATATAAGCTGTAGGTAGAAAAATAACTGCTTTGGTGTGGTACTTTTGCAGCAGGGGATAGGCCCACGTCAGGTTATTGAGGTAAGCGTCATCGAATGTGAGAAGCACGGGCTTGGGTGGCAAAGGCTGCTTGTTGTCGATAAAAGCCAGTAACTCTTTTACTGAAATAGATTGATACCCTTGTTGTTGCAGGTGTTGCAAATGCTTTTCTAAAGTCTCCGCCGGTACAGTAAGACTATCAGCCTGGCCATCAGAAATTTTATGGTACATCAAAATGGGTAGCCCTTTCGTAAACGGTTGTCCATTTTTTTTGTATAATTCATTCAACTTGATATACTTTACCACCGGGTAAAAGGCCGAAAACAAAGCCCAGACAAAACCAGGATACCCATCCAGGATACCTCCTTTTAAAAAGAAACCTTTAAAAAAAGTAAGCGGTAACCGTGTCCATACCTGTAATTTCCCGCTTTGCTTTCTTCTTTTGAAAAGTTCATTCGCCCCAGCCGTCGTATAGGCATTGAATTTGGTAAAATAATCGCTGGTCGACTCATAACTGTAGTGCAGCATGTGCTGCCGCAGATTGCCAACCTTGCCTTGCAAAACAATTCCTTCGTGAACGGTATTGCTATTAAACTGGCCATGCTTTTTGTTGAAAAGTCGCAGGTGGGGAATTTTATACACATCGCCAAAGCGCAGTAGCTTTCCCATAAATACTAGGGAAATAGGCACACGGAAGCCCTTTTCATCGGGAGAACGGGAGGCGAATAGCGAAACGATTTCCTGTTGAAGTTCGGGCGTCACCACTTCGTCTGCATCAATCGACAATACCCAATCGTGGCTGGCCTGTGCTACAGCAAAGTGCTTTTGGGTGCCATATCCATCAAATGGCCGATAAATGAATGTACATCCGTAGCGTTCGCATATTTCCTGGGTCTGGTCGGTGCTGCCCGAGTCTATGACTATAATTTCATCGCACCACTGCAAGGCTTGCAGGGTACGCTCAATAGCCTTTCCCTCGTTCAAGGTAATCATTACAGCACTAATGTTGGTCATTGAGAGTTAAAAGTTGATGAGATTTCAACGCATAAACTTACTTAATACTTTACTTGAATGCCGTGGTAATATTCCTGATGTTGGTAGTCTTTTCGGAGAGGATGGCCTTCCCAATCGTTGGGTAGCAAGATGCGGCGCAAATCGGGGTGGCCCTCGAAATTGATTCCCATCAGATCAAAAGCTTCGCGTTCGTGCCAATCAGCGGTACGCCAAACGTTGCTCACCGTAGGAACTACCGGCAGCGGTTCGCCTTCTTTATTGCGGCCTACCGATACTTTCAGCATCAGTGCTATTTCATAGGGAATAGAGTATAGGTTGTAGATAACTTCAAGCTTATTATTTTCCGGCCCGTTATCCATCGCCGTGAGACAGGACAACGAATCAATATACGTTTGTGGACAATCGCGCAGAAAAAGGCAGACTTCCGCGATCCTTTCTGCTGGTACTGTAAGGCTGGGTTGAAGGGAAGTGCTATCTTCTTGTAAAAGAATGGTTTCGCCAAACTGCTGAATAAGCAGCTCTTTTATTTCCTGGACTGTAATCTTTGGGTTAATCACGAGTAAGGCTTCTTAATTTGGGTGTTAGTGATTGGCTGTTCTGCCTATCTTCGCATTAGCCTATCAGTTTGGCTAAATAGCAGGCAATAAAAGTAGACAAAAAAGGTGGCGAACAAAAATACCGACTCATGCAACTACCAGAACAAAACGATACATACCTCACTATTGCCGATCCATCAGAAGCGATTTACAAGGAGAAAAAGAGCAAATTTCTAGCATTCGCTTACCCGGTGCAGACGGAAGAGGCCGTAAAAGTGGCCTTACAAGCCCTACGGAAGCAATATTATGATGCCCGCCACCATTGCTATGCCTATGTGCTAGGCGAAAACCAGGAAAACTTTCGAGCCAACGACGATGGAGAACCCAATCATTCCGCCGGCGATCCGATACTCGGCCAAATCCGAGCACGGCAGTTGACCAACGTGCTGGTAGTAGTGGTGCGGTATTTTGGTGGGGTAAAATTAGGAGTTGGCGGACTGGTGCAGGCCTACAAAACGGCTACCACCGAAGCCTTGGATCAGGCAATTATCATAGAAAAAATTATCATCCGCTCGCTGCACCTTGAATTCGATGATGTCCATCTTAACGAGGTAATGAAGGTA
>JAZKGK010000234.1:0-6939 GCA_040385915.1 Bacteroidota bacterium
CTCGTGCTTGAGGTTGTAGATGGCATGCGTCACCGACCAGGCCGAATTGAGAATCAGGCTGTTCACCATGGAGTCGGTAGTAAGTGCAAACATGGCTGGGTTAGCAGGCCGGTGGCCGGTAGTGGCTGGTGTTATATAGCGTTATTTTATCTTCACTCTGTTAATTAAGGCCATATTAAGTTTAGGAAAGTCAAGAATAAAGCTATAATCACTCAATTTTCCACAGCTGTCCACCCATATTCGTTCAAGTGTATCGGCATACTGTTCTAAACCTTTTAAGCTTTTTAAATTACGGGATTGGTGAATCTCTAAATCTACCATTCCCTTTAAGCCTGATACTGTTGTGAGATCCTCGGCATTAGTCCAATTAAATTGGACACTCCTTGCAAACTTTGGAAAATCAAAGGCTTGAAATGATCTTTCCTTTGGTTTATAATGCCAAAGATGGAATCGTTCTACTTTTTCACATGTGTTCAAATGGATGTCGCCCTTATTCCAGTCTACTATTACTGTTTTGAGGTTTGGAAAATGGGAGAAATCAATACCAGGTTTACTGCCCATAACGCTGAGATATTCAATCTCGGGTGATTGATATAGACCTGATAGGTTACTTACGGCTATATCCCAAAAATGCACCATTTTGACATTTACAAAGCCATTTACAAAATCAAAGGTATCTTCCTTGAATCCAAAAGAGGGATTGCCAAAAATGCCGTTAAAGTCTTCCATCTGATATTTTACCCTACACTCATTAATCTTTTCTGATGTTATACCAATTGATTTGTAGGCTGCGTTTGGGGCCTTGTCTAAATAAAATCCAATATCAAAAACTATTTGCATAGAAAGAGAACTCCTTTTTAATGCTATATAACATGCGAATACACTTAACTACCTCCGAGAGTTGCGTGTATTTCTATTATAGTTGCAAGTGATTGTTCGTTTTAAGAGTGCTCGTAAAAAATCGAAACGTATTGCTTTAGGCATAAAACTGGTGTTTTTCTGGTATGAAATATCGCACTTTTCCTCAAACATCCAAAAAGTCGGCGGCATTTTTATACCCGGGGTGGAACGCTTCGGATAGTGCCTTGGTAGATATGTGATATTTACTAATTGCCAGGTTACATGTGCGGACAAATAGGATTAACCCATATTACTAGTAGTTAGTCCTATGTTATAGCGTATTCAAGTATGAAAAGGGATCTCAGTTTATTAACGTCAATTTGGTTTATTAGCTGCTTACTTCTGCTACTACTTAATGACTTCATTCTAAAGAAAGCTTATCATAATTGGTTCACCGGAAAACTATCCGATTTTGCCGGGCTTTTTATTTTTTCTTTGTTTTGGACGGTCTTAATTCCCCAACATAAGAAAGTCATCTTTTGGTTAACCGCTTGTGGATTCATTTACTGGAAGTCTCCCTTTAGTCAAGCTATGGTGGAGGAATGGAATTATTTGGGGTTACTTCAACTGGAACGAGTTGAAGATTATTCAGATTATCTAGCCTTATTTGTCTTACCTATCAGCTACATATATGAGGAAAGAAGAGATAGCCATTACCGTCTAAGCATTATTCCTCACTTACCTTTAGTAATCGCTCCTTTTGCCTTCATTGCGACCAGTCAAGCCAAAAGAATAGCAGAACCAATAATTGACTACTCGTCAAGCTACCAGGTAAAACATGTTGCTAGGGATAGTTTGATCAGCCAACTAAACCATTCAGGCCTCAAGATAAGCTACTCTAACCCTAACAATACTATTTACCCTAATGAATACGCCCAAATAGATAGACTTAATGATAACATTGAAAGCATCACGATGAGGATTGGAGATTTTGATACAGTGACTCAAACGGTGGCTATTGAGCTGGGTACAATCGTTTATAATGACAGTATTTATGCAGAATATGATGAAAAAAGGCTGGATGGGAAGTACAAGCTAAAGCTTCAACAAATGTTTGAAGAACAAGTAATAAAGAAAATAAGTAGAGACGCACATTAATACCCTGCTTATTTGCAACCGGTATGCTATTATTCATAACTGGATATCTTATCAAATAAACCTTCCTTTAAAGAATAATGATAATTCAGTAGAATTCATTTATTATTACGGCATTATCATTATAAAATAATACCTTTCTTTGGGTTTTCTTCAAATTACTCATTATGGCGCGAACTATTGCCTATTTGCGGGTTTCTACGCTGGATCAGGATCTGGAAAAAAACAAAGCTGATATCCTTCACCTTGCCAATGATAAGAATTTGGGTCGGGTAGAATTCATCCAGGAAAAAGTGTCAGGCAAAGTGTCTTGGAAGCAACGGAGGATTGGGCCTTTGCTGGAAGAGCTCCAAAAGGGAGACATTATTTTGTTAAGTGAGTTCTCTCGACTTGGGCGAAGTATGTTGGAGTGTATGGAGATTATTGCTATCGCTACACAAAAAGGTATTCGGATTTATACTGTGAAGGGAGGTTGGCAACTTGACGACACGATTCAGAGCAAAGTGATGGCAATGGTTTTTTCTATGGCTGCTGAAATCGAAAGGGATCTGATTAGCAAACGAACCAAGGAATCCTTAGCAGCTAAAAAATTGGCAGGGGTAACTCTGGGTCGCCCAAAGGGACCAGGCAAGAGCAAGTTGGATATATATCGTCCTGAAATCGTAGCCTTATTGAATAATGGTTCTAGTCAGAAGTTTGTTGCTATGCGATATAAGGTTACTGAGGCTACTTTGTCCAATTGGATTAAAAAGAATAATATTAAGCGAATGTTTTCTCTTTCTTCATTATAGTATCTCACTGTAGTGGACTATATTGATAGTTTTTACTTTTACTGCTTTTGAGAGGATTTGAAAACGGAAAGACATACGCGAAAAGAAATCATTGACACTCGCCTGAAGCAAGCAGGTTGGAATGTTTCAGACCGTACACAAGTAGTGGAGGAATATGATATTGAGGTTGGATTACCCAATGGGGTGAATGAGCCGCTTACTCGATATCAAGGCCACCAATTCAGTGACTATGTTTTATTGGGTAAAGATGGCAAGCCATTGGCAGTTGTGGAGGCAAAAAAAACAACTGTGGATGCGGCATTAGGCCGGGAGCAAGCGAAGCAGTATTGTTACAACATCCAAAGGACCCAGGGTGGAGAACTACCTTTTTGTTTTTATTCCAATGGCCACGATATTTTCTTTTGGGACTTGGATAATTATCCACCTAAAAAGATTTACGGTTTCCCGACCCGTAATGATCTTGAACGTTATGCCTATCTGCGAAAAGCACGAAAACCTTTAGCCAGTGAACTGATCAATACCAGAATCGCCGGAAGGGATTACCAAATTGCCTCTATTCGTGCAGTAATGGAAGCCGTTGAAAAACGTCAACGCAAATTCTTATTGGTAATGGCCACCGGTACGGGTAAAACGCGTACTTGTATTGCCTTGGTAGATGCCTTAATGCGGGCAGGTTGGGCCGAAAAGGTTCTGTTTTTAGTGGATCGAATTGCCCTACGTGAGCAAACCCTTGATGTATTTAAGGAGCATTTGCCGAATGAGCCTCGCTGGCCAAATCAATATGAGAAAGAGATTGCTACTGACCGACGAATCTACGTTTCAACGTATCCAACCATGTTGAATGTGATTCGGGATGGGAGTAATTTGCTTTCCCCTCATTTCTTTGACTTGATTGTAGTAGACGAAAGCCACCGGAGTATTTACAATACCTATCAGGAAATTTTAAATTACTTTCACGCTATTACCCTTGGCCTTACCGCTACCCCCACTGATATTATTGATCATAATACCTTTCAATTATTTGAATGCGAAGAAGGTGTACCGACCTATGCCTTTTCTTACGATGAAGCCGTAAGCCATATTCCTTCTTACCTGTGCAATTTTCAGGTCATGAAGATCAAGTCCAAATTCCAGGAGGAGGGGATAAGCAAACGAACGATTTCCCTGGAAGACCAGAAGCAATTGATGCTGGAAGGGAAAGAAGTGGCTGAAATTAATTATGAAGGTACCGAAATCGAAAAGTCGGTTATCAATCGGGGTTCAAATGCTTTGATTGTGCGGGAGTTTATGGAAGAATCCATTAAGGATGCCAATGGCGTATTGCCAGGTAAAACCATTTTCTTCTGCATGACCAAGGCACACGCCCGGCGCATAGAAGAAATTTTTGATGCGCTTTATCCCCAATACACAGGCGAATTAGCTAAGGTTTTAGTAAGTGATGATCCCAGGGTTTACGGGAAAGGGGGCCTATTGGATCAGTTTACCAATCAGGATATGCCAAGGATAGCCATTAGCGTAGATATGTTGGATACAGGCATTGACGTGCGTGAGTTGGTTAACCTGGTTTTCGCTAAACCAGTTTACTCCTACACTAAGTTTTGGCAAATGATCGGACGTGGTACTCGTCTGTTGGAGAAAGAAAAAATGAAGCCCTGGTGTACCGAGAAAGATACTTTTCTAATCCTAGATTGTTGGGATAACTTTGACTATTTCAAACTGACCCCCAAAGGCAAAGAATTGAAACCGCAAGTGCCTTTACCTGTGCGTTTGTTTGGTGTGCGCTTAGATAAAATTGAAAAAGCCCTTGAACTATTCGAAACTGACATAGCAGCGAAAGAAGTGGTCAAGCTAAGAGCACAAATTGCTCAATTGCCTGCAAACTCAGTGGTTATGCTTGATGCCCAGAGCGAATTGCAGCGTTTAGCCGATGAGAATTTCTGGAATACCCTTTCACACGATAAACTTGAATTCCTACGCCAAATTGTGAAGCCCTTGTTTCGGACGATAGCAGGAACAGACTTTAAGGCGATGCGTTTTGAAAAAGACATCGTGGAGGTTTCGCTTGCTCGTTTGGCCGGTGAAAAGGAAAAGATGGAAGCCTTGCAGGAGAGTATTGTAGAAGAAATAGCCGAATTGCCACTATCCATTAATATTGTTGCAAATGAAGAAACCCTGATCCGGCAAGGCCAAACCAATCATTTTTGGGCAACTATCACCGAACAGAAGCTGGATGAATTGATCGAAAAACTATGTCCTTTGATGAAATACCGAGAGGGAGTAGTAATCCTGCCTCCGGCAAAGTATAATTTTAAAGACGAGTTACACAGCAAGGAGTTTATTGAATTTGGTCCTCAACACGAAGCTTTAAGTATTGCCCGGTATAGAGAATTGGTAGAGCAACATGTGAACGAGCTTCTTACCAGCAATCCTCTTTTACAGAAATTAAAGCAAGGGCAAGAAATTTCAGTATCGGAAGCCGAACAATTGGCCGAAGCGTTACACAACGATCATCCCCATATTACCGTCGCTCTGCTTCGCCGCGTATACAATCACCGTAAAGCGCAATTGGTGCAATTTGTTAAGCATATTTTGGGGATTGAGAAGCTAGAATCATTTCCAGATACAGTGGCCAAATCATTTGACCAGTATATTGCTGTGCATAGTTATTTGAGCAGTCGTCAATTGGATTTCCTTAACTTATTACGCATTTTCTTTATAGAAAAAGGCGAGGTAGCGAAGAAAGACCTAGTGACTGCGCCTTTTACAAGAATTCACCCACAGGGAGTGTTAGGCGTGTTTTCCCGGAAAGAAATTGATGAAATCTTATCATTCATCCAAGAAGTAGCTGCCTAATGAATTTTGACCGATTAGTGAATTCCATTCAGGATACGCATACTACGCTTCAGCAAAGCGCAGTAAAAGCAATCAATAAACACCTTACCATTCGTAATTGGCTTTTTGGCTTCTACATTGTGGAGTTTGAGCAAAATGGTGAGGATCGAGCTGAATACGGAAAGCAACTATTATCTAAATTGGCTTTTTCATTAGCTGAAAAAGGAATTTTGAACGCCAATGAACGAGAACTTCGCCGGTATCGGACTTTCTACTTGATATATCCTTCTTTGGGTAAAGCATTTATGAATGACCCGATTCGGGGAACGCTGCCACCCATTATCAGCGATGAACGAATTCGGGGTACACTGTCCCCCGAAAGTAATGTGCTGTTACTATCCCCTGAAAAAATAATAAATCATTTATCCTTTTCGCATCTGGCCGAACTACTGGAAATAGAGGATTCGCTCAAAAGGACCTTCTATGAAATCGAGTGCATCAAAGGAGCTTGGAGTGTACGGGAGCTGAAGCGACAAATCAACAGCCTATATTTTGAGCGAATGGGATTGAGCAGCAATCCCCAGAAAATGAGCCAGTGGGTGGCCGAAACCTCGCAAAAAGCCCAGCCAGAAGCATTGATCCAATCGCATTTTGCCTTCGAATTCCTAGGCATCAAACAGAAAGAATTGATTGAGGAAGCCGATCTGGAGCAAGCCATTCTGGATCATTTGCAGGACTTTCTCTTAGAAATGGGACGCGGCTTTTGCTTCGAAGCTCGCCAGAAAAGACTACTCATTGGTGGTGAATATTTCTTCGTGGATTTGGTAATGTATCATCGCATTCTTAAGTGCCACGTGATCATAGAACTGAAAGCAGACAAATTCAATCATGGCCATTTGTCTCAATTGAACACCTACGTTAATTATTTCAAAAAAGAAATTAAAGAGGAGAGCGATAATCCGCCCATTGGCCTATTGCTGGTGATTGATAAGAACGAACCTCTGGTCGAATACGCCTTGGCAGGCATTGATAATCAGTTGTTCGTGAGCAAATACCTGTTGGAATTACCCAACAAAGAAAAATTGAAGGACTTTATAGTAAACGAAATAAACAAACACTAACGAATGCTTACCTCGACCTTAAAAACTAAAGTACAAGACCTCTGGGATAAATTTTGGAGTGGAGGTATCTCCAATCCACTTAATGCAATTGAGCAGATTACCTATTTGCTCTTCATGAAGCAGTTGGATGAAAATGACCAACAGCCGAATTGGCAAAGCCGTTACCAGCTTATCTGCCAGCAAGGCTTAGACTACGAACC
>JAZKGK010000235.1:0-3857 GCA_040385915.1 Bacteroidota bacterium
CCACTTTTGCTGTCTTTATAAATAAAAAGTTGCTTTCCATTGGGCGATACCGCAATGCAGGCATCGTGCGATTCGGTATTGATGGTTGGTCCGAGGTTACGTGGCTGCGTCCATTTTCCATTCAAATTGAACGTGACATAAATATCTTCATAAGGCAGGCCATCTTCAATCGTCACTAGATTTCCAGTAGAGCCCTCGCGTCGGGAAGTAAAAAACATCACTGATTCGTTGGCGGAAATAACGGGAGCGTAATCGGGAGATTTAGAGTTTACGACTTGTCCAAAATTCACAATCTTGGCACTGACCGGCTCCTTCATGTATTTCATTCCATTCTTACACTCTTCCAACCTTTTGTCGGTCTTTTCAAGCTCATTGGGGTCTTTTCCTTGGTAGTTTTGTTTGTATAACCGGAAGGATACGGTTGCTTCCTCTAATTGGCCGTTGCACTGGTAAGCTTCTCCCAATAAATACTCCATTTTAGGGTCAATTGCCGCATTTTTATTATAAGCTTTCAAAATGTACGGCAGTGCTTTACGCCGGTAAAGGGTTTTTAAATAGCAAACACCCGTATAAAAATTCGCCGCAGGGTTTTCTGGATCAATTGCCAGGCCTTCCAGGTAAATGGGCAAAGCGGCTCCGTATTCGCCTTCAGCAAAAGATTTGTTGGCTTCCTGGAAGATTCTCTTGGCTCCTTGCCCATAAACAATGGGACTAGACAAACATAGACAACCCAAAGCAATGACGGCTGCCAGATAGGTTATCGGGTATTTTCTTCTGTGACTTGAGATAGTTGGGCTATTCATCGATGTTGAAATCTCATTTGGAGATTTGTGTCACTACACAAATCTAAATTAAATATCTAGGCTTTAAATCTCAACATTCAGTAAGTTTGCAAACATAGTATTAAAAGCTCATTGCAAAATAGAGCTTATGTTTTTAAAAAATATTGCGAAAATAAGAAAACTACTTAGCCGTGTAAGAATAAGTGGCTAATCAGAAAGTAGTAAGGTCTTTCAAGCTTCCCAACCGGGCTCGTTTAGCAGTGTATCTGTAAAAAAACGGAAGCCCTTGATAATCAACTATTGACCTATATGAATATTAGCAGTGCCGTATTTGTGCAGAGCAACAGTGATTACAAACTTTGTCCGCCTGCCGATCGTCCCGAATACGTTTTCATCGGACGCTCTAACGTAGGCAAATCATCGCTGATCAACTTGCTGACTTCCAAGCCTGGGCTGGCAAAAACCTCCCAAATTCCTGGTAAAACGCGACTAATTAACCATTTTCTGATTAACCAGGAATGGTATATCGTCGACTTACCGGGTTACGGTTGGGCCAAGGTTAGCAAAACTGAGCGCGAGAAATGGGATGCAACGCTGAGGCAGTACCTCAAGAAGCGGGAAAATATTATGTGTGTATTCGTGCTACTCGACTCAAGGCTTGAACCTCAGGCAGTTGATTTAGAGTTTATGCAGTGGCTTAGCGAAAACAGCGTTCCTTTTGCTATGGTCTTTACTAAAATAGATAAGCACTCCAATACCAAAAATGAGTCTAACTTGGCTCACTATGAGGCGGTGATGCTGGAGCAATGGGAGGAGCTTCCGTTGTACTTCATTACTTCAGCCGTTTTAAAAGAAGGAAAGGAAGCGTTATTGAATTACATAGAAGAATTAAATTCCTTGTTTATTGTTACTCCTCCGTCTCTGTCAGCAAAAAAAAACCCAGGTAACCTTTCATAATTTAAAAGCATTCACGTTAATCACAAGATCTACCACTATAAATTACTTAAACATCCGTTCAGCTATGAAAAAAATCTTTTTAATTGCCTCCTTATTTGTATTTGGTTTTGCGCTGGGAGCGATGGCTCAAGGCACCAGTAAAGTGTTGCCAGTGGCTACTCACTACGAAGGTGGACAGGAAGTTTTGCTGGCCGACATACAGAAAATGCTCCAATACCCGCCCATGGCCAAGCGTAATCGGATCGAAGGAGAATGTATCATTGCTTTTACTCTGGAAAAAGATGGTCAAGTGAGTAATTATAAGGTTATCAAAAATATTGGTGGCGGCTGTGGCGATGAAGCTATGCGAGTGGCAAAAGCCCTGAAATTTAATGCACCAGGCTACCGGGTAGACCTTACTGTACCAGTAAAATTCACCCTGTCACGCCCCGCAAAATAATAAGCTTTATAAGCGTTGAGCCTTCAGCTTTAAGCTTTTGATAATTAAGTTTTTAGCTCAATGCTCATAGCTAATTAATCAATTTATCACCTAATCAATCAATCAAGTAATAATGGATTTGTTAAAGGAAGTAGCCCATATATCGGGCAAAGGAGGTTTATTCAGGATTATTAAACCTACCCGTGCTGGTGTAATCGTAGAAGCAATTGACGAAACCCATGCAAGAGCCATTTTTGGAGCCAATAGCCGCGTATCTGTATTGAAGGAAATATCGGTGTATACAGACACCCAAGAAGGCTCCGTATCATTGGCAGAAGTGCTGACGGCCATCTTTGATAAATACGGAAAACCAGTTGATATTGACCCAAAAACTGCCTCTGAATCTGACTTAGCCGAGTTTTTTGGCGGTGTATTACCAGACTACGACCGTGGCCGGGTATATAATTCCGACATCAAAAAAATTATCACCTGGTATAATACCTTAGTGAAGCACCTGGCGGAAATATTTGTAAAGCAAGCAGAAACAGCAGTAACTGATGAGACAACAACGGTAGAAACCAAGGAAACAGAAGCTGCCGAGAAAACAGAAAAATAATTGACAGAGGCATAAAAAAGCCGATGGGCAGATAAATGAAGCGATAACTAACTTCGTTTATCTGCCCATCGGCTTTTTTGATTATATATTATTCGACTACATCCAATTTAATGGTATTGGTGCGTTGTTCTTGGTTAAAGGGCATTCCCGCAGTGCTGATGCAAACATCCCCTTTGACTAGCATGCCTTTGGTTACCAAAAAGTTCTTCATGTCCAGGAAGGTTTCTTCGGTAGATAGCATTCTATCATAAGGGAAGGTTTGTACTCCCCAAAGCAGGCTCAAGGTATTCAGAAGCCGCAAGTTTTGTGTGAATACATAAATCTGTGCTTTTGGGCGGTGGCTAGATACCTGGAAAGCGGTATATCCCGAACGAGTGACGCCTACAATTGCTTTGGCATTGGTATCGCGGGCTAAGCGGCAGGCGCCAACAACTACTTCGTCATTATTGAAATTCTCTGAATGGTATTGCAGCGTGTGGTATTTAAAATAAATATCTGCTTGGTCTTCTACCATCTGAATGGTGCGAACCATACTCTGTACAGTCAACATGGGGTACGCGCCAGAAGCAGTTTCAGCACTTAGCATCACTGCATCAGCGCCATCAATTACTGAGTTAGCAATGTCGCTGGTTTCTGCACGGGTTGGTCGGGGGTTGTGAATCATGCTTTCCATCATCTGCGTGGCGATAATGACGGGCTTGGCAGCTTTGTTACACTTTTGCACCATCATCTTCTGCAGCAATGGCACCTCTTCCGCGTTGATTTCTACCCCAAGGTCGCCCCGGGCTACCATCAATCCATCTACTACTTCAATAATCGCATCGATATTGCGGATGGCTTCCGGCTTTTCGATTTTGGCAATCGTGAGGGTATCTTTTCCGTGTGAGCGGATAATATCTTTCAGTTCTATAATTTCTTCTGCTGTACGTACAAACGAAAGCGCTACCCACTCCACATCGTGCTTTAGGCCAAATACCAGGTCTTCGCGGTCTTTTTCGGTAAGCGCAGGCGTAGAAATATTTGTGTTAGGCAGGTTCATGCCTTTTTTTGACTTCAATAAACCACCGTATACTACTTCTGCTAC
>JAZKGK010000236.1:0-7051 GCA_040385915.1 Bacteroidota bacterium
TCAATGATGACACACTCGCCCGTTTCGTCGTAGAGCAAATACGTATTTTCCTGAAGGCCATTAAAGGTAAAGGACTGAATTTGGATCATTAGAAAGTAGATTGTGAGGTTAAGAGGGTGTAAAGTTGGGAGGTTTTTTTAATCCAGTCGCTATTCATGGCAGGTTTAGCCGAAGAGAAAAATGGTTGGTTTCTTGTGTAAATCCGGGAGTTGCTTTTTCCAGTCTTTGATTGACTGTGTTCGAATAAATTCATCGCTGGCAGTAAGTTGGCAGGCAATGCAAAGCTGGGTGTCGGGCTGGGTTTGCTGTACAATATCCTGCAAAAGCTGGTTATTGCGGAAGGGGGTTTCCATAAAGATTTGCGTTTGCCGCTTGCTTCTGGCTTCCCGTTCCAGGCTTTTGATTGCTTTCCCTCTTTCTACCTTATCAATGGGCAAATACCCGTGAAAGACAAAGGATTGTCCACTAAAACCCGAAGACATCAAGGCGAGCAGAATGGAAGACGGGCCAACCAAAGGCACTACCGTAATACCCAACTGATGCGCCAGTGCTATAGCTACCGCCCCCGGATCGGCCACGCCTGGGCAGCCAGCTTCAGAAAGTACGCCTGCATCGTGCCCTTGAAGTACGATCTGGAGGTTTGCGCGCGTTTCTGCTAAGGGCGTATCTTTGTCAAGCAAATAAAAGGATAAATCCTGGATGGATTTACCTATTTGCAGGTCGCTGATACAACGGCGGGCTGTACGCAGGTTTTCAGCAAAAAAATAGGTCGTTTGCCCAATCACCTCTTTGATTTGCGGCGACAATACTACGGAGGCAGTTTCAGGTGCCAGCACCGTCGGAATCAAGTATAATTTGCCAGCAGAAACCGATGGGGGATTAGTATGAGATGCCAAGGGCGATGGATTTGAAAATTAAAAATCGGTAATTCTGTACCTCATCAGGCGGTACTTTTGATGATGCCAGTTATTTCTCAGCCTGTATAAACGCAGTTACTTTTTTCAGAAATTCCTTAGGCTTTTCCGCTTGAAGCCAGTGTCCAGCATCCGGTATGGTTTCCAGGGAAGACTGGGGGAAAATTTGCCGCATGAGTTTAATATCCTCGTCCTTTACATAACCCGACAGACCGCCTCGCAAAAAGAGGGTAGGTTGTTCCACTGGTTTGGTATAGACCAAAGCCTCCCCTACATTCTCAATCTCGCGCGCTATGACAGAAAGGTTGATACGCCAGGCAAAAAGTTGCTGCTCATTTCGGTACAGGTTTTTCAGCAGAAACTGACGCACACCTAATTCGGGTATATGTTGAGCCAATTGGTCATCTGCCTGTTGGCGGCTTTGCAGAGAGGCCAGATTAAGCGAATGCAAGCCCGCCAGAATTTGCTGGTGGTGAGGGCTATAATATTTGGGTGCCATGTCTACTACCACCAATTTGCGGAAAGCATCGGGATAGCGGACAGCAAAACGCATCGCTGCTTTTCCGCCCATGGAATGGCCAATGATGGTTGGTTGCTGAATCTGGTGCGTCTCAATAAACTCCATCAGATCGGCACTCATGGCATCATAGGTAAAGGCTTCGCTCCAGGGCGAACGGCCATGGTTGCGCTGGTCGGGCAGGTATACTTGATAGCTTTCGGCCAGCATACGCGAAACGGTCAGCCAGTTATCTGCCGAGCCAAACAAGCCGTGCAGAATAATAATCGGTTCTCCTTCTCCTATTTTGTGGTAATGTAATTGCATATTTTTTTAGTAGTCAGTAAAAATGCGCAGATAAGCCTCTACCCATTTGCGCAGCTACTCGTCCTATTCTACATAAATTACTTTTTCTTGCTTGTCGGTCAGTCTGCCTAAGGAGATAGCCTCAATGCTGCAAACGCGCAGAAGGGTTTCTATTTCGGCTTTGCCTTCGGGTGCTACCGCAATCAGTAAGCCGCCGCTGGTTTGTGGATCAGCCAAGATGTATTTTTGCTGGTCAGAAAGGGGGGCTATTTTATGTCCATAACTTTCCCAATTGCGGTGAGTACCACCCGGAATGCACTGCTGAGCCAGGTACTCGTCCAGTACCGGAATGGTTGGCACTTTTGCGAAGTTGATTACCGCGCTTAATTGGCTGCCTTCGCACATTTCGGCCAGGTGACCCAATAAGCCAAAGCCAGTTACATCAGTCAACGCTTTTACCGACGCAAATTTACCCAACTGGGCACCAATCCGGTTGAGCTGTACCATCTGGCGCGGCGCAATATCTGCATGTTCAGGGCGGAGCAGGCCTTTTTTCTGCGCCGTGGTCAGGATACCTACGCCGAGGGGCTTGGTGAGATAAAGCAAACAGCCTGCGGTAGCCGTATTGTTTTGTCTCAGATTCGCAATAGAAACTTTACCCGTAACCGCCAACCCAAAGATAGGTTCGGGGCTATCAATACTGTGCCCACCCGCCAGCGGAATACCAGCTTCGGCACAAATGGTGCGGCAGCCTTCCAACATTTGCTGAGCCACTTCGGGCGGAAGTTTATCTACTGGGAAGCCCAGAATGGCGATGGCCATCACAGGTTCGCCTCCCATGGCATACACATCACTGATGGCATTGGCCGAGGCGATGCGCCCGAAATCGAAAGCATCGTCTACAATTGGCATAAAAAAGTCGGTAGTGCTGATGATGGCTTCGCCATTGCCCAGGTCTAGCACGGCAGCATCGTCTTTGCTTTCATTACCGACTAATAGCTGCGGAAAAAAGGGCAAGGGCAGCTCAGAATGGAGAATACTGTCCAGTACTTTCGGAGATATTTTGCAACCACAGCCTGCTCCGTGGCTATACTGAGTTAATTTGATTGGTGAAGTATCTGATGCTCGCATAGGCTGTTAAACCGGTTATGATGTAGCTGGGTTTGGCTAAAGGACAAATTTGGTAAGTTATTATTCCAAACATAACGTAAACAGCCATAAAGTTATGAAAACATCTTAGCTGTACTTCCCATGGATCTTAAGATAAAAAAGGGCTCCTGGCAGAATTACACCCTACCAGGAGTGACCAACAAAAATCCCCATCGACAGTAGTGATGGGAAGATGCGCTTGGGTACGTTGCCTGTATGTTACCAGAAAATTTGATAAAAAAAGTCTAACTCACTACAAGAGTAGCCTAATAATGATGCGTACAGATCAAAAATGCACTACTAAAAATGATGCGTATGAAGTTAGATTTAATCTTGGAGCAGAGTTTTTAGCAATTTCTTAATATTGTTTTCGATCAATAAAGGAAAGGAACATTCTACCTTTGCACGCTGAAAACAGGGTTGGAGGCAAAAGAAAATCTCGAATACTGTGTATACTTGATTTGCCTGCTACATCTCTACAACAACATTTATCTTTCAGCTATTCCTTTGTCTTATACTTCCTTGATCCGATAAATAATACGTTGAAAAGTCTTTGTTCTGCTGAATCCAGTTGTGGTAAACGATAATTAAACATACAAAAAAATAAACCTAAACGAGCGATTAATGAAAATGATTAAACAATTACTTATATGCACTTTTATGCTTGTCATGACGATCAGTGGTCAGCAAGCATTTTCGCAGGGAGTAACTACCGCCGCTATGAGTGGAATAGTTACCGATGAGAAAGCAGAGGGAATACCAGGAGCCAACATTATTGCTATACATACCCCATCTGGTACGCAATATGGTACCGTTACCCGCGCCGACGGACGATTTACGATGCCTGGTATGCGCGTGGGTGGTCCCTATACGGTTACTTCCTCCTTTGTTGGATTTGGAGAGCAAAAACAAGAAGGGATATTTCTTGATTTAGGTCAGTCTTTTACAATTAATTTTAATTTAAAGGATGCCAATGTACAATTGAGTGAAGTACAAATAACCGCCGATCGTAATGCAGTTATTAGCTCTGAACGTACGGGGGCATCTACCAATATTTCAAGAGAGAAACTTCAAGCTTTGCCAACCATCAATCGGAGCTTAGCTGATTATACTCGCTTAACGCCTCAAAATGGTGGTGCTGGTAACAGTCAAAGTTTTGGTGGCCGTAATGGGCTTTATAATAACTACACTATCGATGGAGCCGTATTCAATAACTCATTTGGCTTACAACCAACCATAGCTGGACAGGCAAACTCTCAGCCAATTAGCATGGATGCTATTGATCAGGTACAAGTGTCCATTGCACCGTATGATGTAAGGCAGGGGAGCTTTACCGGAGCCAGTATTAATGCAGTAACCCGGAGTGGAACCAATGATTTCAACGGTTCAGTCTACACATTCTACAGAAATCAGAATATGTCTGGTTTGAATGTTGGAGAGACAAAGGTGCTCAAGCAAGATTACAGAACGCAACAAACGGGCTTCCGTTTAGGTGGGCCAATCATTAAGAATAAATTGTTTTTCTTTATCAATGCCGAAATTGAAAGAAGAGTAGATCCAGGTACATTCTTAGTGGCTAATCGTCCTGGCGTTACTGCGGCTCCCGGTGCTGGGTCAAATACGGCTTCTGTGAATGCTACCGACCTTGATGCTTTAAGAAGTTTCTTAATTACCAAATACGGATATGATCCAGGGGCTTACGAAAACTACAACCTGGAAACCTACAGTAATAAAGCAACCGCTAAACTGGATTGGAATATTAGCCAAAAACATAAGTTTAGTATAAAATATAACTACCTTAAATCTTATCGTGACAATCCACCGAGTAGTAGTGGGGCTTTTGCAGGTGGTGGTAGTGCTAGTTTCACTGCTATGCCTCTTCAATCTAACTTTTACCGCATTAACAATAATTTGCATTCCATTATTGCAGAATTAAACAGCACCTTAGGCAGCAAACATTCCAACAACTTCACCATTGGATATATTGCCATGAGAGATTTTAGGGAGTCCCAGGTAAACCCGATGCCATTCCCAACCGTGCAGATTAATAATTTCTCTTCTTTTGGGTATGAACCATTTTCAGCCGGAAATAAGCTAAATACCAATACCTTCCAGATTTCTGACAACTTCACTTCGTATTTAGGTAACCATATCGTTACTGTGGGTACCTACAATGAGGTGAATAGCTTTGAGAACGGTTTTGCACCTAATTTCTATGGCGTGTATCGTTTTGCTAGTGTGCAAGACTTTTACAAGAGCGCTGTTGGAGAGTCCATCTCCTCCCCAACAGCGCTAACTGGTGCGTATTTCAATCAGCAATATTCGGCTTCCGCTGGTGTGGATTTCCCAATTGCTAAATTCTCAGCGGTTCAATTGGGTTTATTTGCCCAGGATGAATGGTCAGCAAGGAAAAACGTAAAATTAACCCTTGGACTTCGGGTCGATATGCCTATACTTTCGAAAAATCTGGAGAGAAACGAGAGCGTTGAACAGCTTACTTTCCGCGATGGCGTTAAATTGGACGTAAGTAAATTTCAGAAATCTACCCCACTGTGGTCACCCAGAATTGGCTTTAACTGGGATGTATTTAACAACAAGTCTACCCAGGTAAGAGGAGGAAGCGGCATATTTACTGGCCGGATCCCGTATGTTTGGATATCCAATCAGGCTGGTAACAATGGCAAACTATATGGGCAAACTATCTACAACTATGGAGCCGCCAATGCAACGGCTATTAATACCCATCCCTTCTCTGACGATGTAAAGAAATATCTGCCTTCCAATGCTACAGCCTTATCTACTTATAACCTGGCAGCAACCAACCCAGACTTTAAATTCCCACAAGTATGGCGAACCAACATAGCCATTGATCAGGTTTTGCCAGGGGGTATTATAGGAACACTGGAAGGTATTTATACCAAAGATGTAAATGCCGTGTATCACCAGAACGTAAATTTGCCAAATGCCACAAAATTTGCCGTTCCAGCCAGCGAAGGAGGTGATAATCGCCCAATTTATACCAATGCCCCTGGCGCTTTCGATGGTACGCGAATTAATCCTACTATAACCGATGCTATTCGGATGTCAAATACCAATTTAGGTTATTCTTATTCTATAGCGGCAACCTTGGCAAAAACGTTTAATAAGAATTTCTACATAAGTGCATCCTATGTATATGCAGATTCTAAAGACGTGAATAGTGGTGGTTCTATTGCTCAATCCGTTTGGAGAGATCGCCTTATCTCAGGCGATCCTAACGCGAATGTGGCAAGTAATTCTAATTATCTGGTTAGACATCGGTTTATTGCTTCTGCCTCTTATAAGAAAGAATATTTGAATAATTTTGCTACTTCCATTTCTTTATTTTACGAAGCTATTCCATCGGGTGTCTTCTCTTATAGTTATAGCGGAGATATGAACAATGATGCCACGGGCGGTAGTGGAAATGATCTGATTTGGGTACCTAGAGGTAAAAGCGATATTATTCTGGTTTCTCAAACGTATACGGATAAAAATGGAGATAAATCCACGTATTCGGCTGATGCTCAGTGGCAAGACCTGGATAACTATATTAATCAGGATAAATACTTAAGTCAACGCCGTGGCCAATATGCTGAACGGAACGGAGCTACCCTTCCATTCCAGGCCAAAATGGACTTCCGTATTTTGCAGGATTTTTATATTAATGTAGGAGATAAACGAAATACTTTGCAGTTGAGTTTAGATATCCTTAACCTGGGCAACTTGCTGAATAAGAACTGGGGCGTGGTACAAACAACTAGCCGACCAAACAATTTTGGCAATGTTGGTTTGCTCACCTCCAAAGGTCTTAATGCACAAGGTCAACCGACTTTTAGCTTTGATCCTACTGGTTCTCCAACACCAACCAACGGCTTGACCTCTTATACTCCTTTGGTTAACTCTTATAACAAAGACTTCAGTTTTAACTCTCGTTGGCAAATGCAAGTGGGTATTCGTTACATCTTTGGTAACTAATCAAACAAGTCATTTTTTTCTTACAAACCCCTGGGATAGCTATTCCAGGGGTTTTATTTTAGGGCATTCCTTTCCCCGCCAATCTTCGTACATTTACGAGCGATGTTATCCTGAAACCGCTACTAAAATAAATACCAATCTTCGCTCGTCTTCCCGTAAGTAATCGTTCGTCTATGCTCTACTACAAAGA
>JAZKGK010000237.1:0-3217 GCA_040385915.1 Bacteroidota bacterium
GTCATGTCAAAAATAACGGAGGGGAAAAGGCCGAACACAATGGCCAGCATAACCAGCGGAATGAGCATCAGCTTTTCGCGCGTGACCAAATCAGTGAGAAGCGCGGTTTTGTCCGGTTCACGAAGCCAGAATTTGCCAAAAAATATCCGTTGCAAGGTCCACAGGAAGTAGGCCGCCGACAATACAATGCCCAGTGTAGAAACCGCCGCCATCCAACGAGGAATGGCTCCCGAATGAAATCCACCGACCAAGGTGAATAACTCGCCAACAAAGCCCGAAAAGCCCGGTAAGCCCAGCGAAGCAAAAAAGGCCACCGTTACTACCACCGTATATTGTGGGGTAGCGGAAGCCAGTCCCTGATAACTATCGATTCGTCTGTCGTGCGTGCGGTCATATAATACGCCTACCAACAGAAAGAGCAGGGCAGAAAGGATGCCGTGACTGAAGCTCTGGTATATTGCTCCACTCACACCTTCGGGGGTAAGCGAAGCCAGACCCAGCAGCACAAAGCCCATGTGTGACACCGAAGAATAGGCAATCATCTTTTTTAAATCATTCATGGCCAGGGCTAGAAATGCCCCGTATATAATGGAAATCATTCCCACCAAGCCAATCCACCAAGCATAATTCATAGCGCCATCCGGAAAAATGCCGTAGGCAATACGAAAAAAGCCGTAACTCCCAATTTTCAAAAGCACACCAGCCAGAATGACGGAAACAGGCGTTGGGGCTTCTACGTGCGCATCGGGTAGCCAAGTATGGACTGGCACCACCGGTAGCTTCACCGCAAAGCCAAGGAATATACTCAGGAAACCAACCAGGCGGGCGGGTATATTAAACAGCGTAATGTCATCGGTGAAGCCAAAAATGGAACCGGGCAAGTAATTGTGCGCATCCATCATGGCGCGGATATCGAAGGTGTGGACGATGTTACCAGGGGCAATCTGATTAAGGGAAAGCAACATTTGTACTTGAAGCAATACCGATTGATTGGCTATTCCGCCCTGGCTAATTAACCCGAGCTGCACTGCCGTTTCCTGTGGATCCATGACCGAAAGGTAAAGCCCAATCATGACCAATAAGATAAAAAGTGAGCCGCCAAAAGTGTAGAGGAAAAATTTGATAGAAGCGTAATCCTTCCGAGGCCCTCCCCAGATTCCAATCAGGAAATACATGGGCAGCAGCATGAATTCAAAGAAAAGGTAGAAAAGGAAAAAGTCGAGGGCTGCAAAACAACCCATTATCGTGCTGCTCAACAACAGATACAAGGCAAAATACCCCTTCTGCTGGTGGTCTATGGTCCAGGAGGAAATAGCGCCAATGCAAAGTACCAGGGCCGATAATAGCAACATAGGAAGGCTAAAACCATCTATTCCCAGCAGATAATCGATGGACAAATGCCCGAAGCCACCCAGCGTCATACTTATCCAGTCGCTTTCTTCTACCAACTGGAAACCCGCTGCCTTCTGGTCAAATAGACGCCATATCCAGATAGCTAACCCTAGTTGAACAAAAGTGGTCAGGAAGGTAATCCACCGGAAAGCATTGACGCGGGCAGAAGGCAGGCACAGCACCAGGAAAGAAGCCAGCAGCGGTAAAAAAATGATCAGGGAAAGTAAATGTTGTTCCATAAATAAAGCTACCATGCGATCCAAATTGCTACGAATACCAATCCCAGTAGGGCAAAGAGAAAGTAAGCCTGTACTTTGCCATTCTGGAAAGAGCGGGTAAACCGGCCTAATTGCCCTGCCAGGTAAGCCAATAGGTTAATACTCCCATCTACCAGCACCCGATCACACCAGCTGAGTACGTGGGCAATTACCACGTGAATAATCCCTACCAGATTCACACATCTGTCTATGATGCGCTGGTCAAATGTTTGTATCGAAGAGGCCAGCGTAAGCAAGGGTGCAGCCACCATCCGCTCATACAGCCTATCCAAATACCAGTTGTTGACTGACAGATGATAGAAAAACAATATCGGCTGTATAGCCTTCAAGTCGCGGGCAAAGCGTTCACGAATATTAGGCAACTGGTTTCGGAAGTCTAATTTTCGGAAAGCCTGTTTCTGGCGAAATTGCATATAGGCTATTGCTATGCCTATGCCAGACATCAGTACTGAAAGCACAGGAATTAAGTAGCCGTTCATGCTGTCCTGGTGAGTAGGCAAAACCAGGTTGCGCAAGGAGGAGGTCAGAAATGACTCGTGGTTAAAAAGACTGAGCAACCAACTTCCGTGTACATTCAGCGGATTGAGCGAGAATATGATCCCCAGCGACAATACGGCCAGCAAAACCAGCGGGATTCGCATCACCAAAGGGACATCGTTGATGTGGGGATGAATTCCCTTGGCTCCACGCCAGGAACCGAAGAATACCATAAAGA
The DNA here is from genome assembly GCA_040385915.1 of Bacteroidota bacterium. Classification (GTDB taxonomy): domain Bacteria; phylum Bacteroidota; class Bacteroidia; order Cytophagales; family ES-bin-26; genus ES-bin-26. The sequence continues at coordinate 2,386 of JAZKGK010000237.1, forward strand.
CTTGCCGTCCGATATAAAAGGCAGTGAGCAAAGTGGCCGCAAAGGCAGCCATCGGCACCAACCAGCTGATACCTTCCCAACTGAAAAAAGAGCCTTTCCCCATGGCCCAAGTAACCGCTTCAGACAAAATCGCATCTTTCGACAAAAAGCCAGAGAACAAAGGAATGCCTGCCAGGGCAGCAGCCACGATAAGGTAACAAACAAAAGTAAAAGGCATCTGGCGGTGCAGGCCACCCATTCGCCGCATATCGTGGGTATCGTATTCCACGTATAGATGCGGATCTTTGGCTACAGATGCCGCATGGTGAACGGAATATATAACGGCACCCGCACTTAAAAACAAGCCAGCTTTAAAAAAGGCGTGGGTAAACAGGTGAAACAATGCCGCGCTTGAAGCGCCAACCCCCATGCCCATCACCATCAATCCTAATTGAGAAATGGTAGAAAAAGCCAAGACTTTTTTAATATCGTTTTGAAACAAAGCCGCATACGCACCCATAAAGGCGGTGGTAGCACCAATGGCTGCAATAACGGTGAGCGCATCGGGAGTAAGCAATCCGTGTACGCGGGCCAGTAGGAAAATACCCGCTGCCACCATCGTAGCGGCGTGAATAAGTGCCGACACGGGCGTTGGTCCTTCCATAGCATCAGGAAGCCAGGCTTGGAGCGGAAACTGAGCCGATTTCCCTACGCAACCACTAAACAGGCACAGGCCAATCAGCGTCGCCCAACCCGTATCAGGCAATACCTGGGCAGACAATTCGGTTAAATCTGTGGTTGCGAAACGGGAGTAAAGCAATATGATTCCAATCAGGAAGCCAGCATCGCCAAC
>JAZKGK010000237.1:3317-4623 GCA_040385915.1 Bacteroidota bacterium
TTGCCCCAGCCGATCAATACCCAGAAACTAAAGAACGGCAATAGTACCGTCAGACAAGCCAGTAGAGAGAGAGGTATGGAAGATGGTGTAAGCAATAATGTTTTATTTTACTTGAAATTAATAGCGCGCGCGCAATAGAACTTAACTTATCCTTGCATTTGCTTGATTTCGTCCAGGTTAGTGGTTTTGAAATACCGATATACCCTCAGTAATATGGCTAGGGCAACGGCGGCTTCAGCAGCAGCTACCACAATAACGAATAAGGCAAATAACTGCCCCTGTAAATCATTGGGGTCATTCTGGCTAAAAGCTACCAAGTTAATATTAGCTGCATTCAGTATTAGTTCAATCCCCATCAGCACTATAATGGCGTGTCTTTTCACTAAAATCACGGCTACGCCAATGCAGAACAAGGCTGCGCTTACGCAAAGAAAATACTCTAGCGGAATGGCCTGAACCATAGTTTCGTTCATGAATAATTCTTCCCGCGAAGGAATGGGGAGAATGTGCGAAAGTACACATCTTGGCTTATATTCCAAGCAAAGGCCTGGTAGACATACGAGGAGAAAAACAGCTTTTACGGTTGTCTTTTCACTATGGTAGCCGACGCTTGTGCCGTAGGAAGCACGGTGATATCAGTTAGGGTAACGTGTGCGGGCCTGGAAACGACAAAGGCAATTACTTCGGCAATATCCTGGGCGTAGAGTGGCTCCAAGCCTTTGTAGATGGATTTGGCCCGTGTAGCATCTCCTTTGAATCGCACCAATGAAAACTCTGTCTCGACCAAACCCGGATGGATACCTGTCACCTTAATGCCGAAAGGATTCAAATCCAGCCGCATCCCCTGCGTAAGCGCATCTACGGCAAATTTGGAAGCACAATAAACATTGCCATTGGGATATACTTCCTTTCCAGCAATAGAGCCGATATTAATGATGTGTCCACTCTGGCGGGCGACCATTCCTGGGATAATGGCTTTCGATACATACAATAAGCCTTTTACGTTGCCATCAATCATGGCATCCCAGTCATCTACGTTGCCATCCTGAATAGCACCCAGACCGTGGGCATTGCCTGCGTTATTGACCAAAAGATTAATTGCCTGCCATTCCGTAGGCAGTGACTCAACTGCTTGGTTCACAGAAGCTCGATCACGTACATCGAAAAGCAAGGTATGTACTTTTACCCGTTGACTTAGTTGATTGGCCAAGGTTTGCAAGCGTTCTTCCCGCCGTCCGCAAAGGATGAGGGAAAAGCCCAAGGCTGCCATCTGCTCAGCCGTAGCCTGCCCGATGCCAGAGGTAGC
>JAZKGK010000238.1:0-21643 GCA_040385915.1 Bacteroidota bacterium
TTCTGGTCAAAGAATTTACTGAATTATACGCGGCCTATTCCGAGAAACGGGAAGCTGACTTGGAACCGCTGCCAGTGCAATTTGCCGATTACGCTACCTGGCAACGAGCCTACCTTGAAGGAGGCATACTCGACAAACAACTGGCATATTGGAAGAAAAAGTTGGAAGGGGTAAATTTCCTTGGCTTGCCCTCCGATTTTGAACGTCCACTGATAAATAGTACCCGGGGCGCTTTATTGAAATGTACGATTGATAAAGCACTGACCCAACAATTACTTGGTTTTTCGCAGGCGCAAGGGGCTACGTTATATATGACCTTACTGGCCGCTTTCAAGGTATTGCTGTATCGATATAGTGGTCAGGAAGATGTTTGTGTGGGCAGTGGTGTGGCCGGGCGTATGCGGACTGAATTGGAAAGCCTGATTGGTTTCTTTGTGAATTCACTGGTTCTTCGCAGTGACCTGGGAGGTAATCCTAGCTTTGTCAGCTTGGTTCAGCAGGTGCGCAATACTACGCTCGATGCCTATGAAAATCAGGATACTCCGTTTGAAAAAGTGGTGGAAGCAGTCGTCGGCGAACGGGATGTGAGCCAGAATCCCCTCTTTCAAGTGGTATTTGTGTTGCAAAATGTACCGCGGGCGCAAGACTCGCAGATAGGCGAACTGGTAGTGACCAACGAGCCGATTTCCCATACTACGAGCCAGTTCGATCTGACCTGGTTTGTAGAAGAGCACGCCGAGGAAACCGAAGTGAGCATTGAATACTGCCTGGATATCTTTGCCGAGGAAACGATCCAACGCATGTTCCAGCATTACCTGGCCTTGTTAGCAGCGGTGATGCAAGACCCCACCCGGCGCATCGGCGAAATTAATCTGCTGAGCCAAGCCGAAAAAGACCAATTGCTGCACACCTTTAACCTGACTGCTTTTCCCTATCCGGCTGACCAAAGCATGGCTTCTCTGTTCCAAGCCCAGGTAGCCCTCAGTCCCGATGCTTGTGCCCTTAGCTTTGGGAACCAGCACCTTACCTATCGTCAGCTCGACCAGCGAGCTAACCAGCTCGCTCATTTTCTACACAGCCAAGGCGTTACCAACGAAACGATGGTGCCCCTCTGCCTGGAGCGCTCCCTGGACTTGCTGGTCAGTATTCTGGCCATCCTGAAAGCAGGTGGAGCCTACGTGCCCGTGGATGCGACCTATCCCTTGGATCGGGTGGCCTATATGTTGCAGGATACCCAAGCCCAGTTAATTATTACCACCAGCGATCAGCAAGCCAAACTGCAACCGGCGGCACCCCACGCCCAGTGGCTGTGCCTGGATGCCCTATCGGACACGCTGGCTAGCCTGCCCACGACTCCGGTGGCGGTGTCGCTCACGGCCGATTCGCTGGCTTATGTTATTTATACTTCCGGTTCCACAGGTCGACCCAAAGGCACGCTCGTGACCCACGGCAACGTGACTAGCTTGGTGAAGGGCGGCAATTTCGTTTCCCTGACGGCTGAGGATATCCTCTTGTCCACCGGCTCCCCTTCTTTTGATGCGGCCACGTTTGAATATTGGGGCATGTTGCTCAATGGGGGACAGTTAGTGCTGTGCTCGGAAGATCAGCTCCTGGACTCGGCCTTGCTCAAAGAAGAAATTCAGCGGCGGAAGGTGACTAAAATCTGGTTTACCTCCAGTTGGTTCAATCAATTAGTGGATGATGCCATTGATGTTTTTCATGGCTTGTCGACGATCCTGGTCGGAGGGGAGAAGCTCTCGGAAACGCACCTGCGCAAGTTCCGTTCAGCCTATCCGCAAGTGGGGGTAATCAACGGGTATGGCCCCACTGAAAATACGACCTTTTCCTTAACCTATCCCATCCAATCGGTGTCCACGGTGCGCAGTATTCCCATCGGTTATCCCTTGGGCAACCGCAGTGCCTACGTGTTGAATGAGCGGCAGGAATTGGTGCCGATTGGGGTAGCGGGCGAATTATATGTGGGCGGAGCCGGGGTTTCGCGGGGTTACCTCCACCAGCCGGAATTGACTGCCGAGAAGTTTATGGCCGATCCTTTCAGTTCAGCGGCGGGCGCACGCCTCTACCGCACAGGCGATCGGGCACGTTGGCTGGCCGATGGCACCGTGGAGTACCTGGGTCGGATGGATGAGCAAGTCAAAATTCGCGGCCACCGCATCGAACCGGGGGAAATTGAGCGTACGCTGAATAACCTGGAAGCGGTATCTGCCAGTTGTGTGGTGGTGAAGCAGCAGGAAAGCGAGAAAAAGCTGGTTAGCTACTATGTACCCGATCATTCCACAGTAAAAATCAAGGAAGCAGCGTTGTCTCAGCAACAGGTGGAGAGTTGGAAAGCCTTGTATAACACCGCTTATAGCAAAGCGGATGAAGTAGTAGACCTGGACGAAGAATTTAACATCACCGGCTGGAACGATAGTTTTACCGGCGGTAGCATTCCGTCTGACCTAATGCAGCAGTGGGTAGATGATATTACTGAGCTGATTCTGGCTTTGAAGCCGAAACGGGTGCTGGAAATTGGTTCGGGAACGGGCTTGATTTATTACCGCCTGGTAGGGCATATCGAGAAATACATCGGTACGGACTTTTCGCAGGTGTCGATGAGTCAGATTGAGCGGAGAATAGCCAAGGGCGAACGTCAGTATCCGGAAACGAAACTGATTCTGGGGGCTGCCCACGAGCTAGTGCTGGACGAAGCCGAACAAATTGATACGGTTGTGGTCAACTCCATCATCCAGTATTTTCCCAGCGAAGAGTACCTGACCACGGTATTAGCCAAGGGCATTTCCATGCTGAAAGGCCAGGGCCGCCTTGTGGTGGGCGACGTGCGCGATTTGCGCTTGCTGCCTGCCTTCAAAGGGCGTTTGCAACTAGCCAAATTGCAGGACCGGACCGGCGTGAAGGAATTTGAGTGGAAGGTAGATCAGGAAGCCTGGAAAGAGGAAGAATTGTGTATTTCGCCAGCTTATTTTTATCATTTACAAACCCTGTACCCGGAAATCACGCATGTAGAAATCCAGTGGAAACAAGGCAATTATCTCAATGAATTAACGCTCTACCGCTATACCGTGGTGCTGCACGTGGGTATAGAAAAACCCATGCTATCCGTGCAGTGGCAAAGCTGGGATGGGCTCAAAAATACCCAGGACATTCTGGAACAATTGAACCGCGGAGAGGAGCGAGTAGCCTTACAGGATGTGCCCAATCATCGTTTGTGGAGTGAGCGCTTATTGACCCAGGGTTTACGTGACGTATCCGTGCATCACCTCCGCGATTTGACCAACTATATGGCACGTCCGGATGTGGCTACGCACACGGTCAACGAACTGCTGGCCGTTGCGAAGTCGAAAGGCTACTACGCCCGGTTCTTGCTCGACGAAGATCCTTTCAAAATGAATCTGTTGTTGGAAAAAACTCCTTTCAACGGGTTTGTGGATCAGCACTATAGCCATCGCAGCAATTATACCGATACTACCCGCACCAATATTCCCCTGTTTGCCGATGTCTGCGCTGTGTTGCAGCAAGAGATTCGACACGCCTTGTTGGAGCGCTTGCCCGAGTACATGGTGCCTGCCGATTTTGTGGCTTTGCAATACCTGCCTTTAACGGGCAACGGCAAGGTGAACCGTAAGTTTTTGAGTGAATGGGAAGAGATTCAGCGCAAACGCCTGGTCAATTACCAAGCACCCGTCAATGACGTTGAGCGGCAACTGGCCGACATCTGGCAGACCTTGCTGAGTGTGGACAAAGTAGGTATGCACGACAATTTCTTTGAATTGGGTGGGCACTCTTTGCTGGCTACCCGCGTGGTATCGGCGGTGCGGAAAGCCTTGGATGTGGAACTGACCGTGAAGGATTTTTTCCTGTATCCTTCCATTGCTGAATTATCCATTTACCTGCAAGCACAAACCAAAGGCTCTTTACTGCCTGCCATTGAGGTAATTGAACGTCCGGCATTGATTCCTTTGTCGTTCAGTCAGGAGCGTTTGTGGTTCATCGATCAGTTGGAAGGCAGCTTGGCCTACCACATGCCAGTAGCCTTGCGTCTGAAAGGAGCCCTGAATCATGATGCCATTACCCTTGCCTTGCAAGCCATCGTCAACCGCCACGAAGTGCTGCGGACGGTGATCGATCAGGAAGAAGGACAGCCTTACCAACGGGTATTACCGCCCAACCAATGGCAATTGACTATAGTCGAGGCGGCAGATAACGATGCCTTGTCAGCGGCGCTGGCTACCTACTTGGATACGCCCTTTGATCTGACCAAGGATGCTATGCTACGGGCGCAATTGATCCGGGTATCTGAGAACGAACATATCCTGGTGATGGTGATGCACCACATTGCCTCCGACGGCTGGTCGACGGGAATCCTGGTACAGGAACTGGTGGAATTGTACAGCGCCTATCTCGAAAACCGTCCGGCTCAAATCGAGCCACTGGCGATTCAGTTTGCCGACTATGCCCTTTGGGAACGTACCTACCTGGACGGAGCCGTGCTGGAACAGAAACTGGCCTATTGGCAAACCAAGCTGGCAGGCGTAGAAACCCTGAACCTGCCGACTGACTACCCAAGACCTGCCGTGAAAAGCACTGCGGGCGTCATGACGCCTATCCATTTGGATAAAGACCTGGCTAACCAACTGCAAAAACTGGCCAAAGAGCAAGGAGCTACCTTGTATATGACCTTGTTGGCCGCCTTCAAAGTGTTGTTGCACCGCTACAGCGGGCAAGTGGATATCTGCGTGGGTAGCCCCATTTCGGGTCGTACCCAGCAGGAGATGGAAGCGCTGATCGGTTTCTTTGTCAATACCCTGGCCTTGCGCAGCGATCTGAGCCATAATCCTTCTTTTGTTACCTTATTAAAACAAGTCAAACACACCACCTTAGGAGCGTACGACAACCAGGAAGCGCCATTTGAGAAAGTAGTAGAAGCCGTGGTGAAAGAGCGGGATCTGAGCCGTAGTCCTCTGTTTGAGGTAATGTTCATTCTGCAAAATTTGCCCGAAGTGCCCAATATGAACGTAGGCGACGTACAGTTGTCTGCCTATGAAATGCAGCACAGTACGGCGCAGTTTGATTTAACCATCGCCCTGGAAGACAGCGGAGAAGGCTTGACAGGCTACGCCGAATACTGTGTGGATTTGTTCACGGAGGAGACGATTCAGCGGATGATCGGTCATTATACCGAAATCCTGCGTGGCATCGTCCAAGCCCCCGCGACGCCGATTGGTTCGCTGGCCTTGCTGCCCGCCCCGGAAAAGCAGTGGCTGTTGGCCGCCTCTGACGAAAATGCCGCGGGTTATCCGACCCAGGAAACCATTGTGAGCCTGTTTGAAGCCCAAGCCGCTCGTACGCCCGAAGCCATCGCCTTGACGTTCGAAACCCAGCAACTGACTTACCAGGAATTGAACGAACAGGCCAACCAACTGGCGCATTACCTGCGCCGCAAGGGTGTACAGGCCGATACGCTCGTGCCCATCTGCCTGGAGCGATCCTTGGACATGATTGTGGGATTGTTGGGGATTCTCAAAGCGGGTGGCGCATATGTGCCGATTGATCCGGCTTACCCGCAGGAACGCATTAGCTTTATACTGAACGATACGGCGGCTCGCGTGGTCGTTAGTGCCGAGTCTTGCGCTGCCGTCATCGATACGACCGGCAACCGGGAAATCATCTTACTGGATCGTGACCGGGAAGCCATCCAGGCATGTCCGACAGCCAATCCAGCTCCCCTGGCAGCGCCGAATCACCTGGCCTATGTCATCTATACTTCCGGTTCTACTGGAAAGCCCAAAGGCGTTCTTATTGAGCATTATAACGTAGTGCGCTTGTTTGAAACCGACGCTCCTTTATACGATTTCAACGGGCAGGATGTCTGGACGATGTTCCATTCCTTCTGTTTTGATTTCTCCGTCTGGGAAATGTACGGTGCCTTGCTCTACGGCGGTCGTTTAGTGATCGTACCGAAGTCGATAGCGCAGGATGCCTCTTTATTCGGTGAATTGCTGGTTTCCGAAGGAGTGACGGTCTTGAATCAGACGCCTTCGGCCTTCTACGTCTTGCAGGAACAGTTGACGGTGAGCGCCCCGACGGTATCCGTTCGGTACGTGATATTCGGGGGAGAAGCGCTGAATCCGATGCGCCTGAAGCCTTGGAAGGAAGCCTATCCAGCCTGCCGACTGATCAATATGTACGGCATTACCGAAACCACCGTCCACGTTACCTTCCAGGAAATCGGCTTGGCGCAGCTTACCAGTGCCAGCAGCGTGATTGGTAAAACGATCCCGACATTGGGGCTTTATATCCTGGATGCGCAACTGAACCTGTCGCCCATTGGCGTGCCAGGCGAGTTGCACGTAGCAGGCGCAGGCTTGGCTCGGGGCTACCTCAACCGCGAAGAACTCACCAAAGAAAGATTTATTCAGAATCCGTTCAGCGATACGGGCGATAGTCGCTTGTACAAAACGGGCGATCTGGCTCGCTGGCTGCCCGATGGCAATATCGAATACCTGGGTCGGATTGATGACCAGGTGAAAATACGCGGCTATCGGATTGAATTGGGCGAAATAGAAAATGCCTTACAGGAAAGCGCGCAGGTAAAGCAAGCCGTAGTGGTGGCTTTGAAAGATCCGGCTGGCACGCACCGTCTGGTTGTTTACCTCGTTCCGCAAGGCAGCTTTGACCGCGAAGCCCTGCTCGAAGAATTAAAAAATAAGTTGCCCGACTATATGGTGCCCAGCGTGTTAGTGGCCTTGGAAAAAATGCCGCTGACTTCTAACGGAAAAGTGGACCGCAAAGCCCTGCCCGATCCTGGGGCCGTAGCCACCAATACCTATGTCGCCCCTCGCAACCCCATCGAACAAACCCTGACCGACATCTGGCAGGAATTGTTGAAGGTAGAACAGATTGGTATTTACGATAACTTCTTTGATCTGGGTGGACATTCGCTGTTGTCGATGCGGTTGGTGGCCGCAGTGCGGAAAAGAATGCAGGTGGAAATCTCCATCAAACAGTTATTCTTGCATGCCACCATCGAACAATTAGCCCAGTATATTCAATCCCAGGCCAAAGGATCGCTGGTGCCGACCCTGCAAGTGGGGATACGGCCCGCCTTAATTCCGCTTTCCTTCAGTCAGGAGCGTGTGTGGTTCATTGACCAGTTAGAAGGCAGCGTACCTTATCATATGCCCCTGGCCTTGCGCCTGAAAGGCAAACTGGATACGGCAGCCCTGGAAAAAACCATCCAAACCATTATCAACCGCCACGAAGTGTTGCGAACCGTGATCGGCCAGGAAGACGGCCGGGCGTATCAGCGGGTGATGGAACCCGATCAGTGGACTATGGAAGTGATTCAGGACCCTCTTTACCGCTACGATAAAGAAGCGCGTCAGGAACTGATCCAAAACCTGATCGAAATCCCCTTCGACTTAGCCCAGGACCACATGCTGCGGCTAAAACTGATCGAGCTGGGAGCCGAAGATCATATTATGGTGATGGTGATGCACCACATCGCTTCCGATGGCTGGTCTATTGGCATTTTCGTCACGGAATTGATGGACTTATACACGGCTTACTCTACAGGAGCCGCGTCCACATTGGCTCCGCTGGCGCTTCAATACATCGATTATGCCCTCTGGCAACGATCTTACCTGCAAGGAGAAGTATTGGAAACCCAACTGGGGTACTGGAAAAATAAATTAACGGGTGTACCGCTGTTAAATTTACCGACCGATTTCCCAAGGCAAGCCACCCAAAGCAATCGCGGAAGTTTTACTACTTTCCACATTGACAAAGCGGTGGTGACCCAGTTGCAGCAATTGGCCAAGCAACAGGAGGCAACCTTGTTTATGACGATGTTGTCGGCCTTCAACGTGTTATTGTATCGCTACAGCGGCCAAACGGATATTTGTGTGGGTAGCGGCGTGGCTGGCCGCACGCAGCAGGAAGTAGAAGGGCTGATTGGCTTCTTCATCAACACCCTGGCCCTGCGCAGCGACCTGAGCAATAATCCTACATTCACCGAGGTTGTCCAACAGGTGAAGCAAACCACTTTAGGGGCTTACGAACACCAGGAAGTACCTTTTGAGAAAATCGTGGAAGCGGTGGTGAAAGAACGTGACCCCAGCCGCAGCCCCTTGTTCCAGGCGCTGTTCGGTTCGCAGAATACGCCGGAGGCTATCGATGTGGAGGCGGGTGAATTGCGCTTGTCCCACGAGTCGATTGACTATAACCAAGCCAAGTTTGAATTGTCCTTCTTCATAGAAGAAAATGAAGAGGGCATCCTGGGGAGCGTTTCCTATTGCGTCGATCTGTTCAGCGCGGAAACCATCGACCGGATGACCAGTCATTTCACCACCTTGTTAGAGTCGATTATCCAAATGCCGGAAGCCCGTATCGGTTCGTTGCCGATGCTGCTGCCCGCTGAAAAGACGGCCTTGCTGGCCGGTTTCAACCAAGGCCGCGTGGCGCTTCCTGCCGACAAAACCATCGTCGATGTATTTGCCGAACAGGCTGCTCGTACGCCTAACGCCATCGCCCTCGTTTTTGAAGAGGAATCCTTGACGTATGCGGAACTGGATGAACGCAGCAACCAACTGGCGAATTATTTAGTCCGGAAAGGCGTAAAAGCCAATACGTTAGTGCCCCTCTGCCTGGAACGGTCGGCACATATGATCGTGGGTATCCTGGGTATTCTCAAGGCTGGCGGCGCGTACGTGCCGATCGATGCCGATTATCCCGCCGAACGCCTGGCTTTCATGCTTGAAGATACGGCGGCGAGCGTCATCCTGAGCAGCAATGCTTGCGAGAACAAATTTGCCGATATGGCGGCGCAAGTCATTGCCTTAGACGGCGATTGGGATTCGATTAGCTTATATCCCACTAGCCAGCCGAGCCAAAAGCCCGGTTCGCAGAATCTGGTCTATGTGATTTATACGTCGGGTAGTACCGGCAATCCGAAAGGGGTGCTCCTGACCCACCATAACCTGATGGATTACCTGATGGGCTTGCAGAATGCTGTTCCTTTGGCTGATTGCCAATCTTTCGGCTTACTGTCCAGCATCGCTACGGATTTGGGAAATACGGTATTGTTCGGAGCTTTCCTCAACGGTGGAGCCTTGCACGTATTCTCGAAGGCGGCGGTCAACGATGCCGAAGTACTGCAACACTATTTTGCTATTAACCCAGTGGATTGCATCAAGATCGTTCCTTCGCACTGGAAGGCACTTTCGATGCCCGATAGTTTATTATTGCCTACCACCTTGCTCATCTTCGGAGGCGAGGCCCTGGAATTATCAGTGGTTGACCGCATTAGAGCGACTGGTTCTTCTTGTACCGTGGTGAATCACTACGGCCCGACCGAAACCACCATTGGCAAATTACTGCACGTGGTGCGCGGAGATATCAGCTACGGAGCGGCTATTCCCATCGGAAAACCCTTCTCCAATACCCGCGTCTACGTATTAAGTTTAGAAGGACAACTCGTTCCCGTGGGCGTTCCCGGCGTGTTGTACATTGGCGGCGAAGGTGTAGCCAAGGGCTATTTGAACAATGATGCCTTAACCGAAAGCAAATTCATTGCCGATCCCTTAGATCCGCAAGCCACCACGAAGGTGTATTGCACGGGCGATCTGGTGAAATATTTACCCGATGGAAATATTCTTTTCCTGGGCCGGGCCGATGACCAGGTCAAGATTCGCGGTTACCGGATTGAGCTAGGCGAAATTGATCTGGCACTGAACCAGTGCGAATTGATTAGCCAGGGCATCGTGGTTGTCCGAGCCGACAGCAACGGCAACAAGCGCTTGGTGGGGTATGTTATTCCAGCCGGCGCTTTCAACCGCGAAGGCATTTTGGCCGCTCTGTCGGAGCGCTTACCCGAATATATGGTGCCTTCGATGCTGGTTTGCCTGGATAGTTTCCCCTTGATGGCCAATGGCAAGATCGACAAGAAAGCCTTGCCCGACCCCGATGCCAGCACCATGGTTTCAGAAGCCTACGTGGCTCCCCGCAATGAAATCGAACAAACACTGGCTGAAATTTGGCAGGACGTGTTGGGCATTGAGCAAATCGGTATCCACGATAATTTCTTCCAGCTAGGCGGTGATTCCATCATTATTATTCAAATTGTCAGCCGGGCCAGACGGAGCGGTTATCAATTGCAGGTAGGTGATTTGTTTGATTATCAAACGATTGCTACTTTGTATACGGTGCTTTCCGTTCGTACGGGCATCTCTGCTGTGACGTCGGTCGATCAGGGCACCTTGACTGGAGGTAGCGGCTTATTACCCATTCAGCAATGGTATTTTGAGCGCGAAGCCGAAACCACCTCGCATTTCAACCAAAGCTTCTTATTAGCCCTCGACAAGCGTGTAGATACCTCTACTTTATCTGCCGCCATTGCCCAGTTGATGCATTACCACGACAGTCTGCGGTTTGTGTATACCCAGGGCGAAGCCGGATGGGAGCAGACATACGGTTCCTTTGAAGGAGACTTGAGTATAGTCGACCTGAGAACGACCACGGCTGATGAATTGGCCGAAGCCATCGCCACTTACGGAGAAAGCTATCAGCGCAGCCTCAACACGGCAGAAGGCATATTGGTGCGCGCCGTGCTGATGCAAATGCCTGACAATGACGAGTATAATCGCCTATTGCTTGTGGTGCATCACTTGGCCATAGACGGCGTGTCGTGGCGCATTATTCTGGAAGACCTGGAAAGTCTGTTAGAAGGTTTGTCGACAAACACGCCCGTGTCCTTGGGTCGCAAAGGCAGTTCCTACCGCGAATGGCACCAGACGTTGGTGCGCTACGGCCAGAGCCCGCGCGCACTGAACCAGCGGGAATATTGGAGCCACATTGTACAACAGGCGCGTCCGGTACGGGTCGACCACCAGTACGAAGGCTTATTGCACCTGTCCGACATGCAAAGTCGGCATGCCAGCCTTGACTCGGGGCTTACCCAGCAATTGCTGCAAGAAGTACCCAAGGCCTACCATACCGACATCAACGATGTGTTGCTGGCGGCTTTGGCCAAAGTACTCTCGGAATGGAATGGTGGCAATGTCGTGATCGGGCTGGAAGGCCACGGTCGGGAAGACATTGCCTCGGATGTGGACATCAGCCATACGGTGGGTTGGTTTACCAGCCTGTATCCCGTCTTGTTGGCAGGCAGTGGAAGCCCGGAAGCCAGTCTTTTACTCAGAGATACCAAAGAACAATTGCGCCAAATACCCGACAAAGGGCTGGGTTACGGCGTATTAAAATACATCAACAAGGAAGCGGCTTTACAGGGCAACGATCCTTGGGACATCACCTTTAACTACCTGGGCCAGTTTGATACCTTGGGAGGCAAAGGCAAATGGTTTTCTCCTGCCGATGAAGAGGCCGGTAGCCAGATGGGCGAAGATTACATCATTCGCCGAAAGCTCTCTGTCAACAGTATGGTGATCGGAGGGGAGCTGATCCTGGATTGGAGCTACAGCACCCGCCATTTTGACGAAGCCAGTATTGCCTTGCTCCAGGAGAATTACCGGCGTGAATTGGCCTTCCTGATCACGCACGCCGTGGCGCAAGCCCGGAAAGCTTCCTTATTTACGCCGTCCGATTATGGCCTGGGAGGCTTGGTGAGCAATGCCGAGTTAGATACTTTCCTGGATGTTCGGTTGTTGACGGGAGAAACGCGCCGGTCTCAGTTGGCCGGGCTATATCGGTTGAGCGGCTTGCAGTCCGGAATGCTTTTCCACGGCTTATACGATGCCACTGCCGGAGCCTACATCAACCAGTTCACCTACCAATTGTACGAGTTGAACCTGGATGCCTTTGTGCAGAGCTGGCAACATTTGCTTGATAAGCACACTATTTTACGCACCAGCTTTTATTCCGATGCTTTCCGCATTCCGGTACAGGCCGTTTATCGGGACATCCAATTGCCTATCATCATGTTGGATTATCGTGGCCTGGACAAAGCTGGACAGGAACAAGCCTGGCTGGCCTACGAAGAAGAAGACCGCAACCGGGGTTTTGATTTCATCCAAGCTCCTTTGATGCGCCTGGCACTGATGCAGGTACAGGACCGGGAATACCGCCTGGTCTGGACGTTCCACCACATGCTGCTGGATGGTTGGTCGGTTCCGGTCTTGATGGCCGAGTTGCTGCAAACGTATGAGCAAGCAGTGACTGGCAACGCGTTGGTTACGCCTGAAGAAGACCGGTACGAAGATTATATCCGTTATTTAGAACGCCGCGACAAGGAAGAAGAAACCGCTTACTGGCGTCAATATATGTCGGGCATTACCAGCGGTACCTTGCTACCTTTCATCAATTCTACCGCTGAACGCAACAAGGGCAAAGGCGACTACCAGACCGAGCGCTTGTGGCTGGATACCGAAAAGGCCAAAGCCATTTCAAATTACGCCAAACAAAATCGCCTCACCACCAATACCTTGATGCAGGGGATTTGGGCCTACTTACTCTACCGCTACACTGGCCAAACGCACGTTACCTACGGGGCTATCGTATCGGGGCGGCCAGATGATTTGCCGAATGTGGAAAAACGGGTTGGTATCTACATCAACACCTTGCCTTTCCACGGCGTGATTGACCCGGAACAGGGCATTGTAGAATGGTTGTGGCAAATACAGAACCAGCAGGTGCAGAGCCGTAAGTATCAGTTTACTCCGCTGAATGACAGTCAGAAGTGGGCAGGTGTTTCCGGCGAACTGTTCGATACCTTGTTCGTATTTGAAAACTATCCGGTTGATGAAGCCGAATTGTCGCATAATTGGAAATTACTGATCGAGGAGTTGCAGGTGGAAGAGCACACCAACTATCCTTTGAATATCGTGGTCAGTGCTACTGAAGAAGTGGTGGTACTCGTTTTTCAATACAACTCTACCTTGCTAGCGAAGGCGTATATCGAAAAGATGCTAGGCCATTTCGCGCAAGTGCTGGATCAGTTGATCAGCCAGCCAGCCGCCAAAGTAGGCGACATATCGCTGCTGACGCCCAAAGAAACCCGGCGTTTGTTGGTGGAATTCAATGCAACGCAAGCTACTTATCCAACTGAGAAAACGGTGCTGGACTTGTTCCAGGAACGTGTAACGGCGACCCCAACAAGCACTGCACTGATCTTTGAAGGAGAGACCTTGAGCTATCAGGACTTGGATACGCGGTCGAACCAACTGGCGCACTACCTAACGGAGCAAGGCATACCGACGGGGGCATTGGTGCCGATCTGTCTGGACCGCTCTTTCGAGATGATTGTGGGCATTCTGGGCATCCTCAAAATCGGTGCTGCCTACCTGCCCATCGATCCGAGCTATCCGGCTGAACGCCTGGTCTATCTGTTGGAAGACAGCCAGGCGCAGTGGCTCATTACCACCAGCACCGTAGAAATTGCGGGCAGCGATGCCTTGCAACGCATCGAGTTGGATACCCAGCAAGAAGCCATTCAAACTTTCCCTGAAACCGCTTTACCAACCCAGGTCAATCCGTCGGATTTGGCTTACGTGATTTATACGTCCGGCTCTACTGGCAAGCCTAAGGGCGTCATGCTGGAACACAAAGGACTCTTGAACTTTGTGTTGAGTCATGCGGAGGCGCTGCGCTTAACACCAGCACTGAGGACGTTGCAATTTTCCTCTTTCGGCTTCGATGCTTCCTGCTACGAAATATTCAATACCCTCGCCAGCGGTGGCTGCTTAGTGCTGCCTCACAAGGACGACTTACTGTCAGCCGACCGTTTTGGTGCCATGCTGAGAAGCCAGCAAGTAGAACTAAGCCTGTTGCCACCTTCCTACCTGCACACCATGCGGGAAGAAGTACTTAGCCTGAAAACGATTATCTCTGGGGGAGAAGCCCTCAACCGGGAAGATGCGCTCTACCTCCAAAATCAGGGTATTCGGGTAATCAACGCTTACGGTCCGACCGAAAACACGGTGGTGACTACCCTGACTGACAATCCTATTCAGGCCGATAGAGTGGTGATTGGAAAACCGATTGCCAACGTGCAGGTCTACTTCCTGGACGGCCAAAGCCAACTCTGTCCGGTGGGCGTGGCTGGGGAAATGGTCGTAGGGGGAAACAGCTTGGCCCGTGGCTATTGGAACCGCGAAGAATTAACCGCCGAGAAGTTCATTCCAAACCCATTCAGCACCGATCCAGCCGCTCGGTTGTACCGCACCGGTGACTTAGGTCGCTGGCTGCCCGATGGCAACATCGAATACCTGGGCCGGATCGATGACCAGGTCAAGGTTCGGGGTTATCGCATTGAACTGGGCGAGATTGAGACCGCCTTGCAGTCCTGTGCCTTTGTCAATCAGGCTGTGGTGCTGGCCCGTACCGATGAGCGGGGCAATAAACGATTGATCGGTTACGTCATACCGAACGGCTCTTTTGATAAACATGCCATTATAAACTATCTGAAAGCTCAACTGCCGGAGTATATGGTTCCTGCGGTGTGGGTAGAGTTGGAAAGCTTCCCCTTGATGAGCAATGGGAAAATTGACAAGAAAGCCTTACCCGATCCAGATACCAAGTCGTCGGTTAGCAACGCGTATGTTGCCCCACGCAACGAAACCGAACAAAAGCTGGCCGATATCTGGCAAGCCGTATTGGGCATCGAGCAAGTGGGTATTCAAGATAACTTCTTCGAACTGGGTGGCGATTCTATTATTACCATTCAGGTGGTGAGCCGCGCCAAGCGCTTCGGCTACGAACTGAAACCCAAAGATTTATTTATCCACCAAACCATCAGCGGCCTGTCTGCTTTGT
Source organism: Bacteroidota bacterium (assembly GCA_040385915.1). Classification (GTDB taxonomy): domain Bacteria; phylum Bacteroidota; class Bacteroidia; order Cytophagales; family ES-bin-26; genus ES-bin-26. The sequence goes on from JAZKGK010000238.1 coordinate 14,788, forward strand.
TGGCGAAACAAAGTGGAGAGTCCATCTCTGGCGAACAGGGCATATTAACGGGCACCAGCGGCCTGTTGCCCATCCAGCAATGGTACTTTGAAACGGCGGGTACGGTCTCCTCTCATTTCAACCAAAGCGTGTTGTTAGCTATTGACAAGCGGGTAGATACAGCGGCGTTGTCCGTAGCGGTGGCGCAACTCTTGCAGTTCCACGACGGCCTCCGGTTTGCCTACAAGCTGGTGGACGGCGCCTGGGAACAGACTTACGGTACGTACGAAGGCGAAATAGACCTGGTAGATTTGAAGTCTACCACGTCGGAAGAATTGGCCGAAGCCATCACGGCACAAGCAGACATTTACCAGCGCAACCTGAATATCGAAAAAGGTATTTTGGTGCGGACGGTACTGATGCAGACACCGATGAGTGAAGAGCACAACCGACTGTTGATAGTCGTGCATCACCTGGCCGTCGATGGCGTTTCCTGGCGGATTATCCTGGAAGACCTGGAACGCCTCTTGGATGGCTTGGCTACAAACACGCCCGTTTCGTTGGGTCTCAAAGGAAGTTCTTACCGCGAATGGTACAATGCCCTGGCTCGTTTCGGACAAAGCCGCAGTGTGCTTAACCAGCGGGAATATTGGAATGAAGTGACGAGACAGCATCGCCCGATTCGGGTCGACCACGCGTACGAAGGGTCGCTGTACGTCACCGATATGCAGGCCTGCTTCTTGCGACTGAGTGCTGCCTCAACGCAGCAATTACTACAGGAAGTACCCAAAGCCTACCATACCGAAATCAACGATGTGCTGCTGGCTGCCTTGGCCAAAGTGATGTCAGAATGGAATGGTCGTAACGTGGTGATTGGGCTGGAAGGCCACGGTCGTCAGGAAATTGCCCATGACATTGATTTCAGCCATACGGTCGGTTGGTTTACCAATTTATATCCGGTTCTGTTGGATGGCAAGGGCAATCCGGCTGCCAGCACCTTATTAAAAGAAACCAAAGAACGCTTACGCCAGGTGCCAGACAAAGGCTTGGGCTACGGCATATTAAAATACATTAACCAGGAAGCTTCTTTACAGGGCAATTCTCCTTGGGAAATCACTTTCAACTACCTGGGTCAGTTTGACACCGTTGGTCGGAGTGGCACTTGGTTCTCTCCCGCCGGAGAAGATGTCGGTGCTAATGTAGGAGAGGAGTTCGTGCAGAATCGCAAGTTCGCCGTGAATAGTTATGTGTCGGGTGGGGAATTGCTACTGGAATGGAACTACAGCAGCCGCCATTATGAGGCTGCTACCATTCAGGCATTGGCCGATAGCTACGTGCAAGTGCTGGAATCGTTGATTGCCCATGCAGTTGAGCAAGCGCAGGAGCAACCAGTATTTACACCATCGGATTACGGCTTGGGCGGTATTGTAAGCAATGCCGAACTGGATACTTTCCTGGATGCCACGCTGGCCAATGGCGAAAAACGCCGGGATCAGATAGCTGGTCTGTACCGATTGAGCGCTTTGCAGGAAGGGCTACTCTTCCACGGCTTATACGACGAAGGCATTGGAATATACATTCAGCAATTCACTGGCGACCTGGAAGCACCCGATTTGGATCTCTTGGTGCAGAGCTGGCAATACTTGGTGGATAAGCACAGCATTTTGCGCAGCGGATTCCACTATGATGCTTTCCGCATTCCGGTGCAGGCGGCTTATAAGGAGGTGAAACTTCCTGTAACCCGGTTAGATTACCGTGACCTGAGCGAAGAAGAACAGCAGCAAGCCTGGACTACCTACGAGGAGGACGATCGTAACCGGGGCTTTGATTTTGCCGAAGCGCCGTTGATGCGCCTCACATTGATGCACCTGAGCGATACCCATTACCGCCTAGTATGGACTTTCCACCACTTGTTAGTCGATGGTTGGTCAGGTTCAATATTGATAGAAGAATTGTTGCAAACCTACGATCTGTTGGTAACCGGCCAAACGTTGGTTGCCCCTGAAGAAGATCGGTATGAAGAATTGATCCGCTACCTGGAGCGCCGCGACCCGGAGGAAGATGCCGACTACTGGCGTCAGTACCTGGATGGAGTGACGAGCGGAACCCTGCTTCCTTTCATCAGCGCTACCGCCGGACGCACCAAGGGTAAAGGTGAGTATATAACCGAGCGCATGGCCTTGGATGGCGAAAAGGCGCGCAACTTACTGGCGTATGCCCAACAAAACCGCGTTACTGCCAATACTGTTATCCAGGGTGTTTGGGCTTACTTGCTCTACCGCTACACGGGCAACCAGCACGTAACCTATGGCGTAACCGTGTCAGGTCGTCCCGACGATTTGCCAGGTGTAGAACGTCGCGTGGGTATGTACATCAATACCTTGCCTTTCCACGGCGTGATTGACCCAGCACAGGGCATAACCGATTGGTTGCGGCAAATTCAAAGCCAGCAGGTGCAGAGCCGCGAACATCAGTATACTTCGCTGAACGACATGCAGCGCTGGATGGAAATATCGGGCGATCTGTTCGACAACTTCCTGGTATTTGAAAACTACCCGGTAAGCAACCTGCTTTCTACCCACAACTGGCATTTGCAACTGTATAATACTGATATGCAGGATCACGCAAACTATCCTTTGGGTATTACGGCGATTGTGGCCGAAGAAATCAGCATTGGCTTCAAGTACAATGCTAGCTTGTTGTCGGCAGCGTATATCGAACAACTTTGCGGCCATTTTGAGCAAGTAATCGAGCAGTTTGTCAGCCAGCCAGCCGCCAAAGTAGGCGACATATCGCTGCTGACGCCAATCGAAAAACAACGCTTGTTGGTAGACTTTAATGCTACGGAAGTCGCGTATCCAGCCGAGAGAACCGTGCTGGACTTGTTCCAGGAACGTGTAACGGCGGCACCGACGAACACCGCATTGATCTTTGAAGGAGAGACCTTGAGCTATCAGGACTTGGATACGCGGTCGAACCAACTGGCGCACTACCTAACGGAGCAAGGCATACCGGCTGGGGCATTGGTGCCGATCTGTCTGGACCGCTCTTTCGACATGATTGTGGGTATTCTGGGCATCCTCAAAACCGGAGCTGCGTACCTGCCCATCGATCCGAGCTATCCGGCTGAACGGCTTACCTATCTGTTAGAAGACAGCCAGGCGCAGTGGCTTATCACTACCAGCACCGTAGAAATTGCGGGCAGCGATACCTTGCAACGCATCGAACTGGATACCCAGCAAGAAGCCATTCACACTTTCTCTGAAGCTGCTTTACCAATCCAGGTCAATCCGTCGGATTTGGTTTACGTGATTTATACGTCCGGCTCTACTGGCAAGCCCAAGGGCGTTATGCTGGAACACAAAGGACTGGTAAACCTGGTCTTGAGTCAAGCCGAAGCGCTGCGCTTAAGACCAAGGCTGAGGACGCTGCAATTTGCTTCCTTCGGTTTCGATGCTTCCTGCTACGAGATATTCAATACCCTCGCCAGCGGTGGCTGCTTAGTGCTGCCTCACAAGGATGATTTACTGTCAGCCGACCGTTTCGAGGCGTTGCTGAACAGTCAGAAAATTGAGTTAATTACTTTGCCACCTTCCTTCCAGCACACGATGCGGGAAGAGTTGCTCAACCTCAAAACGATTGTGTCGGCGGGTGAAGCGCTCAACCGGGAAGATGCGCTCTATTTCCAAAGCTATGATATCCGGGTAATCAACGCCTACGGTCCGACCGAAAATACGGTATGTACCACCCTGACCGATGATCCTATCCAGGCCGATAGAGTGGTGATTGGGAAACCGATTGCCAACGTGCAAGTCTACTTCCTGGACGCCCAAGGCCAACTGTGTCCATTGGGCGTGGCGGGGGAGATGGTCGTGGGTGGCAACAGCTTGGCTCGTGGCTATTGGAACCGCGAAGAATTGACTGCCGAGAAGTTCATTCCCAATCCATTCAGCACCGATCCAGCCGCTCGGTTGTACCGCACCGGTGACTTAGGTCGCTGGCTGCCCGATGGCAACATCGAATACATGGGTAGGATAGATGACCAGGTGAAGATTCGTGGCTATCGCATTGAGTTGGGCGAGATTGAGCATGCCTTGCAGCTATGTGCCATTGTCAACCAGGCCGTGGTACTGACCAGGGGCGAAGGAGAAGCGAAGCATTTGGTCGCCTTCATTATTCCGGAAGACGATTTCGACCAGGATGCTATCAGCGATTACCTGAAAAGCAAATTGCCCGAATATATGGTGCCTTCGGTATGGGTCGAAATGCAAAGCTTCCCGCTCACGTCCAATGGAAAGATTAACAAGAAAGCCTTATCAGATCCGAATGTTGGTGCCTTGGTTAGAAAGCCTTACGTCGCTCCGCGCAATGAAATGGAACAAGCGTTGGTCGACATTTGGCAGCGATTATTGGAGATGGATAAAATCGGCATGAACGATGACTTCTTCGAGCTGGGAGGCCATTCGCTGCTATCCATCCGCCTGACTTCCGCCATTCGGAATGAGCTGGGTATCGAACTGTCACTCACAGACGTGTTTGAATATCCGACCATAGCTTCGCTGGCCGAAATACTTCAGGTACGGAAAGAAGAACAAGAAAGTAACCAAGGACTCTATGATTTGTCCAAGCAGGAGTGGGCTGGCGACAAGCATATACTGGTCTTGAACAAAGGCCCGCGCGAATTTCCCCTCTTCTTACTGCCCGGACAAGACGGGATGAGTGAAGGATATGATGCCATTGGCAAGGCCTTGAATGATACCGCGGCAGTGTATGGGCTTCAGATGCAAGGGGTATTTGCCGACGAAACGCCGCTGTATAGTATGCAAGAGATTGCCGCGCAGAACATCGAATGGATCAAGCAAATACAGCCCGAAGGCCCTTACCGCTTTGTCGGGCATTCGTTCGGTGCTTATGTGGCCTACGAAATGGCCAAGCAGTTAGAAGCAGCCGGAGAGAAGGTAGATTTGGTAGCTGTGTTAGATGCCGCTGCCCACTTCGACCCCATCGTGCTGAACCTCAATATGGTAGATGTTCTTTACGATGCCGCTGTTGAGGTGTTAGAACAGGTCGAAATCATTTCCCAGCCGCATCCGGAGTGGATTATTGCGCTGAAAGAAGCCGTGAAGCAACGGGAAGTAAAAGAGGTCATTCCTTTCATCATCGATGCGATTCAGGCGCACGTTACGGGCGAAAAGAAGGAGTTTGTCGAGTTTATCCTGAGGCTGACAAATGTGAAGGCCATTGGGGTGGAAGTACTCAATCTGTACAGCGTTACTGGTGAAATCAATGCCGAACTGGTCGTAGTAAAAGCGGCGCAAAACCGCTGGAATGAGCAGGATATTCACCTGGGCTGGTCAACGCACGCTGGTACTTTAGCCGAAACGACTATTGCCGGAGATCACCATTCGATGCTGAAAAATGAAAATGCAAATAGCCTATCACAATACCTTAAAACAGTTTTAAACTATTCAAATAAATGAAATTATTTAAATTGTTGCAGCAGAAGTCTAAGTACTTCTATCTCTTTCTGATTATTCTGGGTTTGAGTAATACCTTGTGGTCGGCATCTTTGCTGGTGTTGATCAACAATAAGATTACCAATACGCCACTGCCTTTTGTAGAACAGTACGACTGGGTCGTTTATCTGGGTCTTATCGTCACTTCCTTTATCATTACCCGGTATTTTCAGTCCTACATGATCCGCCTAACGTATGGGCTAGGGCAAGAACTCAGTGTGGCGCTTTTCGATAAGCTTCGCTTTTCTAACTACGAGCAATTCCTGAAGCTGGGAAAGGACAAAATACGGACCGTCATTACGGATGTTAGCGTGGTTCAAAAGTTTCCACAGGTGTTTATTGAGATATTTAATTCAATGCTGATGATTCTGATTGGCGTTGTATACCTCTTTTTCATTAGCCCACTGTTGGCTATTGTGGTAATAGGCGTCCTCGCCCTGATGGTGGTGGTGTATACGGTGCGCAACGAGGCGATTATAAAGATCGTGAGCAGCGCCAGGGATTTGGATAATCATTACCAGCAAAGTGTCAATGATTTTCTGCTGGGCTTCCGGGAGATTAAGCTGAGCAAGGCAAAAAGTGATACCATTTTTCACCAACACCTGAGCGAAAACCGCGATCAGTTGCGGATCAAGACTGTAAACTACCGCATCAAGTACATGAACAATGAGCTTTTCGGTAGCTATGCTTTCTACCTGTTGATTGGTATGGTGTTGTTTGCGCTGCCATTTATGCTGAATTTGAGTTCAGACGTAAAAAGTAATTTCATTATAACCATCTTGTACCTATTAACCCCGATCGCCATCGTGGTTAGTATGATCAAGGAATTTGCTGTGATGGAAGTATCCCTGGGTCGAATTGAACAGCTCAATGAAGCCATTAAGGTAGATCAGGCAATTGACATTAGGCATGGCGAAGATCTGCCTATTAATGATACGTTTGAGAGCCTGAGTTTTGAAAATGTCACCTATGAATATTCCGATCAAGGTCAGACATCTACTTTCAAATTACCTCCCCTTAACATCGAAATTACTTCGGGCGAGTGCCTCTTTATTACCGGAGGAAATGGAAGCGGAAAAAGCACTTTTATTAATCTCTTGACCGGCATGTACATGCCCAAATCGGGTTCTATATTACTGAATGGCTATCCGGTTACGGCCAATCACTACCCATTTTACCGCAACCAGTTGGCGGCGATCTACGCGGATTGCTACTTCTTTGAAAGGAATTACGAAAAATTCCAACTCAACGCCTCGAATGCTTTCCTTATCGAATTGATTGAGAAAATGCGGTTGTCGCATATCGTGTCATTCAACGCGGAAACCGGCGCCCTGGTCACCATCTCCTCCGTCTTATCTTCT
>JAZKGK010000239.1:0-5499 GCA_040385915.1 Bacteroidota bacterium
CAATCAATAATGGTGGGTAAAAAGTACAAGCTGAATGTTGAAAAACACCGCGTACTTAAAATCATAAACGTACCAGACTTGAAAGTAAAATCGTGTGGCAAGCCTTCAGTTTTTATAGAGGATGCAGACGTCTGTAAACTGACTAAAGATTGCATTGTTTATCAATCGAGTAGTTTGTGCGGGTTGTACTTGATAGAATAAAAGCAAGAGCCAACCCAGTCTGGCGCAAGTTTGTGAGTAGGGTAGTGAGCAAGCTAACTTGTGCCTTCTTTTGGGTTAATTTGGTAATAAATAGAGCAGCCCCCAATCTATCGTTAGGTTGGAGGCTTTTTTTAGCTGTTGTACAGTTTCTTTTCACCAACAACTGAAGGAAGGTGGTAGCAGTAGTTAATGCTGCTGGTCATTAGTAATAAAACAGGGAATCCCCAATCTGGCAGCAGGTTGGGGATTTTTATTGGGTAGGATGCTGGCTTCTGCTCGGCTTCCTGTAAAGAGAAATAATTGAAAAGGAAAAACCTATCTTGCTGTCAGTTACGTTCTTTGACAGATGCTTGAAACCGGCTGCCGGCTGTTACCCACGGACAACCACCGTAAAAACCCGCTGCAACAGCTTTGGACAAACAGCCAAAAATGCTTGGAAGTGCGTGGACGTCTTCTTTGATGACCTGGTAATTGTATACAAACCCGCCCTCGCTGTTCAAGAAACTCACTACAGTCCATTCGGACTAGTCTTAAAAGGTATCGAGAAAGCAGGGTCGCCTAATTCTGACTTCCAATATAACGGCAAAGAAACACAGGAAGAACTCGGACTCAACTGGATCGACTATGGGGCAAGAAACTATGACCCACAACTCGGTCGCTGGCATAATGTCGATCCTCTAGCGGATGAAATGCGTAGACATTCCCCTTATAACTACGCTTTCGATAATCCCATTAGATTCATTGACCCAGATGGGATGAAACCTGATGAATTAATAGTAACTGGGGTAGCCATTGAAGAAGTTAAAAAACAGATTTCTAACGGTTCCGGTGGCTTTTATAGCGCTGACATTGATAAAGATGGAAAAGTTACGCTAGTTAGTACCGGACTTGACAAAGAAATAGATGGAATGTTTTCAATGACTAAAGGGCAGGCGGCATTTGTGCAGACGATAAACGAGGCCATTAACAGCCTATCAAAAATATCCATTGAGACAGTAAATGCTGACGCCAGCGTTACTGTTGGAAGTATTATTGCGAATCAAATTGATATGGCTGATATTGCAGAATTTGATAAGGCTGGCCCTGGCGGAGCTTCTAGTGCCGGAGCATTTTCCCATGAAGTAAAGGAACAGCAATTGAAGGCAGAAGCCGGGGGAGTAAAGGGTGTCTACCCAGCAGGAGCAGGATTAATGCATCATAATGCTACTAAAGCTGAAAATCGAACTAATGGAAATTTAAGAGTTGAAGATCCTGCAACAGGTACAAATACATTTTATGAAAAAGACGGAACAAAAACAGATCAGACTGTTAATCCCAATCCGGCAACAGGCGTCGCTACCGTAACGAAAGTTAAAATACCATGAAAAATATATTATTAATTCTTTTACCAACTATTTTTTATTGTTCATCATGTAAGAGTGGGAAAAATAGTATGCACTGTATTGAGAATGATAAATTTAAAGAAGAATTTTTCATGCGAATAAATATCGTTGAGCAAAATCTTCCCCTCAATCAAGACTCATTGTTCCGGAGTTCTCTTATTTTTTTATCAAATTATGCACCAGTATCATTTTATGAAACCATGAATTATGCGAGAATTTATCCACCCCAAGCTTTTGAAAGAGACAAGAAAGTATGGATTAAATGGTACGAGGATAATAAATGTAAAAATCTTCAACTAAAAGAGAATTATCCTATTCCACAACAGTATCAGGAGTTTTTTGAGTATTAAGAGGTGTAGATTACCCCATCTGGCGCGAGAGTTCTCCAACTGGTCTTAGCGTCCGCTAAGACCTAACCACCAAGGGGAAAATTAGTCTGGTAGTTAATGCTCTTGTCAGTTGTTCTTAAAAAGAGAAAATCCCCCAATCGGTCACCGGTTGGGGGATTTTTTAGTATTAGGCATTGGCTGGCGAAATAGCTGGGACAGCTACTTTACTTATAACAGCGTCGGCAAGGCGTCCTTTTGTAGTGCTGTTGGGCTTTCAACTCGGTTACGGCATTGACCCGATGGGTACAATACGCCAAGCCTTCGCAGGTATCGGTGCGAGGATAGGCATGCACTGTAGCACTCTGACAAACGTAGACCAACAGGAGCACCACCGCTTTTGTAGGCGCAATCGGCACGCCTTCTTTACGCCTGCTTTCACTGGTATCCGGCTTGAGTACAAGTGGAATAAAACCACGTGAAAAGAAAAAGCCTATCTTGCTAGCTGCTTGCTGCTTGAGTTCTTTGACAAACCTTTCAAAGCCGCCGTTACCCACTGGCAGCTACAGTAAACCCCCCTGGCTACGGCTTTGGGCGAACAGCCAAAAAGTGCTTGGAAGTGCGCCGATATCTACTTCGACGATCTCACTATTGTATATAAGCCAGCTTTATCAGTACAAGAAAATGCGTATAGTCCGCAGGGCTTGGTTTTGAAGGGTATCGAGAAGACGGGTTCCCCTAATAATGAATTCCAATACAACGGCAAAGAGACCCAGGAAGAGCTAGGGCTCAACTGGATTGACTACGGTGCCCGGATGTATGACCCCCAACTCGGTAGGTGGCATAACGTCGATCCCCTGGCCGAGATCGCCCGGCGGTGGTCACCCTACACCTATTGCAATGACAATCCCATTCGCTTCATTGATCCCGATGGAATGGCAACCGAGACTCCCGAGGAACAGGCGCAAAGGGAGGGCAAAGAATCCGAACAGAATTTCAATGACCACGCGGATAGAGATACCGGCTCTAGAACCCAGGCGAATGTAGGATCTGGCGGACAGCAGCAGGCTAAGAGCGATGACCCTAAGAAGGGAAAGGGTACTAAGAAGGGAAAAGCCAGTCAGTTGAGTCCACTAAAGATAAAGGAAACGGAGGCAGACAAGGCCGCTGCTACATTACTTATAGGATGGCCCATTGCATTGGGAGAACCTACCCCAGCTGGTGAGGTAGTCATGGCAGCAGCAACGACTGCAGCTATCATTACTTATGGACCAGCCGTTAGCAAAAAAATGCAGGATGAGCTCGAGGGTATTCTGGCACGAGCAGCAGGCCCTCCGGGATTTGTATATGCTCTAACCGTAAACGTACCTGGGACTTATCTAAATGTGAGAGGGCAAATGGTCACTTTGAACACAGGCGATGTCTGGAAGTATGGAGAAACCACCGGAACACGGTATACACAAAACGAACTTGCAACCATGATCCCAGGAGGGGTTAGAAGAGTAAATCTAGCTCCGGGCAATAAAATGGAAATCAAATTCATGGAGAAGTTCCTAATTTATGATCACTTTATTCTCAATGGATCGCTCCCTCCTGGCAACAGTATATTCAGATAATTATTCACTAAACTAAAAGATTATGAAATTTGGCTTTGCTCAGGAGTTTAGTTATGACATCAAAAGCGAAGGTTTTCAAAGCTTATCGGAAGAGCTTACTTTATTTTTAGCTGATAAGGACTATGGAAAAGACTTGAAAGAGCTTTACATAGGAATCATTTGTGTACATCCCGATTTTGATCAATTTTATAAACCCAGGAGACCCCGGTATACATCTGAAAAGAAACGTTATGAAAAACATGGAGTAGTTTACGAGCTTGACAAAACATTGGGATATGATATTATACTAGATCACACCCTAATACTAAAGTCAACTCAAGAAGAACATCGCAAGATTACAGCTCAGGAAATATTGAACTCTCTAATCGTGTTCGATAAGTATAAAGCCAAAATTAAGGACTTTGATCGAGAGGCATTTAAAGCCGATTTGGAAGGCTTTTTTAGAGAAAGGCATCTACTTACCAACTGGTCTTAGCGGACGCTAAGACCTAATTACCCAGGGGAAAGCTAGGCTGGTAGTTAACGCTCTGGCTCATGCCCAATAAACAGGGAAGCCCCCAATCGTTTGTCGGTTGGGGGCTTATTATACTTTGAACAGCCTAAATTTGTGAAATGGTTTATCGAGAAAACTAGTTACTTATCTGTTGTAAATCAAATGCTTATATGAGTTTCGATTATTTTTGAAAACTCACAATTTTACCCTGTTTGAAGTATATATGCTTCATTGGCTGAGTTGCAGGGGTTATTGGGTGCTAGTTGGCGGAGTCGTTGGTACAAAAAAAGATCTAAAAAATGCTGCTGTCGACGTATTAGGTGATCCTGGCGGTGGCTATGTAGGAAAGAAAGTTGGGAAATTAGCTTCAGAAGGACTTGATAAAGCAATCCGCAAAATAGATAAAGCTTTACCGAGCCTGGCACAAGGTAAGCCAAACGCTACAAAACTTTTAGGACAGAAAGCTGCCATTGAAAGCGAGAAAAAGGGTAGAACGTTTATTGTTGAAAAAACGGCAGCTGTAGGAACTTCAATAGCTGGTGATAAAACTAAAGAGGCAATTCAATAAGAAGTAACATAATGACCAAAAATAGACTTACTATTCTTCTAGGTATCCTGATTCTTCTTTTTTTTATTTATCAATACAATAAAAGCAAGATTGTGTACAAAGAATTATTAATAAAGGGAGATAAAGCTATTGCAAAAATACATCCTATGGGGAGCAACCTTATTTTTGACTATACAGTAAATGGAAGGATTTTTACTCATAAAGTATCTAAACCATTTGATGGATTACAGGAAGGAGAATATTATGAGGTTATTTACAAAAGAAGCAATCCAGATGAAAGTGAAATATTATTCTCTAACCCTATCATTATGAATATAAAAGAATATGATAGTACAAATACAATTTCCATTCGTGATATTTCTTTAAATCCTGCAGTGGTTTTCACATATCAAATAAACGGCCAAGAGTTTGAACGCTATCAAATACCGATGGATAAACAAGCAATTAACGAAGCTAAAAGCTACTTAGTTAGATATTTGATCAAAAATCCTAAAGTGGCATACATTATATTTGATCAAAAACCCCGAACTGGCGCAAGTTTGTGAGCAGGGTAGTGAGCAAGCTAACTTGTGCCTTTTTTTGGGTTAATTTGGTAATAAATAGAGTAGCCCCCAATCTATCGTTAGGTTGGTGGCTTTTTTTAGCTGTTGTACAGTTTCTTTTCACCAACAACTGAAGGAAGGTTAGGGCAGTAGTTAATGCTGCTGGTCATTAGTAATAAAACAGGGAATCCCCAATCTGGCAGCAGGTTGGGGATTTTTATTGGGTAGGATGCTGGCTTCTGCTCGGCTTCCTGTAAAGAGAAATAATTGAAAAGGAAAAACCTATCTTGCTGTCAGTTACGTTCTTTGACAGATGCTTGAAACCGGCTGCCGGCTGTTACCCACGGACAACCACCGTAAAAACCCGCTGC
>JAZKGK010000240.1:0-4383 GCA_040385915.1 Bacteroidota bacterium
TGTTACCTGTTCATCGTTTATTACGGCTTCATTGGTTATAAGCCAAATAAAGTAGAAGTGTAGCCAGGCAAAATGGCTTTCTCGCTTCTTTATTCCAAGGTCTGTGTATTCGCACAGACCTTTTTTTTGCCCTACAATTCAATGGCTGAAGTAGGATTCATTTTTCTGAAGGCAAACAATTTTTGAACGAGCCTAGCAGTTGGAAGTATAGTTTTACTTGTATATATTTCCCTTAGCAATGACGGTCGATGAGCAAATGATTTGGGACAAAATTAGAAGCTTCGAGCTCGATGATCCGGCGGCGGCGCTTACTTTCACCGATAGGCTGGCCAGGGAAAATGGCTGGGGTTTAGCGTTTGCCGTGAGAGCCGTGGCAGAATATAAAAAGTTCATCTTCCTTCTTTGCAACAGCGATCATCCACTCACGCCATCCGATCAGGTAGATCAGGTTTGGCATCTGCACCTGCTGTACACCCAGTCGTATTGGGTTGACTTTTGCCAGCATACCCTAGGCCGCCAAATCCACCACGGGCCTACCAAGGGCGGGCAGTCTGAACAAGATAAATACACCAACTGGTACGAGAAAACCAAAGAGCGTTACCAGTCGGTTTTTCATCAACTTCCACCAGAAGATATTTGGCCAAGCAATGAAATTCGATTCAAAGACATTCATTTTCAGCGGGTAAACTTAAACCGCCATTGGGTTATTAAGAAACCATTCACTCTATGAAACACTTATCCCACCTTTCGCCTGCCGAAACGCTTGTGGTTTTACACGGTGACCAGGCTGCCATAAAAGAGATGTTGAAGTTTACTTTTATGGATTTGCTATTCAAGCAAGTACTCAAAACGATTGAAGTAACCAAACAACCCTACGAGGATGATCCTGTTCAGACGCACACCTACGTGGTGGTTGGAAGCCAATTCCTGGGTTATCAGCCACTGCCGCACGAGCACTTCTTTTTATTGCCTTTTTGGAAGTCCGGTGATTTGCAGATACTATTTAAGCATCTGGTTAAGATGGGGTTTCAACATGCGGTGAATGCTAGCCATTGCCAGCGTACCGTAATCAAAAGCCCTTATGTAGCGCAATATTTCTCCAGGTCTTTTCTGGAAAAACTATTCGGCTGGTTTTCTATGACGAGAGAGGGGACGGAAATGAGAAAGGATCTAAGCGCTGAAATAGCCCACCTGGAAAAAGAATTACCTGCCCTGATTCAGGCAGGCTCCTCGAAGGCTGCGGACATTTTGAAAGCCATTAAAGGCAACATTTTTCTACTGGCTACTGTCGACTTTGCCTTACTCAGACAAATAGATAAACGACTGCTACAGGAGATTGATCAGTATCAAACCAGCAGTGATAGTAATAATGATGGTGGATATGGAGGTTTCATTATCTGGGACTCCTATAGCCATCATTCCGATTCATTTGATAGCAGTTGCGGCGGTCATGGACATGGCGGCGATAGTGGCTCCAGTTGCAGTGGTGGCGACAGTGGTGGTAGTGGAGGCAGCGGCTGCTCAGGCTGCGGTGGCGGTGGTTGCGGCGGTGGGGGTAATTAGGCGATTATTTTCTAAACGGCACAATATGAGCTATTTATATAAGTATTACTCATCTGTTTATGGCGATTAAACAAGCACTTAAATTATATACTACCCTCATACTTCTGCTTATCTCAACCTTAACAACTGCCCAAACAAGGGTCGTCCATGTGCTGGTGGCTTTGTGTGATAATAAAAATCAAGGTATTGTTCCTGTACCGAAAAATATAGGGAATGGACAAGATCCAGCGAATAATCTTTACTGGGGTTGTGGCTTCGGAGTAAAGACCTTTTTTAAGAAGCAGCATGATTGGAGCTTGATAAAAAAGATAGACAATCCAACTAGTCAGATATATGAAAGGCTGGTTTTTAAACACAAAGACTCTCTTATTTATTTAGTGGCAGATGCGTACGATGGCGCTAGAATTAAACAAACAGTTACTGATTTTTTGGATTATGCAGCAGGCCTAAACAAGTTGTCGATCAAGATTGATACCTTAACAATTCAGGTAGGAGGCAGTGCGAATTTGATAGGGTATGTTGGTCACGATGGGTTAATGGATTTTACTTTGCACAAGTATCCTTCTCAGGCAGATCACAAACGCCGTGAAGTGATCATCTTGGCTTGTGCAAGCAGAAATTATTTTTATGATCACATTAAAAAGACAGGCGCTTATCCACTTTTATGGACAACTAATCTGATGTGTCCTGAAGCTTATACGCTCGATACGGCCATTGATTCCTGGATACTTCACGACTCTCCTGCAACTACACGAGAAAAGGCTTCACAGACGTACAACCGCTATCAAAAGTGTGGTATACATGGTGCCCGGAATTTATTGGTGGCTGGGTTTGAAATTCCTAAAAAGGCCAAATGAACTATCTAACAGAAGATATGTTCCACCTACTTCCAGAAAGCAAATACGTGTGTGTGGTCATTCCCAAGCTCTTTTCTGAAGCTGAATGTAAAGGGTTGTTGACCGAACACATTCAACAATCTTTTCAAAAAGCCATTGAACATTATCCAACGTATTACCGCAACAATGACCGGCTAGTCATTGACAGTGAACCATTAGCCCAACAGCTCTTAGAAAAGGTGAAACCATTTCTGCCCGAAATCCTGACTGTGCAATCAGATAACTCAGTGGAGCAGGGTGTCTGGCATTTGAAGGAGCTGAATAATCGTTTCCGATACTGTCGGTATACAACTGGGCAGTACTTCAATCGCCATCTCGATGGGGTGCATTACCGATCTCACCAAGTGCAGTCCAAACTGACATTTATGCTGTATTTAAACAGTTCGGACGGGTTTGAAGGAGGAAGGACTTTGTTTTACCGATCAAAGGAATCGCAGGAGATATGGGCGGCTTATCTGCCCAAGCAAGGTGATTTGATCATTTTTGACCACAATATTTGGCACGAAGGCGAAAAGCTACTGGCTGGTGAAAAGTATGTGCTTCGAAGCGATATTTTATACGAAAAGATTGCTGAGGAAGATGCGTCTATATCTCCCAGGCTTACCCAGTTCTGCGAAGGGCATCTGGGGTATATCTGGAAGCTATTGCCGTTCAGTAATCGCCTGTTTGTCAGCGGTGGCCGCGACCGGATCATCAAGATTTGGGATGTGAATGGGGTTTGTAAACAACGTTTGCCAGCACACCAAAACTCTATTCTTTGTTTGGCTCAGATAAATGATAATGTGTTTATATCCGGCTCCCGCGATCAAACCATTAAAGTATGGGAACTGAACAATGAGCATTTTGCTCTTAAAACTGAAATGCGATTACACCAGGCGGTAGTGCTTTCTTTGTGTAAAGTAAATGACGAGACCTTTGCTAGTAGCGGCGGTGATAAGCTTATTCATATTAGTACGATCCAAGGAAATCATTTATGCACTTTGCAAGGGCATACTGATTGGGTTTGGAATATAATTATGCTGAGTGAAAACGTGTTGGCATCTTGTTCGGAAGATACTACCATCAAGATTTGGGAGATAAACCAGGGTTGTTGTCAGTCTACGCTTCATGATCACTGCCCTGTTCATTCTATAGCTTTCGATAAGGAAAGCAACCGTTTGATCAGCGGGAATTTTAACGGAGAAATTACTTGTCAAACAACCCATTCCCAGTTTGCAGATTGGCAGCCAGAGAAACGTTTTCAAGCCCACAATAGCATTATTCGCACTTTATTGCTCATTAATCAGCGGTATTTAGCTAGTGGCGGCGAAGATAACAAGGTACGATTATGGGATTTGTCCAACGCCCAATGCCTAGCCGAATTCCAACATACCAATTTTGTACAGTCCCTGGCTCTGAACGGCAATAATCAATTGCTGAGTGCCTCCTACGACGGACAGATTAATACTTGGGATCTTCCCGCCGAAATTACCGGATACAACGCCGCCCGTTCTTGATACTAGCGCGTGCTTTTGTGTCGCTGGTAGCATCATTGGCTAAAAAGGAAGGTATATTAAACCATTTCACTACTTGTCAGTTTAACACGGGAAGGTTACTGATGCTACGTGCGGGCACATGAACCAGTAATAGAAATCAAATAATCAACCAATGAAATTAGAAAGGAATCTTTTAGCCCCCATTTTTAAGCTTAAGGATAGTTTTGGAAGAATAATAGACCTGGATGAGTACCGTGACAAAAAGGTATTTATTGGCTTTTTCAGGCATGCGGGTTGTCCCTTTTGTAATATCAGGGTACATACGCTGACCAAGGTACATGAAGAGCTGAAAGCAAAGGGATTAGAGATGATTTTCTTTTTTGAATCGAAAGAAAATGTCCTGTTAAGAAGCACTTTTCACCAGGAAATAACGCCGATACCCCTCATAT
>JAZKGK010000241.1:0-16008 GCA_040385915.1 Bacteroidota bacterium
TTGCCCAATTCAAAATGGCAAATGAGTGAAATAATGCGGGCAAAACACTGCAAATCTTCGCGCATGTCGGCATTTGGAATACTGATGATTCGGTTGAGCCAACGGAAAGCTTGTCCGAACTGGCTAGCGCCAAAGTAGAGGCAGGCAATCTTAAAGTAAAAAATCATGGCTGAATGCTTGTCCATTACTCCAATCAACTGATTGAGTCTGGCTTCCTGCTGATTCATAAGAACCTCAATGCCCGTGGAAAAATCTCCGATCATAAAATACCGGTTTATTTCGTGGATATAATAGTATTTCAGCAGCCGGATACGGATACTCTCGTTGACGCACACCTCCGGGTTTTTGGCAATGGTGTGCAGTTTATGATTGGTTTCTACAAACTCGCCATACTTAAATAGCTTGTTCTGAGCAATGAGAAGGCTGTTTAAGGCTTTTAGATAGCTTTCTATGTGGCTATGAATGAGCGGAGGGAGGCTCTCAAAAAGGTCAACCAAATTCCTGGCCGACGAATAGCCATTGTTGAAATCCTGTACAAAGAAATAATAGCCCACATACAACTGATAGAGGTGTATCTTTTCCATCACTGACAGGTTAGGCTCGTCTAAGGTGGGAATAGTCGAGTAAAAAAAATCCTTCACCTTCAAAAACTCGTTCTCGTTTCGAATAAAGCCAATGCGGGTGTAAAAGGATTGTAGCTTGATAGATAGGTTAGAGAAAATATTGATGTTGTTAATCTGGTCATTAATCTGCCTGGCTTCCTGAATAATCCCGTCTACTTTGCTGGTGGCGCTATGGTCGTTGGTAAATACCAGGATTCGTTTCTCCAGCTTGATTATTTCCAGTTGCAATTCCAGGTTGCCGTGGTCAATACTTAGTTTTTTGGCTTTCCGCAGACAGTTCAATCCTTGGCTGTTCAGGCGTTTGTTGAATAAGATTTGAGCGAAATCAATCTGCTCGCGAATCTGAATATCAGGCATTTTAGTGAGGTTAAATTGCCGGATGCACTGCAATATTTTTTCGAATAAATAGGCTTTCAGATTAGAGAGTTGTTCGGGCTTTAGGGATGAATCCAACTGCAAAAGCCTCATTTCATCAAACTCTGGCTGGCTATTAATCAGGTCAAATAGCTTCAAAACTTTCTTTTCCTCCCGTTGGCCTTGACTTACCATAAATAGTTTGAAGTACCGCTTTTCATTTTTGTTCAGCGATTTAATTAAGTCAAACAAGCCCCTGGATTTTCCCTTTGACATCGTAGTTGTTTTTGATAGGAAATAGCCTTGAAAATAAGTAAAAAGGCATTTTATTCGAGAGGCAATATATCTGAAATCCGTAATTAATAAAAATCTAGTTTTAGATCTGGAAGCCGTAATTGCTATTGGTATGAGAAAGGGTATAATTGGCCTTGATACTTTTATAACACTTCTTTTAAATGATAACTGAGTGGAATTATTACAGAATGCCAAGCCGTAGAAACCGGAGTTGTCAAATTTATTGAGGCTTGTTTCCTGAGGCTAAAAAATATATTTGCATCATTCACAGCAAAAGAAAGCTTTTCAACAATGAAACCAACAAAGGAAATGAACGACAACGCTAAAAATGGTGCTGTTACCTTGATTGACATGCTGGAAAAGCAAGGAGTAGAATGTGTGTTTGGTTATTCAGGAGCGGCCAATTTATCTATTTTTGATGCTTTATATAGCTCCAAAATCAAGCTTGTCGTAGCCCGGCACGAACAGGGTGCCTCCCACATGGCCGACGGTTATGCCAGAGCCACCGGCAAACCAGGCGTACTGCTCGTAACCAGCGGACCTGGGGCTACCAACGCCATTACGGGGGTGATGACTGCCATGATGGACTCCGTACCCATGATTGTACTGACCGGACAGACGCCAACCCATCTGATCGGACTGGATGCGTTTCAGGAAGCCGACATTTTTGGAATGACCATGCCCGTGGTCAAACATAATTATCTGGTCAAACGCGTGCAGGATATTCCGAGGATAATTCGGGAAGCTTTTCTGATCGCCACCACCGGCAGGCCAGGCCCCGTACTGATAGACTTGCCTAAAGATGTTACGTCTGCGCCCTTCCAAGGCACTTTAGATGCCCCGATGGAAATTCCCGGATTTGCCCTGCCTGCCTTACCCGACGAAGAAAGTATACAGTCGCTGGTTGCGTTGCTCAACCAATCCAAGAAGCCGCTTTTGCTGGTCGGGCACGGTGCTTTGTTGTCTGGCGCTAGCAAAGAAGTACGCGCCTTGGCCGAAAGATTACAAGCTCCGGTCACCAATACGCTGCTGGGAAAAGGCTGTTTTTCCGAAACCCACGACCTATCGCTCGGTATGCTGGGGATGTACGGTACCGCCTATGCTAACAAAGCCTTGCTGGAATGCGACTTGATTATGTCGATTGGCAGCCGATGGGATGACCGGATCAATGGGAATCCTAAGAACTTTTGTCCAAAAGCCAAAAAGCTCCACATCGATATTGATGCAGCAGAAATAGGCAAGATCGTGGTGCCCGATGCCTTCGCTGTTGGCGATGCGAAACTTGTCTTGCAGGAGCTACTCAAGTACGTAGAACCGCTGGACACGAAAGAATGGCTAGAGGAAATCAGACAATTGAAAAAGGATTATCCATTATCGTATCAAAAAACGACTGGCAATCAGCCCGTAGGCACCGCTTCTTTGCGTGCCCAGCAAGTAATTGATACGCTGTACCAACTGACTGAAGGCAAAGCCATCGTCACGACTGATGTAGGCCAGCACCAGATGTGGGCTGCCCAGTTTTTCAAAACTGATGAACCCGATACCTGGCTATCTTCTGGCGGAGCCGGGACGATGGGATTTGGATTTCCGGCGGCCATTGGTGCTCAGTTGGGCAAACCAGACCAATTGGTGATCGCTATTGTGGGAGATGGCGGCTTTCAAATGACGCTCGCTGAACTGTCTACGGCATTCAATCAGAAGTTGCCATTGAAAATATTGGTGATCGACAACAAATATCTAGGGATGATTAGGCAATGGCAGGAACTTTTTCTCGAAGGTCGGTACAGCGGCAGTGACCTGGAAGGAAATCCGGATTTCTGTTTGTTGGCACAAGCCTACGGGGTAAAAGCGTTTAAAATTTCCCGAGAAGAAGACCTACAGTCGACCCTTATCGAAGCGCTGGCTTATAACCAAGGCCCTTGCCTGATTCACGCAGAGGTAGTAAAAGACGACAACCTTTTTCCGATGATTCCTGCGGGTCAGTCGGCCGAACACATGATTCTGGAATTGCCCTCTTACCAAATGCCTATGCCCGAAGGAAGCAGTTAGAGATGAGTCGATCGACGCGCTGCTGCGATGCACTGAGGCGGCGGTATTATACTGATTATAAGAAGTATATCCCTTTTTTTTAAGTAGAATTAATTGATAATTTCCCATGGAAACCTCACACACCTTTGCCATTTGTTTTTCTCATAAACCAGGCATGATCCTCAGAATAGCCCTTGTATTAGAACGCCGTGGCTATACAATCGAATCCTTATTTACCACCACCGAGCCGCACAATCCTGGCTATTCAGAAATGGTACTGACGGTGAAAGGAGATCCGAGCAAGTTAGCGCAGGTGACCAAGCAACTAGCCAAATTGATAGATGTTTTGACAGTGAAGGAACTCAAGAAAGTTTACTATGCAGTGGCTAGCCAGGTGGCCTGATATATTGAGTTGTAAATATAGCTTCCGCGGCAGTGGACCGTCCTGGAACGGCAAATCTTGATTAGCACTGGAATTTTTCCTGAAAATTAATTGTATGTACATTAAATGTTGATACATTTGTTTCAGTTCAAAATAAAATTATCTGTATTATGGCAACTACAACCTGGGTTATTGACCCAACTCATTCCGAAATTCAATTCAAGGTAAAGCACTTAGTTATCTCCACTGTAACTGGTAGTTTTGGTAAATTCGAAGGCCAACTGGAGACAGGAAAGGATGACTTCTCGGATGCTTCTATCTCCTTTACGGCAGATATTAATAGCATTAGTACGGCTAATGAGCAGCGGGATCAACACCTGAAAGGCGAAGATTTTTTTGATGCGACCCATCATCCAAAATTATCCTTTCGCTCTACTTCCTTCACCAAAACAGGAGAGAATGAATATAAATTAATAGGTGACCTGACTATGAAAGGAACGACCAAGCAGGTTGCTTTGCAGGTGGAATATGGCGGTACCCAAAATGACTTTTATGGCAACACCAAATCGGGCTTTGAAATCACGGGTAAAATCAACCGGAAGGACTTTGGACTGACCTGGACCGCCACTACCGAAGCGGGTGGCATAGTGGTAAGTGATGAAGTGCGATTGGTAGTGAATGTGCAATTGATTAAAAAATAAGGGAAATTCGAGAAGAAGGACAGTTTCATATAAACCGACTCATTTACCTAAAAAGGGTGCCTGGTATCTTACTGGGCACCTTTTTGCTTGTATTTCAAAAAAAATAAACCTCCGAAGACAATAGTTAGGATGTATTTGCCATTCATCTTATAAAATCAACCTTATATCTTTTTTTGATTGAGTTAAAGCCGGAACTTCTCCAACTTCACTGGCAGAGATAAAATAAAGTACGGATTTAGTGCAACCTTTTATCTGCCTATGACATCCATTCTTTTGTTTGGGCAACAGCAAATATTTTTTCACTCTTCGACCTGATTTCCTATGATTCAAATCAACCAGGTTAATAAATCTTATCCCATCGGGAATCGTTTTTTACCCGTGTTGAAGGGGATTGATCTAAAAATAGAGCAGGGGGAACTGGTTTCCATCATGGGATCATCCGGTTCGGGCAAGTCCACACTGCTGAATATCATCGGAATTTTGGATGAATACGACTCTGGCGAGTATTATCTGGCCGGAAACCTCATCAAAAACTTGTCGCAAACCAAAGGAGCTTACTACCGAAATCAATTGTTGGGGTTTGTTTTCCAATCATTCAACCTGCTATCCTTCAAGTCGGCAGTAGAGAATGTGGCTCTGCCGCTTTATTACCAGAAAGTAGGCCGAAAAGAGCGCAATATAAAAGCGCTCGAATACCTCGATAGGGTGGGTTTGCTTGATCGGGCCGACCACTTACCTTCCGAGCTTTCGGGTGGACAAAAGCAACGGGTAGCCCTGGCTCGCGCCTTGATTTCGAAGCCCAAGGTCATTCTTGCTGATGAACCAACTGGCGCCTTGGATTCGCAGACTACAGAAGAAGTGATGGCGTTATTTAAAGAAGTAAACCAGGCGGGAATGACCGTAGTCATTGTTACCCACGAAAATGACATCGCTGCCGCCACCGACCGCGTCATTCGCCTTCGGGATGGGGTGATTGAAAATGCGGCAGTACGCCTGAAACCCGTCATACTCAATGGACAGTAATTCGGCACAGATAATCTTCTGTTCAATTCAACCAAAACCTCCTATAATCCCTCTGCTGAAAGCGCCTTGCTAACAGCCCATTCCGACTCAATATGTTTGATTTAGACAAATGGCAGGAAATTTATCACAGCGTTAGCAAGCATAAACTACGCACCATACTCACCGCTTTTGGGGTGTTTTGGGGCATTTTTATGCTCGTTCTGTTGCTGGGCGCTGGCAAAGGTTTGGAAAATGGAGTTACCAAAGGCTTCAGTGCTTTTGCCACCAACAGCATTTATATCTGGACGGAGCGCACGAGCGTACCATTCAAAGGGCTGCGTCCGGGGCGCGAAATTCAGTTGACCAACGACGACATGAAGGCGGTTCGTCAGAACATCAGCGATGTAGAATACATTGCACCGCGGATGAATCTTTGGGGTGAATTTACCGTGTCTTACAAGATCAAAAACGGGTCGTTCAATATCAAAGGCGACTATCCCGAACTGATGTACGTTCAGCCCATGATCATCCTTTCCGGGCGTTTCCTAAACCAGCCCGACATTGATCAAAGCCGGAAGGTTTGTGTTATTGGCGAGCGAGTGATTGAGGTGCTTTTCGGAAAGGAGGCTGATCCCATTGGCAAGTACATCAATATAAAAGGGGTTTACTTTAAAGTAGTCGGGACTTTCAAATCGAAGAAAAAAGGCGGCAATGCCCGCGAAGATTCACAGACGATCTTTATACCCCTAACTACTTTACAAAATACCTATAACCAAATCAACAAAGTCGGTTATTTCGCAGTCACCGTTAAAAACGGAGCAATCGCTTCCGACGTACAGAAGAAAATCAAAATCTTGCTGGCTAATCGCCATAATTTTTCCGAAAATGATGAGCAGGCAGTTGGTTCAGACAATCTACAAGAGGAATTTAATAATGTACAGGGATTATTTACGGGCATTAACTTGTTTGTGTGGGTGGTCGGCATCGGAACCATCATTGCTGGCATTGTGGGCGTTAGCAATATTATGCTCATTATCGTGAAAGACCGGACGAAAGAAATCGGTATTCGTAAAGCCTTGGGTGCAACGCCACTTTCTATTATCAGCCTTATTATTCAGGAATCCGTGGTTATTACGGCTGTGTCGGGTTATGTGGGCCTTATTGCCGGGGTGGGCATTATCGAAGGAATCAGCTATGCCATGGAGAAGTTCAAGGTGGAGGCCGAGTTTTTTGGCCATCCCGAAGTCGACTTTCAAATGGCCATTACTGCCACCGTGTTGTTGGTCGTTACCGGAGCTTTGGCCGGACTAATTCCAGCAACCAAGGCGGCCAGCATCAGCCCGATTGAGGCACTCCGAGATGAGTAACTTTTAGCCGTTAGCATTCAGCCATCAGCTTTTAGCCATCAGCTTTTAGCTTTTTCTGTTTTAATCATTTAATCAGCACATCATAGTTACCTAATCTCAATTGAACCATGAAAAAGTTTTTTTTAATCTTCACAGGGGTGCTCTTTTTGGGGCTTTGTGTGGGAGTGACCTATTACTTGTACGCAAAGCAACAAAAAGATCCGGTCGTTTATAAAACCGAAATACCCTTCAAGGCGGACATTGTCAAGAAAACGGTGGCCACAGGTTCTATTGAACCGCGTCGGGAGGTATTGGTCAAATCGCAGGTGTCGGGTATTGTGGAGAAGGTATTTGTGAAGGCAGGAGAGCCGGTTAAGACGGGCGACTTGTTGGCTAAAATTCGAATCGTGCCGAATATGGTTAATCTGAGTAATGCCGAATCGAATGTGAAAACAGCGCGTATTAACCTGGACTTAGCCGAACAGGAATACAAGCGGCAGGAAAAGCTGTATCAGGAAAAAGTGATTGCTCAGGTAGAATTTTCACGGGCTGCCCAGGAGTATAACCTGAAGAAAGAAGCTTCCGAAGCCGCTGAAAATAACCTTCAACTGATCAAAAAAGGCTCTTCTAACCGCCAAACCCAAACATCCACACTCGTCAGAGCAACCATCGACGGAACCTTGCTCGATGTGCCAGTGAAGGAAGGTAGCTACGTGATCGAAAGCAATACCTTCAATGAAGGAACAACGATTGCGTCCGTGGCCAATATGAAGGATTTGATTTTCAAGGGCAAGGTAGTAGAGTCGGAAGTGGGGAAAATTCGCGAAGGAATGGATCTAAACCTAACCATAGGAGCCATAGAAGGGGAGATATTCAAGGCAAAACTGGAGTTCGTTTCACCCAAAGGCGTAGATGAAAAGGGTGCTATCCAGTTTGAAATCAAGGCTACAGTCCAATTGAAAGACGGCCAGTTCGTCCGTGCTGGTTACAGCGCCAATGCTGACATTATTCTAGCACATAAAGAGAAAGTGCTGGCTATCAAAGAGAAGAATATCGAATTTAAAGACGGGAAATCGTATGTACAAGTAGAGACAGCTCCCCAGGTATTTGAAAAGAAAGAAATCAAAACCGGTATCTCGGATGACATAAATGTGGAAGTATTATCCGGCGTGAAAAGCAGCGAGAAAATCAAAATGCTGATGTGAGTGGATGAGGTGTTCCTATAGATCGCTAATTTAATTCAGAAACGTATTGACTTTTAGATAAATACCCGCAATTTGCAGACGAGCAGTAGCGGGTATTTTTATGTCTATGGGTGCTAATTAAAGGATCTTAGCCTTAATACCGATTTCAAGACCCAACTGTAAAAGCGCGAATCCATCATATGACAGACAATATTTTTGATTTCATTGGCGGCAATAGCGAGCCATGGAAAATAGTTAAAATAGATGCTGTAGTAGAAGAGACGCTTTCGCAGTACTTGGTTCGGAGACTTAAAAAAATAGTTTTGCATATTACTGAACATTTTTTCTTTATTTGTTAATTCAAACCCGATACATCGAAAAGGTGCAAGAGTTGTTGTCAAGTATCTGATAATAAGTGTGTTGATGGTTGTGTCGCTTGAGCTGAATACCTGATATTACTAGACATGTCTCCTATTATAATGCATAACTTATTACTTGTAACTGCTTATTTGCTCCAGTAATTGTAAATTTGACTTTTGAAGTACGAAGAAGCTAACATACTAAACTATTCACGGAGGTTAATTTTATCAAAATGGAAGAAAAGAAATATGTCCAGGATGGCAAAACCATTAAAATAATACCGATTAAAAAGGTTAAAAAATTGGCCAGCGCCTATGATGATAGTCAGCCAGTTGAAAAAGAAAAGAAAGAAAAAAAGGAAAGAGTAAAGAAATCAGAGCCAGGCCTGCCAAAGTTTGCTGTGGATGACAAAGTGTGTCTGAAACCGATTCCTCCTGAATATGCTGGCTGTGGTTTTGCTGAATCCATTATCATCAAAGTTTTTAAATCGACTCACGACCACATGTATCGCTACTCAATCCGGTCACTGTCTGGCCAGGAATTGGCTATGTTGAAGGAAGAACAATTAAAAACCCGAAAAATAAACTTCAAAAAATAGCCTTCTTGCTTGAACAATCGCGTCTCCATGCGTTGAAAAAATGAACTGTTGCCATAGCAGTCATTGAATTGTTCACACATCTGATGGCTCCCTCTGTACACTAGCTTTCATTCCTCTTCCTGGCAAAGGAGGAGAATGGAAGCATTTGTTTTTTTAACGCCCTCTCGAAAGGCTACTTTGTGCCGTACCCTTAGCGGTTCATTAGCAGGCTCAAAAATTCGTCTTTCTTTTTAGGCGAAATCAGAATTGTGCTGCCATCGTTGAGAATGGCACATCCCCCATCGGTCTTAATTACCCGTTTTACTTCATAAATATTGACCATATGCGAGTTATGCGGACGAAAGAAATATTTTTTTGGCAAAATGTGCTCGTATTCCTTTAGGTTTTTGCTCACCATAATCTTTTTGCCATCCTTCAGAAAAAATGTCGTGTAAGCCCCAGCAGCTTCGAGGCGAACAATTTGGGACAAGGGAACAAACTCCAAGCCATCGGACGTAGACAGGGTAATGGTTTGCTTTTCAGTTTCCGGCTGCTTCAGGTTGGCCAGTAGCGTTTCAAGCGCCAGGTTGCTTCGTTGGCGCGTGCGTTGTTCCCTGACTTTTCGTACCGCAGCGATAAGTTCATCCAGGTCAATCGGTTTGAGGAGGTAATCTACTGCACTAAACTTGATGGCCTGTAGTGCATAATGGTCATAGGCGGTCGTGAAGATCACGTCGAAGTTGCGATGAGGAAGGGCTTGCAACAGATCAAAACCGGTGCCCGACTGCATCTCAATGTCCAGAAAAACCAAGTCGGGCTGGGTTTGCTCAATTAGGGCAATGCCCGTTGGTACGGATTCGGCCATTCCGAGTAAGGAAATTTCTGGCAACAGCTCTGCCAAAACATTTTTCAGGAACTCTCGGCTGTAAAATTCATCTTCAATAATGACGGTATTCATCGGGTAAATGGCGTTTAAATCGGTATCGTAATTTCCACCCGTGTACCCATTGGCTGGTGGTGGTTGTCAAACAAATTGATTAATACTACACTGACCTGTTCGACAGTATCGTGGTTTAAAAGCTGTAGCCTTTTATTCGTTACTGCGGTGCCACGAGAAATGTGGTCAGGCGTTTGATTGGCGTTAATCCGTTGGGCTGCTTCCCGCCCGATGCCGTTGTCTTCCACTATGCACAACAATCGGTCAACCTGGTAGAGCAAATGCAGTTTCAATAACCCGCCAGCAGATCGGTGACGCAGGCCATGAAGTATGGCATTTTCAATGTAGGGTTGCAGAAGCATGGCTGGAATTTCTGTGTTGAAAACATCCAAATCCTCGGCTACTTCAATCTGGTAGGTGAAATGGTTGTTAAACCGCAACTGTTCCAGGTCTAAGTAATACGACAAGGCCTTCATTTCGTCGGCCACTGGCACGCGGTCATTCATCGAATTTTCGAGTACCTGCCGGATAAGTTTGGCAAACTTGGATAAATAGCCCAGGGCTTCTATAGGGTTTTTCTGCATCACAAAATGCTGGATGGAATTCAGCGCATTGAACACAAAATGCGGATTGATCTGCGCTTTGAGCGCCTGAAGCTGTAGGTCGTGGTTGATCGATTCGATGGCCGATTTTTGCCTTTCTATCTCTTCGAACTGCTGCTGAAGTTGCTCATTCTGGTGCCTGATTGTCTGATTTTGCGCATCTGATGTGACGATAGTTTCCTGCAATTGCCCTTCTACACGCTGATTGATGCGTTGTTGGTATACAAAGGCTGCCACGAACAAAATGAAGCTCACTAGGGCGGACGCCGTCTGAGAAACTGGATTGTCAAGTACTTCATCATTGGCTATTCCGTCAAGCCGGGGAATGGCATTAGTTACGGGATCATACAGCAATAAAGCCAGCAATACCCAGGCAATACCCCAGCCCATTTTTCGGCTTTCGGTAACCTGGAACAGCAGAACTGGCGAAATGAGCACTGAAAGCAACGCGAATTTCTGGCTGATGCACGGGCCTTCGGTAGCAAAACCAGCGCCGACCAGGATGAACATCGAAGGAGTGAACGTGAGAATGCAGCGGCTTAAGGTATAATAACCAAGCCGGTTTATGAGCAAGGGTGATAAGTAGGTGAGTCCCGCCAGTAAATAGAACGCAAACAGTGTGGGCACTTCAAAGTATAACATCGCCACACTGTTGATTACCACCCCGACTGTAACAGAAATGCGATTACAAAGCGTGATTTTTTTGCGAAGATCCAGTGACAGATCTGGCTGGATGCCAAGATCAGAGAGGTCTTTCCAGAGCGTAACGAGGGACATAAACAAGAGGATCAGAATAAAATGGTGGCGAAAGATAGAAAGAATGTCAGACTTCCATCGCCACCTGCGGAAAGTGTATGACCAGACGAGTACCAGCAGCGCTCTCATCTGGATTGAGTAATCCGGTTGTTTCAAGCGTTATTTTGTCTTCTTTTCCTTCGTTGAGCAAAGCGATCCGTTCCTGCGCTAGTTGTTCGTGGGGCGTTAGATCAGCACTTTTTTTGATTTGTGCTAAGCCCGAAGCCGATGGCTGCCCTATTCCGTTATCGTCAATGGTTACAGTCAGGTGATTCGACGAAGCTTCAAACCGGATGGTAATCAGTCCTTTGTTGTCTGGGCGGTTAAGGATGCTATGGTATAAGGCATTTTCAACGAACGGATGCACCAGCAACGACGGAAGCCGGGCATCGGGCAGCGTTTCCGATTCAGCAATGATAACCTGGTAGGAAAATTTATCGGAAAAACGCATCTTTTCAAGCGCCAGATACTGCTCTAGCATGGACGCTTCCTGCCTGATTGGCGTGTAGGGAGTGGAAGCATTCTGCAGCAAATACCGCATAAAACGGGAAAAGGCGGCAATATAGGCCAATGACTGTCGCTTTTGGTCGAGGCTGACAAAATACTGGATCGCATTGAGTGAGTTGAAAATAAAATGCGGATTCATTTGCCCTTGCAAGACCTTCATCTCCAATTTTCGGTTAAACAGTTCAATTTCCTTTTTTTGTTGCCAGATCGTTTCATTCTGTTGGGTAAGCAATCGGTTCAGTCGTTGTTTGCCAACGAAGCGGAGGTATTGAACCACAGCCAGAATAAGGGTGATAGCTACGCCCAGAATCGCTAGACTGTGGTAGATTTTCTGTGCTTTCAATTCTACTGTGGTGTTGATGAGCCGCTGCATCACTAGCTCTTTTTGTAGAGAAATTAACGCTAGCTGGTAACCAGAAGGGCGTTTGAGCGTACTGAAAACCATATTTGCATTCTCTCCACTCAGGTATTTTCGCACAATTTGATCGGTTATTTGCGCGGCATTGGGTGCATTTGCATAGGCCTCCATAGGGGCATTCCAGTCGCTATTGAGCGGATAGATAGCGGCAAAACCGGTGCGCTCACTTGGCAATACCTGCTGCCGCTTCAGTCCCTTTGGGTGAGCATAGAGGAACAGCGACAGCGGCAAGTAGCCAAAAGCCTGCTTATCACGGGCAATCTGGTCTGCCACCTTATAGTCATCTGCGACCATTTCCACCGGTAGCGTGGGGTGAAACGCGCGACGGATGGAATCCAGATCCTGTGCCATGGTGGTATTGGGGATGGTGTAGGCTTTCATTTGAGGCAGATCCCGGATAAAGTCCTGTCCCGATTTATAATCGGGGGCTTGGGCGTGGGTCACCAGTACATTCAGGTCGGGCATGTAGGGTACGGTAAACCGCACTTGGCGCTGTCTTTCGGGCGTAAGAGAAAAACTAGCTACCCCAAATACGCCCGGATTGGTTGATAGACGCACACGCTCGTAGGTCTTCTCAAATCCTCCTCCGTTGATCCATTCTATCTGTAAGGCATAGCCATACTGTTGGTTCACAAAGCGCCTGAACGATTCGAGCAGTTCGATTTCGATTCCCACGAGCCGTCCACTGGAATCGGGAAAGGCAAAGGGTGGAAATACATCGTACACCACGGTAATTACTCCTCCCCGTTGTCGTTGCACCTGTGCCCAGCTATCCCCTCGTAGGGTAGGCACAGGCTGGCCATAAACGGCTGTCTGAAACAGGAGGAGTACCAATACAATTCGCAGAATCTGACCCATTTTTAATTTCTGGCAAAAATAGTAAGGTAAACAATTCTGTCGATCGAAGGTCGGGCTATTTGACCAATGGGGGAATTTAATTGACCGCTACTGATTGCCGCTTGACGGATTGTTGGAAGTAGTTGATCTATGGGGGAAAGTAAATAGAAATTAGAACCGATACAATAGGCTTCTTTTAACACGCTTATTCGTGGTATTCAGGCCTTAATTAATTAATGAAACAGTGTTTGTTGCAAATGGTGTCAATATTTATAGCATCAATACTAGTAAATGAGTATTGATATACTTAGGCAATATGTATACCTTGCTCGGTGCATTTACTGAGGCGGCTTCACGATATAAGTTAAGCTGATCGTATCACTAGGGTATGTCATAAGTACTGGAATATGGGCACCAGTGTCCAAGCAAGAGAAGTTCGCCTTGGGCATCTTACCCTGCACAACCTGGCCTCGTGTATTCAACAGAAAGCATTATTGCCATTATTTTTTCTAACTCAAGCAGCATGGTACGCCTTTTTATAAACTGGCTTTGGGGGACTTTTCAATCGGCAGATTTTATGCCCCATGGACATTGCTATTATTGGAGACCCGATATGGTATGGAGTCACGCCTTAGCTGATGGCGTAATTGCTACTGCCTATTTTGCTATTCCGATAGTCTTGCTACATATATTCCGCCAGCGCCGCACAATGCAATACGCCTGGATTGTAGGCTTGTTTGCCCTCTTTATTACCAGTTGTGGCCTTACGCACGTCATGGATGTGATTACGATCTGGAATCCTTTATATCGGCTGGATGCCGTTTTGCGGATTATTACGGCGTTGGCCTCTGTAGGAACGGCCATTGTCCTGGTGAAAATGGCCCCTAAGGTATTGGCTATCCCGACGGAAGAGGAATGGAAGCGGAAGAATGAAGAACTACAGGCCAAATATGAAGAAATTAACTCGGCTAATGTGGCACTGCATGTCTTGAACAAAACCCTGGCTGAGCGAAACCACTTCATTGAGAAGCTGATGGACACCATGCCTAACACCGTTCAGATCTTCGATTGCCAATCGTTTCGGCCAGTCTACCGCAATAAAGACATGTTGCAAATTTTAGGCTATAGCTCCGAAGAAATCTATGCCATGGGGGCGGATGCGATGACACAGTTGGTACATCCCGACGACCAGGAGCGAAGAATGGAATTTCAGCGGAGTCTTATGACTGCCAGCGACCAGGAAATACGGGAAGTGGAATTCCGGGTAAGGTACGCCACTGGCGTTTATCATTGGCTCATGGTGCGAGGGTCAGTTTTTAGAAGAGATGTCGAAGGCATTCCTGACCAGGTGATAGGCATCTCCCAGGATATTACTGCTTTGAAAGAAACGGAGACAAACATCCGAGAGGCCATGCGGCAAGTACAACTCGTTAATGAAGAGCTATATGCGGCCAATGAAGAGATTAAATCCTCTAACGAAGAGTTGATCGTATTGAACGAAACGCTAGCGCAACGGAATCACTTCATTGAACGGATAACCGATACTACTCCTAATTCCATTTATATTTTTGATCTCAATTCGTTTCAAGCAGTTTATACCAACAAAGATTTGCCTACCATATTGGGGTACAGCCCTGAGCAAACTGCCGCCTTAGGGGCATCGGTGATGAAAGAACTGGTGCATCCAGAGGACTATGAAAGAAGAAGGCAATATTATAATGATTTCGTAAACGCTCAGGATAATGAAGTCCGGGAAATAAGATTCCGACTAAAAAATGTTGAGGGCCATTACCAATTTTTTCTATTTACTAACGCCGTTTTTAGAAGAAATTCCCAAGGGGTTCCTGACCAGATTGTTGGCATTTCACAGGACATTACCCCGCTCAAAGAAACGGAAGCAGATCTGAGACAGACGCTTGCTCAACTGACTGAAGCCAATGAGGAACTGTCGCAAACCAAGGAAATGCTTCTCCAAGCAAACGAGCAGCTAATAGAAAGCGAAGAAAAGGCCCGCCTCCTCACCGAAGACGTACGGGATTATTCTATTTTCAGGCTGACGCTGGAAGGCAACGTAGCCAGTTGGAATGCGGGTGCCCAACAAATCCAGGGCTACCAGGCCGAGGAAATTATCAACAAGCATTGTTCCATTTTTTTCCTGCCCGAAGCGATCGCCATCCAGCAACCGGAATACGAAATGGAAAAAGCCCAGCAGGAAGGACGCTATGAGGATGAAGGGTGGCGGGTCCGAAAGGACGGCTCCACTTTCTGGGCCAATATTGTGACGACAGCGCTGTACAATGCCCGCCAGCAGCTGGTCGGGTATTCCAAAATTATCCGGGATCTTACCCAAAAAGTAAAAAATGACGAGTTGACCCAAAAGAATAAAGCTTTGATGGCCATTAATGCTGACCTAGACAACTTTGTGTATACTGCTTCCCATGACCTGAAACTTCCCATCACCAATCTGGAGGGCTTATTGGCCGTTCTCCGTAAACAATTAGATGGAAAGCTGACAGAAAAAGATCGGCAATGGGTAGATATGATGGACTCGTCTGTGCTTCGGTTGAAAACAACCATCAGGCATTTAACTGAAATTTCTAAAATACAAAAAGGTATTGAAGAAGCAGTCGAAGTGCTGGAGTTTGAGCAACTGACCGAAGAGATAAAGCAAGACCTTGTACCACTGATAGAGCAAAACCAAGCAGTAATACATACTCATTTTCAGATCCCACATATACGGTATTCTCCCAAAAACCTGCGTAGTATCCTGTCTAATCTGATTTCAAATGCTATCAAATACCGTGACCCTCACCGAAGTGCCGAAGTTTGGGTAAGTACTTATTCCGAAGGATCAGGCATTGTTCTGACGGTAAAAGACAACGGATTAGGGCTTTCGGAACAACATCAGAAGAAACTATTTACCATGTTCAAAAGATTCCATGACCACGTAGAAGGTACTGGCATTGGCTTGTATATGATTAAACGAATTGTGGAAAACCACGGTGGGAAAATAATAGTCAACTCACAACTGGGCGTGGGAAGCACTTTTTCTATTTACTTT
>JAZKGK010000242.1:0-17284 GCA_040385915.1 Bacteroidota bacterium
CTAACCAATTATTTCTAAATAAAAGATACAACTACCTAATAATCAAATTAATAAAATTTACGCTCTATGATTTCAAAGAATGCCTCTACTTCTTCTCCCTCCATATTCCATCCGTAATTTCTTGCATATTTCTGCATTAATAACTCAGTGGCTGACTTATAATTCTCGCACTGTTCCAACTCATTAAGTGCCTGATGATAAGCGGAGGTATCGCCTCTGAACAATTCATTAATAAAAACAAACTTCTGATTAAGCGGAATAGCACTTTTAATATTTTCTATTCGAGTCTTAAGATGGCGATCCATAATGGTGTCTTTCGCTACCACCTGTTTCAGGCTATCATTTAATGTTTGCTGATCTCGTCCTAACCGTTCATTCAAACTAAGCTCGATGGTTGGCTCTTTGGGTAAAGCCATCATATTTACTGCAATAGGTTCTTGCGTGCTCTCCGTTTGGCTTTCTTCTACTTCCTCCATTGCTTCAATTATGGGTTCATATACTGGTACCGAAAACACGATGGGCTCAGTTTGACTAGCCACCGGTGTGTTCAGAAAGTCTTCTATGCCAACTGGCAACTTTTGTGAAAACACTTCCAGGTATATTTCGGGCTTGTCTAACTGAGAAGACTGAGCTTCGATAATTTCCTCTATCCAGCGCATACCTACTATAGAAACAACAGACGCTTTCCCTTCTGCTTCCATTCGATCGACCAATCCTTTTAGGATAAACTTATTTATTTGAAAATATTTCAGCTTTCCCTTTAAGCGTTCAATCGTAAATTCTTTCCCCATTTGCTCTTGCCATAGGTCAAAATACTGTCTAGGTGCAATGGATAATAAGAGTGTATCTTGTACAGCACGGGTAAGCAGAGGTTCAAAATTCTCTTTACCAACAGCAATATGACGGGAAACGGTATCCATAAATGCTTTGAGTGCCTCTTCTACCTCAACTGCCTGGTAATTGAAGTAAGGACTTCTTAATCGCTTAACTTCCTGTTGCCAGGAATCAAATAATCCACCTAGAACAAAGAGGTTTACTTGCTGGATTTCGCAGAATGTTAGGATTTGTTTTCCGGTAACAGTCTCATTGTCAATAAAAAAATAATTAGATAACCGTTTGGCATACGACTGACTGTACTCTTCTAGGGCAGATGTATTTAATTTGTCCTTCATTACGGAATTCGTTTGTTTTGTAAAGTTAAGAATATGCCCAAATTATTAATACAAAATCTTTTTTGATGCGGCGGCTGGAATAACGTTAGAGAGGCGCTAGATGTTGCATAAAAATCAGGAATGATAGATTTCCCATCAGAATAAAGACATTTGCTTGCATGTTTATTGAGCCCAATATAGAAAAATATAACCGGAGCGAACACCGGCAGACCGGATGGATTGAAATTGTATGTGGTTCTATGTTTTCGGGCAAAACCGAAGAACTTATCCGTCGCTTGAACCGTGCCCGGATTGCCAAACAAAAGGTGGAAATTTTCAAACCATCCATTGACAAACGCTACCATGAAGAAGACGTGGTTTCACACAATGCCAATAAGATCCGCTCTACGCCACTGCATTCATCAGAAGAAATGTTATTGTTCACGGGTGATTGCGATGTGGTGGGAATTGATGAGGCTCAATTCTTTGATGAAGCCATTACTGATGTTTGCGTAAAGCTGGCCAATCAAGGAAAACGGGTGATTGTGGCCGGATTGGATATGGATTTTCAGGGCAAACCTTTTGGCTATATGCCCCAACTCATGGCGATAGCAGAATACATTACTAAACTCCACGCTATATGTATGGTATGCGGAAACATAGCTTCGTATTCTTATAGGTTAGTCCCCTCCCGAGAAAAGGTATTGCTGGGCGAAACGGATAGTTATGAGGCTCGGTGCCGTAAGTGCTTTAAGTTAGGGTCGG
Source organism: Bacteroidota bacterium (assembly GCA_040385915.1). Taxonomy (GTDB): domain Bacteria; phylum Bacteroidota; class Bacteroidia; order Cytophagales; family ES-bin-26; genus ES-bin-26. Next base: position 1,917 of record JAZKGK010000242.1, read on the forward strand.
AAGCTGGAAATTAAACTCATCTCCTCCAGACTGGAAGGCACACAAATCGATTATTATGACATTTTTTCAATTGTGGGGGCGCTTTTTGTGTACAATTCTTTTGTTGTCGACCCAATCAGTGGCGCAAAATATTCCCTTGGGCACTTGGCGTACGCACTTAAGCTATCAATCGGCTACCACACTCACCATTTCGGGAGAAAAAGTATACGCAGGCTCGCCCAACAGCTTGTTTTATTTTGATAAGTCGTTTAACAATACGACCAAATTATCGAAGATTGATGGTTTGAGTGAAACTGATATCAGCCGAGTGGGTTATTTACCAGCTTTAAAAATGGTATTGATTGCTTATCATAGCGGCAATGTGGATTTACTCACTTCGTCGGATAAAGCAGGAGAATCGGATAAAATCACTAACCTGAATGTCATTAAAAATGCCAGCATCAGTGGAAGCAAAAACATTAATGATATTACCTTTCGGGATAACCTGGCCTACCTTTCGTGCGATTTTGGGCTCGTAGTGCTCGATTTACAGAAAATAGAAGTCCGGGAAACTTACCGCAATATTGGCTTCAACGGTACGCCTATAGCTGTGTTTGGCAGCACGTTTGCCAATGACAGTATTTTCCTGGCTAGTTCGCAGGGAATTATGGCCGCTCCGCTTGCTGCTCAGATAAATCTACAGGATTTCAGTAACTGGCACATTTTCACTCCTAGCCAGGGTATTCCTAACGATAATGTAAAGGCAATTGCCAGCCGGAATGGAGGTGTATACGCTGGGGTATCGGGTAAAGGGTTATACCATTACCAGCAGGGCAACTGGACTAATTTGGTGGCGCTGACCGAACCGATACAAACGATCAGGACTTCTAATAATCAGTTGCTGGTTTGTACAGGAAGTCGGTTATTAACCATTAATGAAGATGAAATTGTTGCTGAAGTGAGAGACAATCTGCTATTGGCACCACAAGAAGCTGCTTTCGACATGCAGGGGAAATTATGGGTAGCGGATGCTAAATCTGGTTTGCTGAGCAATCGGTCTGGACATTTTGAGGCATATATTCCCAGCGGCCCGGCTAGTAACCAGGCCTGGAAACTATATGGATACGGGGGCAAAATAGTCGCGCTGGCAGGTGGATTCAACGAAAATACGCAGGCTTACGGTCGCACTTCAAACTTTTATATATTCGATGGAGCCCAATGGGCAAATTATGCGCTGCTCGTACCTACAACTAAGGACTTAGTGTCTATAGCCTACCAAGCTGATAATCAGCAGCTCTACCTGGGTTCTTTTGGCAATGGCCTCTTTAGGCAAAAAGCTGATCTGAGCATTGAAACGGTTGCAGGAAGTCCTTTGATTGCTTCGGCCAATGGTGTGCGGGTAACTGGCTTGGCAACCGATGACGAAGGAAATATATGGGTAACCAACCATTCAGTGCCTTTGGGTATGCCTTCTTTGCATGTATTCAGAAAAACGAACCAGTGGGAATCGTTTGCTTTTACTCAAACAGGCAGTAACAATCCTTTGGGAATTTTGATTGATGACAATGGCTTCAAATGGCTGCGCTTAGATCCGAAAAGCACTGGAGGTATCCTGGTATTTGACGAAAAAACTCAACGCTCCCGCTATTTAGGCACTGCCTCAGGCAATGGAGAACTTCCCAATCCCAATGTACGCAGTATGGCGATGGACAAAGAAGGCCAGATTTGGGTGGGCACTGACGATGGCGTAGCAGTCTTTTTCAACACTTCAGCCGTCTTTACAGGAGGCTACAGTGCTTTTACACCCATATTCAACACCCGACGCTTATTGAATGATGAGTTTATTACGGCAATCAAAGTGGATGGAGGCAACCGCAAATGGATTGGTACGCGCAATGGATTATGGCTATTCAACGCCGAAGGAAGCGAATTAGTGGTTAATTTCACCACTAAAAACAGTCCCTTGCTTTCTAACAATATTACCGACATCGAAATAGAATCCACTACCGGAGAAGTATTCATTGCTACAGACCAAGGTCTACTTTCGTACCGGGGCAGCGCTACGGAGGCGGAGTCGAAACATACGCAGGTCAAGGTATTTCCCAACCCAGTTCGCCCCAATTTTGACGGATTAGTGGGCATTTCTGGTCTGGCAGCTAATTCAATGGTAAAGATAACAGATGCAGCCGGGAGGTTGGTCTACGAAACCCGTGCTAATGGAGGAACTGCCACCTGGAATGTACACGACTACAGAGGCAATCGCGCCGAAACAGGCATTTACCTCATCTTTAGCGCGAGTGACGATGGTTCAGAAACCTTCATAGCCAAGTTGGCAGTGGTAAAGTAAATATGCCAGAGAGCTGAGGTGCCTCATTTATCGTTGTTATGGAACCAACAATGCGGTGTTGTAGATATTAACTGATTACTGTAGTAGCTCTTGCTGCAATTGCTGAAGTTCCTGTTGCATCAAGGCTATTTCGGTTTCCAGCGAGTCGATCAAACTAATACGATGGCTGATTTCATCATTGCCATATATGCCTCCATTACCAAATAAAAGCTCCAGCCTGGCGCGTTGCGCTTCTGATTGGGCCTCGGTCAACAAATTAAGCTCTTTCCACCGGTCCAGAATTATTTCCCTGGCTGTGGGTGTTTGTGCTTGGTTTTCTAGTTCTCGTGTCAGAAAATGCCAAACCATTGGAGGGTAAACTTTTGACCTCTTTGGATTATCCCGAATATCTTTCAGATGATTGCGGGGATGGTTGAACAGTGCCTGATCGGTTGTCGTCAGGGTACGAACAGCCAAATAACCACCGATTAATCCTCCTCCCACCGAAACAGATTCAATATACTCGGGTTTACCATTGCTCAAGGTGAGTGTACTAACGAAGATAGTGGAAATAGCGCCTGCCAGAATCGAATATATGGTTAGTTTACGCGTCCGTTTGTCTGCCTGAAGCTGTAAATAGTTTTTCATAGCCAAGGCGCGGTCCTGCTCACACTCAATTTCAGCCAAAACATTGGACACATCCAGCGACGCCAACATAATATGTTCAGAAATGTTTTGTCGGATGGTATTCATTTTCACTTGGTCAGCATCCGTTAGATTATGCTGAAGCCTCTTTTCAGTTTGGACAAATTGGTTCAGCAGGGGCAAAATGCCAATATCTGCGCCGATACTCCGGGCACGTTGAGAAAAGCGTTGCTTAATACCTAGGGGAAATACAGAATCGATAGCTGAAATACTGGCCCAAAGCGAGTCGTTGTAACTAGACGAAGTAGGCATTACCTGGCAATATCGCTCCGCATTGAATATTTGCACACCGGTAGTTTTTACAGCCTGGCAGGAAGGCAGGACAGTAAAACCCATCAGCGTGAGTAAATAAACTACTGAAAACCAATGCGATTGTATAGCTACTGTAGTAGATTTTTTTTCCTTCATATGTTTATTCAAACACTCCATTATTCTTTGACCTCACCCGTGTCAGCTTCCTGCTCCTCTGACGAAGATTTAGTTAGTCGTCCACTCTTTTTCAACTCCTGATGAAGTATGTACTCAATCTGTCCGTTGAGGCTTCGGAATTCGTCGGTTGCCCACTTTTCCAAAGCCTTCATCATATCAGGGTTTAGTCGTAAGACGAATGGTTTTTTCTGTGCCATTGCAAGCTTTTTACTGGTTTAAAGTACCAGCGTTTAACACCGGACTCACATTCTTTTCTCCGCAAAGCACTACTAACAGATTACTCACCATCGCAGCCTTTTTTTCTTCATCTAAATCCACGATTTTCCTTTCCGAAAGTCTATCCAAGGCCATTTCTACCATACCTACCGCCCCTTCTACAATCTGGCGGCGGGCAGCGACTACGGCTGTGGCCTGCTGGCGTTGCAGCATAGCTCCGGCAATTTCGGGTGCGTAGGCCAAGTGGCTAATACGGGCTTCAGTCACCACAATACCCGCCCTTTCTAAGCGCTCATTCAGTTCTTTCTCCAACATATCGTTCACAATCTCTCCTCCTCCGCGCAAGGTTACTTCTTCCGGGTGGCCTGCCATCGTCTCTATTTCCAGGTTGTCATAAGGGTACGTGTTTGCTAGGTGGCGAACCGCGGCTTCACTTTGAATGATAATAAACTGGTTGTAATCATTCACCTCAAAAGCTGATTTAGCGGTATCCTGTACTTGCCATACAATGACGGCAGCAATCTCAATCGGATTCCCTAACTTATCATTTACTTTCAATTGGTGACCGTTTAAGTTACGCGCTCGCAAAGAAACCAGTTTTCTGGTATTAAATGGATTGACCCAGTGAAAGCCAAAATCCTTCACCGTTCCTGTGTACTGACCAAAAAGCACTAGTACCCGCGATTCATTTGGATTGACAATAAAGAAACCAGGCAGAATAAATATCCAGAGTAAACATAAGAGAAGGCCGCCAATGACACCAAAAGCAGCTTCATTCGTAGCAGCGTAGTAGAAGCTCAATAAGGCGAGCACTAAAATAATCAGTTCGACTAAGAGCATCAAATAGCCTGATAGAGGCTTGAGAGTAATTTCGCGTATCATAATTATATTTGTTTTGATATTATTTTGATATCACAAAGCAATCAAATAAAAAGATATAAGTCAAGCCAAACGTGTTTTATTTTGATGAAAGGTCAGTTACTGCGGAAGGATGGATAATAACTAGGGCAAAAAAAAAGGAGATCTAGAGATCCCCTGAAAACAATCTATGTAAAAGCAAAAGCTATTTCAAAGGCAGGAATACTTCGGCCATCATACAGCGGGCACTACCGCCGCCATTGGTTTCTATCGTATGTAGGTCGCAAGCAACCAGGCCACCATATTTCTCTAGCGAACTGATTTGTTTGAGGGTTAGCGATTGATAAGCTTGGTTTGACATAACCAACAATGATTCTTGCTGTTGATTCACTATCTGAAGCATATTTCCGGCAAAACAGTTGAGTTGTTCCATGGTGATATCAATCACTTCTTTACCGGACATTTCCAGGACATTTCGCACCAGATACCTTTCTTTCTCATCCTTGATACTCTCCAGGCAAATCACGGCAAACAAGTCTCCTACTGACATGACTACATTGGTATGGTAGATTTCTTTGCCATTATTATCAGTCGCGTGAAAAGGAACCATCTGATAAACCATTTGCGTGGCAAAATCTAAGATTACTTCTTCATGGGTACGAGGAGAAATACAGGCATAGGCAATTTTGTTTTCCCGGTCTAGTACCATACTTCCCGTACCTTCCAGAAACTGCCCTTTCAATTCGTAGTTAGTAAAATCGATCACATTCTCAATATCAAACCTCTCTTTCAGGTCATCAAAAACCTGCAGGCTTCTTTCCAGGCGCCGGTTTTCAGCTTGCATCGGATACAAACACACAGTGCCATCCTGGTGAAAAGAAATCCAGTTATTGGGAAATATGGAATCGGGGGTATGTGGTTCGGGGGTATCTTCCACCACTATTACATCTACACCAAACGTACGCAAGTGATTGACCATCTGGTCAAACTCCTTCAACGCGCATTGCTGAGCCGTTTCCCGCAGTTGAGCCGCCGCCTCTTGATTTTGAAAAGCATTACTCTCCGCCGTTTGTTCATTGAATCCAAACCTAACCGGACGAATCATTAAAATATGAGAAGTCATGACAATTAACAATTAACAATTAACAATTAACAATTAACAATTAACAATTAACAATTTTTACTTCTATTTACTCTTGGGTTATCTTGTATCCATCCCATGCGTTAATTGATGATTGTCAATTGTTAATTGAATCGCGTAGGAGGGGCATGCTCATGCAGTGAGAACCGCCGCGGGCTCTGGAAAGCTCGGCGGAAGGCAATTGAATGAGGGTATTTTGTATTTCCTCAGGCGAGGTTTGTCCACTTTCAAATTTTTCCAGCAAGTCTATCGCATTAACAATCTGGAAACCTGCTTTTTTGAATGCTTCAGCCGTTTTATCATTACGGTCATATCCAATCACTACCCCATCTTTTAGCGCCAGCACATTGCAGGAGTCGGTCCACTGTTCGCGTGCACCAAAAGGGAATTCATTATTGCCCGAATAAATAAACTTCACTTTCTCTGTAGCGCCTAAATCATCCTTACTAATACTGGCCAATAAGTCTTCCAGGTATTCTGTGTATTTCGGGGTTTCTTCCTGGCCTTTTAGGTAGGTAACGATCTTCAGCTTATCTGTCACTTTTACGTCCATCAGGTCTTCCATAAAATCCTTCTTCTCCAATTCTTCTCCCCGCTTAGACAAATTACCTAATAACACCCAGACATGGCGGCTCACTTGAGTAAATATAGTGTCAATATGCATGTAATCGCGCTTCTTAGGAATTTTGATGACCGATACTTTGGCAACTACATCCTTCTCAAACAAGGCTTTAATCACCTGGTTGACTGCATAAGGAGAAGTCCGCTCGCTGCACCCGATCAGCAGATGATTCTTGCTTACCATCATTACGTCACCTCCTTCTAGCGTCGACATTTTATAATCTTTTTCGCCATCAGGCAACAGAAAATGGTGTTCACTTTCTGATATCTCGATAATTTTATCGCGGTAATTTTCAAAGAATGGGTGATTGTAGAAAATATATTGGGTCAGCAAAGCTTCGCGGGTGCGGGCAACTTTAGCCGGTTTGTTCATCAGAATATGATCATTGATCACAATACCAATGTCGCGGGTAAAGATAAAGTTAGGAATAGGCGAAAAGAGCATTTGGGACGCTCTACCTGCTACATCTGGCAAAGTGCCCGATATAAAGGTCTTTGCCAACTCTATCGCAGAAAGCTTTAACAAGGTTTCCTGTATCTGATACGTACACCTTTCTACCGCGCAAATAGAGGCAACCAATTTGGTGCGTACCGAATCATCTTTCAGGATATGGGTTAAAAGTAGTTGTGGATCAACTACTTTATCCGAATTAAAATAGCCTGGGTTATCTGGTTTATAAAAAGCCCGATCGTTTGCTTCAGCATCTACTTCCTTGATTTTGCCCTTGATTTTATCCGGGTCCAGGAAATACAATAAGAGCTTGATATAGTGGTCATATTCGCCTCTACGCATAGTTTTGAGGTGTACAATGTCTTCAAATAGCCAATCCTGCGCTTTAGAAGGGACGACTTTCCCCAAACCACTATCAGGACTATGCACCATTACCCGTCGCAACGTGCCAATTTCGGAACTAACCATCACCTGACTTTGCCATTTAACTTGACTCATATAATAATGTAGCTGAGTTTATAAATTAAATACTTTCCAATTATGTATTTTCACAGCCTGAAATTCCAATGTATGCATTCAAAATCTCTCCTGCTCGTTTTTGCTTTTCTTTATTTTAGTTCCTCTCCCCTTCTAGCACAAAAGTCAACCGCCCCCAATACGAAATGGGGCAAAGTTACGGAGGAAGAATGGCGAATTACCCGTTGCGACTACGATAGCACGGCCAGTGCCATTGTGCTGTTTCACAAAGGTGAAGTTTCCTTCAGTAATGGTCTTATTGCCACTGAGAAGCACATTCGAATCAAGATATTGTCAGCGAAGGGAATTGACGAAGCTGATGTTCATCTCCCCTATTATGCCAAGGATCAAAGAGAAAGAATTACAAACGTAGATGCCCAAACGATTAACACAAATGCTTCGGGTAAAGCAACAGAGCAAAAAGTTGCTTCTAATCAGATTTTTGATGTCAAAGAAGACGAAAGATGGAGCGAAAAACGGTTCAGTTTTCCAGCCGTTAAAGTGGGTTCTATTCTTGAATACCGATACACTACTTTATCCAAAGATGTTCACTTTTTGGAGGGTTGGAGATTTCAGAATCCCTTACCTACCTTATACAGTGAATTCAAAGCCAATATTTCGGAATCGTTGGACTACCGATTTTTAATGCAAGGCGACAGGTTACTGAAGAAATACAAAGAAAGCACGAACGTGTGGTCACTACAGAACCTTCCAGCCATTAAACCAGAACCCTACGTATACAATCACTTAGACTATATCGAGAAACTACAATTCCAGCTCGCTGGTTATTATCATCAACAGGATGTACTTGCTGGTGCTGGTGCGCTTGAATACGTTAATCAAATGACTACCTGGGAAAAACTGGCTGAGGAAAGACTAGAAGATGAAAACTATACCCGCTATCTCAACCGACATGGAGTGGCCAAAGATATTATTAGCTCACAGATAACAGGTGCTGAAACGGATCTGGAAAAGATAAAAAAGCTCTATAGTTACGTCCAAACCCATATTCTTTGGAATGGAACCTACGCTTGGTTTAGCCAGCAACCGCTCAATCAAGCGCTGGAAAGTCAAAAAGCCAACAGTGGAGAGATAAACCTGTTTCTGGTGCTTTTGCTACGGACAGCAGGGCTGGAAGCAGATCCGGTGTTGATTAGTACCCGAAGAAACGGGGTGATATTCCGGTCTTATCCATTTCTGGCTCAATTCAATCACGTACTAGTTAATGTGCGTTTACAGGGAAAAGATTATTTGCTGGATGCTACCGATCCCTTTCGGCCTTATGATCAGTTGGCTGAAAATGACTTAGCAGCAGTCGGTTATCTACTACACAAACAAGCGCCTCGGTGGATTGACATCCCTGCGGCCATCGACTCCAAACAAGCTACTTTCATTGAGGCGGACTTGTCTAACCCGGAGAAGCCCCTTTATAAAGTTGACCTGCGCTACACTGGGTACCAAGCCTTAGAAAAAAGAAAAAATTATGCTGACAAGGACAAAAAAGGTTTTGAAAAAGCCCTCTCGCAGTTCTACCCTACCGATTATCAGCTAACAGACCTAAAGATTACTGACGCAGAAGCAGTAGACAAACCTTTCGTTATCAGCTATACACTCCGTCCAGATGATACTGACAACCTAAAAAGTAACATCGTTTATCTGAACCCTATTTTGGTTAATCATTTTACGGAAAGCCCTTTCAAAACTGAAGTGAGAAACCTGCCAGTAGAACTTGGCTACCTTAGCAGTTATAACTTCACCATTTCCATCAAGATTCCAACTGGTTATGAAGTGCAGGAGCTTCCCACGAATGCTCGTTTAGAAATGTCTAATAAGATGGCTGAATTTGACTATCTGGCTAGCAAGGCCAACAGCATAGTCCAAATCAGGTCAACGGTCAAATTTAAAACCACTGTAATTCCCAGCGATTATTATCTGGATTTACGGGAGTTTTATACCCATATCATTGCTAAATATAAAGAGCCACTTGTCTTGAAGAAAAAATGACCGTTGAAGTAGAGACGGTGATAGTTTTGCATCTCAACAAATAGGTGATTATCTTTGGTATATATCACAAAAAAAGTATATCACATGGGATACTCCATAGAAAAATATACACAGGAACGCCTGCCGAATCTTAGCTTCCAGGAATATGAAGCCCTAGAAAAGGCCGCAACTGAAAAACGGTATGAGTTCTTCGATGGCACAGTATACGATATGGCCGGAGCCACGTCAGATCACAACGAGATCATTGGAAATGCAGTCCAAAATCTACGCAATTTCTATCGCCCACGAGGTTGTAAAGTTTACACCGAGAGTGTAAAACTAGAAGTTTTGGCAGGTAAATGTTATGTTTATCCTGACGTGATGGTGACTTATTCAAACATTGATCACGCTAATAAACGAATCAAACGTAATCCACTCCTTATTATTGAGGTATTGTCAGAATCAACGGCGACAAAGGATTTTAAGGAAAAAGTAGAGTATTACAAGGACATTCCAAGTCTGCAAGCCTACTTAATCGTTGAACAAACTGAATGCTGGGTTCGGGTGTACGAACGAGACATGGATGGCAAATGGCTGTCTCATTGGCTTGCAAATAACCTGTCAGAAACTATAACGCTTCGTTGTGGATGGGAAATTACTTTAACAGAACTTTATGCCGACATAGAATTTGGAAATACCAATGCCAGCGCTTAACTCGATGGCAGTATTTTGCCTTTCACTTCGCCAAAACCAATCCGAACGCCCTCTTTTTCGGCAAAACCGCGCATAAGAATGGTATCGTTGTCGTGGAGAAATTTGCGTTCTGTTCCATCGGGCATGGGCATTGGTTTGGTTCCTTTCCAAGCCAGTTCCAACATAGAGCCGAACGAATCGGGCGTAGGGCCGCTAATGGTTCCAGAAGCGCAAAGGTCACCTACGTTTACATTGCAGCCGTTCACGGTATGATGCGCCAACTGCTGACTCATACTCCAATACATATATTTGAAATTGGACTGACAGACGCACTTTTCTACGTGCTTATCTGGCTTAATAAACACCTCCAACTGAATATCGAAATTGTGCTTGCCTTCTATTTGCAAATACGGCAATACGGGCGGCTCCTGCTTGGGACTAGTTACTCGGAAAGGCTCCAACGCCTCTAGTGTCACCACCCAAGGCGATACGGAAGAAGCGAAGTTTTTGCCTAAAAATGGCCCCAACGGCACATATTCCCAAGCCTGAATATCGCGAGCCGACCAATCATTGAACAACAGCAAACCAAAAATAGCGTCCTCAGCCTCTTCTATCGAAATGCGCTGGCCTAGCGCCGTCGATTTCCCAACAACAAAAGCCAATTCCAATTCAAAATCTAACTGTTGGGTGGGACCAAAAACGGGACTATCTGCATCTGCCGGTTTACGTTGCCCTTGGGGCCGATGAATGGGCGTGCCAGAAACGACAATAGAAGAGGCACGGCCATGATAGCCAACGGGTAGGTGCCGCCAATTGGGCAATAAAGCAGTGGCTGGATCGCGAAACATACTACCCACGTTGGTGGCATGCTCTATGCTGGAATAAAAATCGGTATAGTCGCCGACGCGTAAGGGCATGAACATTTCTGCCTCTGTCTGGTAAATCAACACCTTGCCTTTGTGATCGTACTGATCGCGCAGGGTAGGATTATCGGAACGAAGCAATTCGGATAGCCGCGCCCTTACTGCCCGCCAAGTTGGTTGGCCAAGGGCAATAAAATCGTTTAAAACTGGCCTGCTAAAAACTGTCTTATCGTTTAACTTTAACTCATCAAAATAGCCCAGTTCACTCAAACCCTGCAAATCAAGCACATAATTCCCGATGGCAACGCCAACGCGGGGAGTGGATTGCACCGCAGATGTCTGATGCCTAAAAATACCAAAAGGCAAGTTTTGAATAGGAAAGTCGCTGTTGGGCAATACGTCAATCCAGGATTTCAACGTGGGGTCGTTTGGGTTAGGCATAGTTTTATTGATTTGTAAGGAACAATTCGATCTTATTTTTAATTATTACAAATAATAACCTCTCATATCCGTGTGAACTTGAGTAATATTGCAAGATAGATTTTTTTGAAACTTAGCCCACCATGTTAAAAATAAGCAATTTACAAGCCTCTATTGGCGACAAGCAAATCCTGAAAGGGATTAATCTGGAAGTGAAAGCGGGAGAAGTCCACGCCATTATGGGGCCAAACGGGTCAGGCAAAAGTACGCTGGCTTCCGTTTTAGCTGGCCGCGATACGTATCAGGTAACTGACGGAGAGGTAGAATATAATGGCAAGGATTTGTTGGAATTGTCGCCAGAAGAAAGAGCCCGTGAAGGCGTTTTCCTCGCATTTCAATATCCCATCGAAATTCCAGGTGTGAGTACGACTAATTTCCTAAAGACGGCTCTGAACGAAATACGCAAACATAAAGGCCAAGAATTGCTGGATGCAGTGCAGTTCCTGACATTGATGAAAGAAAAAATGAAACTGGTAAATATTGACCAGGCTTTACTAAGCCGCTCCTTGAACGAAGGCTTTTCGGGCGGTGAAAAAAAGCGCAATGAAGTATTTCAGATGGCTATGCTAGCACCCAAACTAGCTATTCTGGACGAAACCGACTCTGGTCTGGACATTGATGCACTTCGTATCGTAGCTGAAGGAGTAAACAAGCTCAAATCGCCCGACAATGCAACCATTCTGGTAACGCACTACCAACGCCTGCTAGACTATATCATTCCAGATTTTGTACACGTATTATACAATGGCCGAATTGTTAAATCGGGCACGAAAGAACTGGCATTCGAACTGGAAGAGAAAGGGTACGATTGGATAAAGGGCGACCTCACTAATGTTTAGAGTGAAAAATCCCCAGCATTAAACCTTTCCATTTACAATCTTGAAGCAACGCATGAATTCTGTCACTGAAAATATCAATGGAGCGGCCATCCCTTTAAAAGAACGCTTATTAGCCGATTTCCAGGCTTGGGAAAGTCATTTAAATTCCGCTACTTCTCCCCTTCATCTGGTTCGTAGAGAAGCCATCCGGCAGTTTGACCGCCTGGGCTTTCCTACCACCAAGCACGAAGAATGGAAATACAGCAACGTAAGTCCTATTACCAAACAAGCTTTTGATTTTCAGGCTACTACTCAGATCCCTGCCGCTGATTTGGCGCATGCTTTAGTTCCCAATCTAGACGCGAACGTGGTTGTTTTCATCAACGGCATTTACCAGGAATCACTATCTCATTTCATAAGTCCCAAGGAACAAGTGCGGGTAGAAAACTTTGCCGATGCTTACCAACACGAGCCGGAAACTTTCGAACAACACTTTGCCCAATCAGCCAATTACGAAAAGGATGCCTTTACAGCGCTCAGTACGGCATTTGCTCAGAACGGTGTTTTCTTGCGCGTACCCGATGGAACAATCGTAGAAAAGCCGGTAGTTATCTACTTCTTCTCGGATGCCCGCACGGCCAACGTAGCTTCTCAGCCGCGCAATCTGTATGTGGTAGGTAAAAATAGCCAGGTAAAAATTGTGGAGGTTTTCCAGACTTTAGGCGAAAAAGCTAGTTTTACCAATAGTGTATCAGAAGTCTCGTTAGCACCAGAAGCCTACGTAGAGTATTATAAAGTACAAAACGAAAGCGATCAAGCCTCTCACATAGGCACTACGCAAGTAAACCAACAAGGTAAAAGCCATTTCTTTGCTGGCACGGCAACCATAAACGGTGGTTTTGTACGCAATAACATGAATATCGTATTGGATGGTGAATATTGTGAAACCAACCTTTATGGGCTATACATTCCAGACGCGAAACAACACGTAGATAACCATACCGTTGTAGACCATGCCAAGCCTAATTCATATAGCAACGAATTATATAAAGGCATTATGAAGGGTCGTTCGACTGGCGTATTTAATGGAAAGATATTTGTTCGTCCCGATGCTCAAAAAACGAACGCCTTCCAATCTAACCGGAACATCATCTTGTCCAATGATGCTTCAATGAATACCAAGCCACAGTTGGAAATCTTTGCGGATGATGTAAAATGCTCACACGGCACCACCACCGGCCAAATAGACGAAGACGCGCTGTTTTACCTGCGTGCCCGTGGTATTGGTGAAGACAATGCCAAAGCGTTACTGATGGTGGCTTTTGCGGGAGATATTGTTAACCAAATTCGGATTCCAGCCTTGCAACATTACCTGGAAAATCTGATTGCAGAGAAATTAGGAAAAAGATAAGCCTTTTTCCTACTTCTCTCTATATGTAGGAATCATCAAGGGCTTATCCTTGTTGTGTTTTTGATATATTAGGCAAGTTGCCGCCATAAAATTTTCACTTATGTCAATTGCAACCACCCCTACCCATGCGAATCCTACTGCTATACAACCAGCCAATGGTGAAGTAGTAGCTTTCGACGTAGCTAAAATTCGGGCTGATTTCCCTATTCTGCATCAAAATATCCACGGGAAGCCTCTCGTATATTTCGATAATGCAGCCACCACTCAGAAGCCAATTCCCGTTATTCAGGCTTTGAGTAGTTACTACGAAACCATCAACGCCAATATTCACCGGGGCATTCATACCCTGGCCGAAAAGGCAACGGCTGGCTACGAAGCTACCCGCGAAACCAGTAGAAGCTTTGTTAATGCCCGATTAACGGAAGAAATCATTTTCACCCGGGGCACAACCGAGGGAATCAACCTAGTAGCTAGCACGTATGGCCGCCAGCATGTAACCAAAGGAGGTGAGGTAATCATTTCTACGATGGAGCACCACTCCAACATTGTACCCTGGCAGATGCTTTGCGAAGAAAAGGGGGCAACGCTGCGGGTAATTCCTATTGATGAAAATGGAGACATTATTTTTGAAGAATACGAAAAACTTTTGTCCGAAAAAACCCAATTCGTATCGGTTGTACACGTATCCAACAGTTTAGGGACGATTAATCCGGTTAAACAGATCATTGCGAAAGCCCACGAATATGGCGTAAAAGTGCTAGTAGATGGCGCGCAAGCCACTTCCCACCTCCACATTGACGTTCAGGACTTGGATGCCGATTTCTACGCATTCTCTTCCCATAAACTGTACGGCCCGACTGGAATCGGGGTTTTGTACGGTAAAAAAGACTTACTCGAAGCCATGCCTCCTTATCAGGGCGGTGGTGAAATGATCAAAGAGGTGTCTTTTGAAAAAACTACTTACAACGATCTTCCCTACAAATTCGAAGCGGGCACGCCCAATATTGCAGATACGATAGCGCTGAAAACGGCTATTGAATACGTCAATCGCTTAGGGAAAGAAAACATTGCCCGACACGAAAACAATTTGCTTCGGTATGCAACCGAAAGCCTAGACGAAATTCCAGGACTTCGCATCATTGGCAACGCTAAACAGAAAATCAGTGTCCTGTCTTTTGTGTTAGAAGGCATTCACCACCAGGATATTGGCATTATTCTGGATACGCAGGGCATCGCCGTACGGACGGGTAACCATTGTACCCAACCATTAATGAATCGGTTCTGCATTTCAGGCACCACCCGCGCTTCTTTTGCGATGTACAATACCTTAGAAGAAATTGACCGGCTGGTAGCAGGCTTGCATAAGGTAGTGAAGATGATGAAATAATGTATGAAGAAGTAAATTTTGCTAATTTCTGAAAGTTGAAGGCCGAACGCTGACAGCTCACGATTATGACGATAAACGAAAAACAAGACCAGGTAATAGACGAGTTTGCCCTGTTTGATGATTGGGCAGACAAGTACGAGTATATCATTGACTTGGGTAAAAAACTTCCTCCTTTAGATAACCAATATAAGATTGAAGAGAATAAGATAAAAGGCTGCCAATCGGCAGTATGGCTGCACGCGGAACCGAAAGGGGAGCAACTGATGTTTGAAGCAGATAGTGAGGCCGTGATTGTGAAAGGGCTGGTGAGTTTACTTATTAGAGTGCTTTCTGGCCATACGCCAGAGGAAATAGCACAGGCCAATCTATATTTCATGGAGACAATCGGCATGCATCAGCATCTGGCTCAAACCCGTTCCAATGGCTTGGCCTCTATGCTAAAGCAAATGAAGTTGTACGCTCTGGCTTATCAAGCAAAAATGAATTAATAA
>JAZKGK010000243.1:0-2594 GCA_040385915.1 Bacteroidota bacterium
CGAATTGGCAAAGCCGTTACCAGCTTATCTGCCAGCAAGGCTTAGACTACGAACCTGCGCCACAAGTCCCTCCACGGGGAAGAGCCAAGCAAAGCAAGGGCCGCAATTTACTCAACCGACTAATAGAACACGAGTCTGCGGTGCTGGCCTTCGCCTTTGAGTCAGGGGTCGCTTTTACCAATAATCAAGCCGAGAGAGACTTACGTCCGGCCAAAGTCAAGCAAAAGGTCAGCAACTGTTTCCGAACACAAGCCGGAGCAGATCACTATGCCCGAATTACTGGCTTTGTCTCGACCATGAGAAAAAACAAGCAAGATGTGTTGGCTCAACTAACCAACATCCTTACTGATAATTTCTCCTGGATGCCTACCTAAACAATTACCATGGCCTTTAATCCGGCCTTCACTAGTCAGGTTCGGCAAGTATCCTAATGGCTCGTTTCTTCTTTTTTTAGCATCCAGAGCATTGCGAGTACGCAAGCTGATTTTCCGAAGTTCATCTTCGGCAAAGCATATCTTGATGTCAATTTCCAATTCCGAACAGTTGGGGTTGTCGGCACTCACAAATTTGATCTTATTCTCCCGCAACTTGACAATGTGCTTAAGTCTCCGGGTAAGCCGGTCGAGAGTAGATACAATCAAGGTAGCCCGATTATCCTTACAAGCCTTGATTGCCCTGTCGAACATAATACGGTTGTCCGATCCACCGGATTCTATCTCGGTGAACTCGGTAATAAGATTAAATTTGTTATTTTTTATATATTGAGTAATATAGAATCGTTGAGATTCCAGCCCCAATTTACTTTCTCCCTGTTCCTTGTGTAGAAACGCGCATGTAGCTGATAAAATCCATCAAAATGTAGGTTTATGACAAGATAGCAAAAAATAACGCAACAGGAATGGGCGTTCCTGTGTTGTTATTCCCATTCCTTATATTTTAATTTATGAATAATAAAATTGAGTTATATCCGCATTAGTAGTTTATTTTTTTACCTTTTGGAATGTTTTACTATTAAAGGCTTAGCAAGCTTCCTACTAGCGTATGTATCTCTATATTAGCGATAATGTCTCACTATGTGCAGCAAAAAACAATAAATAAATATATGAATAGAGATAAAATATTTCAACAATTTTCATCCTTAGAAACCGAAAGGTTGCTATTAAGACAATTGGATACTGACAACGATGCTCAAATTTTATTTGACAAGCTATACAGCGACCCTGAAATTATTAAGTATGACACAAATCGTGTTTTTGAAGTAGGCGAAGGTGGAATTGCAATCATTCCAACAATGAAAAGTAAAATGGGGTTATGGGAGCAAATGCTATGGAACAAAAGAATAATTGTTTGGGGAATTGAATTGAAATCAACTGGAGAATTAATTGGAATTCGGTTTTGCGAATTTTTTTCACCGGGCGTAGCTTATTTAGAATGTAAATTGAGTAAAGATTATTGGCGACAAGGATTAATGACAGAAGCAACAAGCGCAATAATAGATTTTTTACAATTTCATGATGTCAGACAAATCTTCACAATAATTAATAGCAAAAACACCCCTGCTTTAGGGCTTGACAAAAAACTTGGATTTGTTGAAGTCGGCTTGAATGACATGTATTTTTCACAAAATATACATCCAGGTGAAGCGATGGCTTTGAAAGGACTAATCGGGACAATGGAAAGACCTGATGAACGAATTTTTGTTTTACCAAAAATAAATCCACTCGCATTCAAGTATTTTGAAGCTGCGAGTGACGCAAGGAGACGACAAGATATAAGGAGTTGTGCAAACTATAATATAAAGGCTCTTGAACTTCAATCTAACTTCATTCATGCAAAAAATGGTTTAGCTTGGGCAATATTAGACATGGGTGACCCATCAAATGCCATTGACCATTTCACTCAAATACTTAAAATAAAGCCAAAAAAATACACTGCACTTTTAGGCAGAGCGTATGCTTTTTCAGATATCGGAGACATTGACAGAGCAATTCAAGATTTTAATGATTACTTAAAACTTGAACCAAACGATGATGACACATTTACATTACTTGGCAACACACTATATCAAGCAAACAGATTTAGAGAAGCTATTATTGCTTACGACAACGCAATCAGGATTAATCCGAGAAATGAGAATGCAAAACAAAATAAGGTAAACGCATCTCACATGATACGCTGACAGATCACTAAAGGACAGCTTGTAACAGCATATTTGCAATAGGCAGGGGTTTCGTCCTTTACAAGGAGTTTTGTAGTTACAAGAAGTTCAGTTCTTGGAATGAGCTTCTTTATTGAAAGGTCTGCTTGAAAGCAAGCACGAAACCTTTATGCCTAATAGTAAAATGACAACGTAATGAACGAAACATACAAATTACTAAGTGAATTCAAGACAATACATCCTTTTATCTTCTGGACGGCTATTTTTTTAGCGACGACTTTAGTCATTATAGCAGCTTGGAAACTCGCTAGAAAGAAACGAACATTGAAAGTTAAATATTTAGAAAATCAAAGACCGAAAACGATAGTAATTTCAGAGAAAGAAATTTTTAAACTTATTTCAGTGGCTTTTTAGACCACAAGAAGTTCAACATGGA
>JAZKGK010000243.1:2604-11172 GCA_040385915.1 Bacteroidota bacterium
AAACAAACAGAAAATGGAAGAGCAAAATATACCGAGAAAGAAATTTTTAAACAAAACTCCACGATACAAAAAGAAAATTCAAGTTTTGAGAAGACACAAACTAAAGTTTATACTGACAGATTAGTTAAAAACAATATACAAGTAAGTGAGCCGAAACCTATTTTCATAGAATCGAAACAAGAAAAAATAATACCCCAAGCTGAACAAGTCGATTTTAAGCCAAATGCTAAAATAAAATCAGAAGAACAACTTCCTAAAGCCAAAATAGAAACAACAAAATCTAAAGATGAAGTTGTGTTCTTTAATTATGATTTTTTGAAGGTTAGAACAACTAACTCTTACCCAATTTCTCGCTTCCCAAAAAAAGGAACAGTAGTAAGAAGTTATAGATTAGGAAACACAAAACGCAGAGGATTTAAAGAAGAATCATTTCAAAAATCTATTAAACAATATTTTGGAAATGACTTTACAATTATAGGTAATGCAAGAATTAATACTGGTAAAGAAACAAGACCTTTTGAGCCAGACATTGCAATAATTGGCAAATTCACTCTTTCAAATCTTAGAATAGACATTGAAATAGACGAACCATATGCTGGCATAACACGTCAACCAACACATTGTAAAGGGGATGATGTAAATCGAGACATGTATTTTGTTGATAGAGGATGGGTAGTACTTCGGTTTTCAGAGTTTCAAGTCCATGTGCAGGAAAACCAATGCTTACGATTTATTGCAGAAATAATAAAATTAGCAATACCAGAATATAATATACCAAACCAATTAATAAATCAATCTTCGGTACACCCTATCAAGCATTGGGATATTGTCCAAGCTCAAAAATGGGAAAAAGCGAAATACAGAGAAACTTACTTAAATCATATATTCCAAAACATTGAGGAGCAAAAAGAAACTATTGAGAGAGATTTTAACGAACAAGAACTTAAAGAGGAAAAATTAGTAAAGCACACTTTAATTGGAGAAGTTGACAATAAAAAATCTATAGCCTTTAATCTTCAAAATGCACATTCGAGAGACAGTAGAATTAAATTTTATCCTGAACCTCATATTTACACAATTGACAATACCCCTGCATTATCAGCAAGTACTATAATTGCAAGATTTTTCCCTGAATTCGATTCCATATATTGGTCAACCAGAAAAGCACCAAGTGAAGTTGAACTAATGTGGCGTACTAAGGGAGAGAAAGCAGCACAAGATGGAACATTTCTTCACGAACAAATTGAAAACTTCTATTTAAATCAGAAATATGAAAGAACGGAAGAATTTCACCTATTTGAAAAATTCGTAAATGAAAATACTAATATTAAACCATATCGAACGGAATGGAGAGTTTTTGATGAACAACACCATATAGCGGGAACAATTGATTTAATTTCAAAAAACAGTGCTGGTTACGAAATGTACGACTGGAAGAGAAGTAAAAAAGTTGTGAATCCATCTACAGGAGAACCCGTAATAAATAATAAATGGCAAAGTGGTGTAGGTCAGTTGTCGGACATAGACGACACAAGTTATAATCGTTACTGCCTTCAACAAAGTTTGTACAAATACATTCTTGAAAAAAACTATGGGCTTAAGGTTTCAAAAATGTATTTAATTGTATTGTATCCAGAATATAAAAATTACTTTAAAGTTGAAGTACCATATTTACAGGACAAGGCTGCATACATACTTAAGACGGTATAAAAAAGCCGAAGGCATAACAGCAACTTTGCAATTGGCATGGTTTCGTTCTCCACAGACAGTTTCGTGGTTAAAGAAAGTGCAGGACTCCGAATGAACATTTGTGCTAAAAAGCCCACCAAAGGCAATACGAGCCCGTTATGGGCAATTAAGATACAACTCAACGAAATTAGAATTAAATGGATATTAAAAAATATTTTGAAAATATTGACTTAAACGAAATTGATAGATTTATCCAAGAAGGTCAAGAGGAAAATTTATATATTGAGTTTAAAACTGTTGTTCATCCTAATTATAACAATGACAATAGAGAAATAGACAATAAGAACATCTCCAAAACAATTTCAGGGTTTTCTAATTCAAGTGGGGGAATAATTGTATGGGGAATTAAAGCCAAAGAAAACGAGAAAAAACAAGATATTGCTACTGAAAAAAAACCAATACAAGAGCTAACAAAGTTTTTAAATACTTTAAACAGGCTTGAAGGGCAGGCAATAACACCTGTGGTTACAGGTATTATACACAAAAAGATTGAAATATCATATGATTTTGGATTTGTAATTTCATATATTCCACAAAGCGAATTTGCACCACATATGGCTAATTATTCTGGCAAACATTATTATAAAAGAAGCGGTGATAGTTTTTATATATGCGAGCATTATGATATTAAAGATATGTTTCAAAGAAAACAAGCCGCAAACTTGGATATAAATATTAAGGATAAGAAAATAAGTCAAAAATTAGGAAATATTTGGAGATACGAAATGACGATGTCTTTGCTAAATAAAGGTAGAAATTTTGCTAAAGCGCCATTGATAAAAGTAGAGATTAACCAACCTTATAATTTCTGTAAATTTGGGTTGGATGGCAATGGCAATATTGGTGTTTTTATTACTAGGGCAGTTCCAAGAACTCCCCAGCTAAGTACTTATATTGGAGGACAAGACATTGTAATCTATCCAGGACTTGACTATGAGGTTGATAAAATCATACTTGAAGTAGAAAAAGACATTGAGGAATTACCAAAATTAATTATCGATTATATGATAGTCGCAGAAAACATGGATAAGATGAATTTTACTAAAGAAATAACAGTATTAAAGTAAAATCTCCAAACTATGCATATAAATATAGGTTAGCTATAAATAAATTAAAAATTTGCAGCGAGCAACAACCTTTGAATTTGCGTGACAATGAAGTGAAACTTAATCCCCTATTTTTTATTTATTAAACGTTAGCTGCAAGCCAGAATGACAAACTTTATTAAAACTATTGCTTTTACAAAGACGCCTCTACAAGGACATTTTCGATTTGGAGACTACTTCCAAGTTTATCCATTCATCTCTGAAAATGGCCCCAATAGTAAAAAAGCAAAACATTTTCCTTGTATTATTGAATTGACATTTGCGGATAGTGAGATAAAAAAGGTAGAACCGTTTAATCTAAAAAATGTAGACGAAATGCTCTCCCGAGTGACTGTCCAAAATAACAAGCTAATTGAAATTACAAATCTTCTTTCCGTTATTTCCAATTATAGATTTTTTACTTACAGACATCTAGAAGGACAGTGGTCAATACAAACGCCAGACGTTGTAACAGAAGAAATGGACAATATAAGAAGTACTTGGACAGTCAATCTATTTTATTACCCACAAATAGCTAAGGAGTTTTCCATTAAGGAATTTTCGCAAGTAGACTTACCTAGTATCCCTTTTTTTGACAAGGAACTTTACTACTATTATGAACCACTTGAATCGATAGAAAAAATAATCAATTTTCCGACAGATATAAATGAAGTAATTGAAGCTTATTTAAAGCTAAGCTTAAAGGAAAAAGTTGTATGTGACTCAGCTATTCATCTGTTTTGTAACGGACTTGACATTTTCGATAAGATGAAAAGCCTTTCTTTTTTATCCATTGTTTCAAGCATCGAAACCCTAGTTAACTATGAATACCTAGGTGAAAAAATAGAGTATGAGTGTAATGATTGCAAAACTCTAAAAAACTCTGAAAGGAATTGTCAAAAATGTGGACGACCGATTTGGGGAGTTAGTGCAAAATTTCGAGAATTTCTTTTTAAATATGTCTCAGACGAGAAAGAAGCCAAAAAAATGTACTCTAAAATTTATGATATTCGTTCAAAAATTGCTCATACTGATTATCTAATCAATGGAGAGAATTATGGAAATTGGGACTTTAGTGACAAAACAGAAGAACTTTATATGAGGCACATACAAGCAATGCAATTGGGTAGAAGAGCTATTTCAAATTGGTTAAGAAATAAAATTTCAAATATTTAAAAATCATAAATGAGTGGTAAAAAATTACACTAAGCAGTTAGACAGCTAAAGAAAAAACGCAACTAACAAAATCCAAGGCAGGCATTACCCAGACTTTCAGAAGTGGTTTTTGGCCTTGCTAAAATGCATCCCACTTTTGCATTTCCTCTTCCACTAAGTCATCTACGATTTTGCCGTAAATATCCATTACCTTATCACTCCTGATGCCCATAATTCGTTTAATCACTTGTTTATTCATCTTCAGGCTTAACGAAACGGTAGCGAAAGTATGGCGGGAATAGTGAAAGGTGGCTTTGCGTTTAATGTCAGCCAATTTGAATACTTCCTCTAAAAGACGATTCGTCCATTTATTGTCATACGTCTGAAAAACTAAATCCTCGTCATTCAATCGTTTTGGCAGAAGCTTTAGTGCTTTGGTAGATAAAGGAACATATACCTTCTCCCCAGTCTTACTGGTTCGAATATGCAGACGGAGCTTGCCGCTTTCACCCGTTTCAATCCGTTTCCATTTTAATCGCCTTATATCAGAAAACCTTAACCCACCTGCAAAGCAAGGAAACAAAAAGCATCGAAGAACATCCAGTCGATTCCCGTTCAGTTCTTCTATTTGAGCGTTCTGGCCTGTAGTAGCATTTTCAAATAATTGATACAATGCATTCAATTCAACCTTTGTCAGAGGATTGCGGTCCCCATTGGTAAAATTTATATTCCAGTCAATCTCCTTTTTCTTACAAAGGCCTCCTTTGACTGCCCGGTTATAGTACGTCCGAACAAATTTAACAGTCGTGGCTACCGTATTACCTCCATTCTCTAAGGTATTCCTTAGATAGTGCTCAAAGGAAGTCAGCCAGGAAAAATCAATGGCGCTGATTTTAATTTTGGCCTGATATTTCTCCAGCTTCCCTAGAATATAGTTATGATCCTCTATCGATCTTGGGGATAGCTCTCCCTTACGAAGAGCTATTTCTGCCCTGCAAAATTCAATGAAATCAAGTTTTCCATCCGAAACGTATAGTTTCTTGATTTTCTCAAAGCTTACCTCTTTGTCATCATTTTCCAGATCCAGGATAATCCGATCTATTTTATTGATTTCCTGAATAATAAAATGATTTAGCTTCTGTGCATTTCCGGCTCCCTTTAAGACAACACCTTTTTCGGCGTCCCAAAAATCAGGGTGAACAAATTTTCCCAGGGAGATAAAATGAGGCTTACGATCAATGGTAATGCGTATCCATATAGGTCCCTCCCCATTACCACCAGCCTTAATTTTATTGGCTTTCAAAACCACTTTCCGGTATATCCGATTGGATTTTGTTGTACCCATGTTGTACCAACGACTTTTTCGAAATCATTAAAAATTAAAAAAGCCCCTAATTTTGATAATTAGAGGCTTTTTCAGGGTAGAATGTAAGGGATTCGAACCCATGACCTCCGCCCTGTCAAGGCGGCGCTCTAAACCAACTGAGCTAACATTCTGTAATACGATAGCAAAAATACTCACAATTCGCTCAATTCCACGAGCGGCAACGGCTTTTTTTGCAAAATTATCCGGGACAAAAATAATAAGCCCAGCAAGAAAACAAAGGCTAATACAATAAAACTACTACGAACATTGCCCGTGAGTTGATTTACCAAGCCGTACATCAGCGTCCCCAGCACAATCGACAGCTTTTCTACGATATCGTAGAAGTTGAAATACGATGCGGAGTGCCGCCCAGCGGTGTGCCGCCCAGCGGTGTCGGGTATGTTTTTCGGAATAAACTTGGCGTAAGTAGAACGTGACAAGGCTTGGATCCCCCCCATCACCAAGCCGATGAGCGTCGCGAGCCCGTAGACTTCGTTTCCACTGGTGACAAAATATGCCCAGCAACAGATGCCTACCCAAACTACTATGGCCATTATCAGTGTCTTAACATTACCGTACTTCCGCGAAAGGCTGGCAAAGCCATAAGCCCCAGCAATCGCTACCAGTTGGATAATCAGGATGGTGATAATCAGGTTTTCTTCAGGCAAGTGCAACTCTTTATCGGCAAAGATGGTAGCTACGTACATCACCGTTTGTACCCCCAGGCTGTAGAAAAAGAAAGCAATCAGGTACCGCTTTAGAGTAGACTGGGCAGATAGTTCGCGCAGCACTTTGAGCAATTCCTGGTAGCCTTTTAAAACCCATCTCAGGCCTGGCTCCTTCACCGGCTTCCGGCTTTTCAGGCGGCGGAAAGTGTATTGGGCAAATAAAGCCCACCAAATACCCGTGGACAGGAAAGCGATGCGGGGCGCCAGCGATTTATTATGCGGGTCTATTCCGTACCAGGCAGGCTGCATCACCATCGACAGATTGAACAGCAGCAAGAGAACGCTACCAATATAGCCCATGGCATATCCTTTGGCGCTTACCTGGTCAAAGCGATCTTCAGTGACAATTTCGGGCAGGTAGGCGTTATAGAAAACCAGGCTGCCACTATAGCCAATGGTAGCCAGAATAAAGGCAAAAACGGAGAACGTCAGTGTGTCGGTGGTAAAGAAATAGAGCAGGGCACAACTGATGGAGCCTAGGTAACAGAAAATCTGGAGGAAGCGTTTTTTGCGGTGGCTATAATCGGCAATGGCAGTGAGCAAGGGATTGACGCACGCAACGACCATGAAGGCAAAGGAAATGGAGAAAGAAAACAGAGAAGAATTTTCGACTTCAAAACCCAGGAAGTTAACGATATCGCTCCCATGCTGGCCCTTGGCTGTTGCTCCGAAGTATATCGGAAAAATAGTAGAAGTGATGACCAGGTTATAGGCCGAGTTGGCCCAGTCATACATATACCAGCCATTGATTACCTTCTGGTTATTTTTTTCCATGCTCAAATCTCATGTATAGGGGGCAAATTACCCTGCCGCAAATTTCAAAAAAACTTCTGGGGTGAGCAGATATTACCGTGTAAATTATGGAAAAAAGAGGTCACCAAACTTGGGTATGTAATAAAAACGCCATTGATCCCAGTCAACATTAGCCATCGCGCTGTTCTGCATGGGCTCTCAAGGCCATCAAAGCACATTGGACTGGACAAACAGCAGCAAAAATACTAAGTGTAAAACACTACAAAACGCATCCTTCCTTTCTAAGTCAATGAATACAGCTGACTAAACTAATTTAAATGTATACTCCTCTTTAAAACATACCCCTCAACTGGTTAGCCAGCACAGGCTAGCTAGCAAGTCCTTACTTTTTTCCACCATCTTTAATATGGTTTACTCCTATTTCGTTTATTGCCATGGATACGCAACCTACTGTCAATAAAACTGCACGCAGCTTAACGCTGGTCTATCTCCTTAGCTTATTTTTCCTGGCAGTAGTAGCTATTGGCAGTCAATGGTTCATCCGTCAATCGCTGAATAAACAAAGCAACCAAAGCAATATTATCAATCAGGCTGGGCGACAACGTATGCTAAGTCAGCGGATTGCGAAACTATCCTTGCTCATTGAACGCGAACCGCAGGCTGCTCAGCGGCGGGTGTGGGCACAACAATTGGCCGACAATACCCAAACCTGGAGGCAAGTACACCACAGCCTGACGCACGGAAGCCTATCACCTACCCAACAGCTCCCTTTCATTCATAGTCATTTACAAAAAATGACGCCCATTTTGACTGACATAGCCAACCAAGCCAACAATCTCGTAGGCTTGGCTAGGGCAACACCCAACGCCCATAACCAAGCACGTATACACACATCGGTCAATGCGATCCTGGCCAACGAGTCGCTTTTCTTGCAAGGCATGGAAGCCATTACACTGGGCTACAGCCAGGAAGCGAAGGCAAGCGTGCTCGCGCTGAAAAATACGGAGCTGCTACTTTTCGCTTTTACCTTGCTTGTTCTTATCAGTACCGGGCTGTTCTTCTTCCGTCCAACAGTCAACCGTTGTCTGGAACTGATGAAATACCAGCAACAACTCACCGAAAAAAGCCAGCAAGCCGAAGCTGCCTTATTGGCCGAGCAAAAATTCACACGTGCCATTCTGGAAGCTACCCCTGGTATTTTATATATCCATGACACCCAGGAAAAGAAAAACACCTTTGTCAACAATCAGATAACTGCTATTTTAGGCTACTCATGCCAGGATATCCTGGCTATGGAAAACCAGTTTTTCAGCGCGCTTCTACATCCCGAAGATGCCGCCAAGGTGTATGCACACTGGAAACAATTGAGGCAGGCCAACGATGCTGAAGTGCTGAGTGTAGAGTTTCGGATGAAGCACAAAGAAGGCCACTTCATCTGGCTCAACAACCGCGAAATGGTTTTCAGTCGCGATGCGCAAGGAGCGCCCTTGCAAACCTTGACTATTGCTCAGGACATAACGCAGGACAAGCAAAACCTGGAAAATGTAGAAAAAAGCGAAGCGCAGTACCGGCTGATTGTGGAAAATGCCACCGACATAATTTATGAATTGGATGCCAAAGGTTATTTTATTTACGCCAATCCTATTCTGAAAAAAGCGTTGGGTTATTCAGAAGAAGAACTGTTTCAAATACGTTACGACCAACTTATTCTCGACTCACACCGACACCTAGC
>JAZKGK010000243.1:11272-18853 GCA_040385915.1 Bacteroidota bacterium
GCCAGTGCCGAGAATATCCGAAAGGTAGCGCATCCGGTTGCACTCAAAGAGGGCGTTTGGGTGGGCGAAAGCACTTTCCTAACCAAGCAAGGAAAGGATATGCCCGTATCTCAAATGATTATTGCCCATAAAAACATCGATGGGTCACTGAAATACTTTTCTACCATAGCGCGCGACATTTCGGAAACCAAACGAGCAGCCCAGGAAATGAACAACCTGAAAAACCTGCTGAGTAGCGTATTGGATTCTTCTCCATCGGGCATTATGGCGCTCAAATCGCTCCGCAATGCGGCGGGAGAAATAGAAGACCTGGAGTGGATATTAATCAACAAAACGGCCGACCTGTTGATGGGCGAAGGATTTACTCAGTTGGTAGGCAAACGGTTTTTGCAAGAAAAAGTCTGTGAAAGTGGTGCCATGGAAGGACTGTTTGAACGCTATACACAAGTCATAGAAACGGGTATACCCTTGCAGTTGACGCACCAATACGAAAAGGAACAAAACCTCTGCTGGCTTCAATTTAGTGCCGTCAAAATGGAAGATGGCTTGGTGGTAACCTTCCAGGACGTAACCGAGCAGCATACGACTGACCTACAGTTGACCAAGCAAAGGGAGTTTTACGAAACCATCCTCAACCAACTGCCCTCGGATGTTGTTGTCATTGACCTTCACCACCAGTATCTTTTTCTCAACCCAGCCGCTATACGCGATGCTTCGGTGCGCGAATGGATGATTGGCAAAAATGATTTTGACTACTGCGCACACCGCAACAAAGCCATGACATTAGCAGAAAACCGGCATGTGCTCCTAACCCAGGTGATGACCCAAAAGTGTGAGGTGGAGTGGGAAGAAAGCCAGACCAATGCCCAAGGGGTAATTTCCTATCACTTGCGGCGGTATAGCCCGGCACTGGACGACGCGGGAAACATAAAGTTTGCGATCGGATATGGTTTTGACATCACTGAACGCAAAATCGTCGAGAATGAACTGCAATCGCAGAAGGAGTTTATCAAGCAAGTATTAGACGCCAGCCCTAATATGGTGTATGTCAAAGATTGGGAAGGACGTTTTGTTTTTGTTAACCAGGCAGCCTCTAGTCTTTGCAAGAAACCAATTCAGGAAATTGTTGGTCAAACCTATGAAGAATTGCTGCCCGATGACGATATAAAAAATGACCTGATTCTGAAAGAGGATCAGGAAATTATGCGTCAAGGAAAAATCAATCCTCATGAGCCACCCGTAAAGTATGAAAAGTGCTATAACCTGAATGCAACCGGCCCTATCTGGTATCAAATAATCAAGAAGCCTTTCATTCAGACAGATGGGACAGTGCAACTGCTGGGCATTGTTACCGACATCAATGAACAAAAAGAAGCGGAAGAAAAGCTAATTTCCAGCCGTAGAATGTTGGCCGAATCTCAGCGACTGGCACGCCTGGGCAGTTGGGAAATGGATCTGGAATTGACCGGCGAAATTACCTGGTCAGAGGAAACCTTCCGGCTCCTGGGACTTGAACCAACCGGCATAGCTCCCTCTTTCGATACCTATACCCAGATGCTTCACCCAGAGGATGCCCCTTTGCTGATTACTAAAATTCATAAGATAATTGAGGATGGCCAACCTTACGAAGTTGAACTGCGGTTGCTCTTGCCTAACCAAGGCATAAGACATACGCTGAACAGAGGCCAAATAGAATATGAGGAAGGCAAGCAAGTAAAGCTGGTAGGTATCATTCAGGATGTAACGGAGCGGAAGCTGGCCGAAATAGAATTACTGAAAGCCAAAGTGGAGGCTGAACACTCCATGAAAGCCAAGGAAATGTTCCTCTCTATTATGAGTCACGAAATCCGTACACCGATGAACGCCGTGATTGGGATGACGTACTTATTGTTGCAAGAAAACCCCAAGCCCGACCAGATTGAGAATTTGCAAACCCTACAGTTCGCATCACAAAACCTGCTGGTACTCATCAATGACATCCTGGATTTCAGCAAAATAGAATCAGGGAAGATAGTGTTTGAAAAAACTGACTTTAGCCTGACCAAACTCATTAACGAAGTAAAAAATTCCCTGAAATTCCAAATTGAAGAAAAGTCTATCCAACTAATTATCCGCTTGGACAGCGAAATTCCGCCTACAACTTTGGGCGACCCAGTGAGGTTAAGCCAAGTACTCACTAACCTGATAAGCAATGCCATCAAATTTACCGAGAAAGGCTGCGTAACAGTAGAAGTAGGCATCAACCGGATAGAAAACGAAAACATCTATGTCGACTTCTCGGTAACAGACACGGGCATTGGTATTTCAGCAGACAAACTAGGGTATATTTTTGAAAGCTTCACCCAAGCCAGCACCGACACTACCCGTAAATTCGGAGGTACTGGCCTGGGTCTTACCATCACTAAACGCCTGTTGGAACTTCAGCAAAGTCAGATACAGGTAGAAAGCACGCTTGGCAAGGGTTCCCGTTTTTTCTTCACGCTCGCCATGAAAAAAAGCATTAAAAAGGAAGCCTATCTACTCAACAGCCCTGCCGAATCTTTATATACACCCCTGCCCCACGTCAAACTGTTACTGGTAGAAGACAATGCGACCAATCAACTGATTGCCCGCAAATTTTTGAACAAATGGGGCATTTCGCCTGACTATGCCGTGAATGGCAAAATTGCGGTAGATAAAATACAAGAGACCGATTATGACATTGTGCTCATGGATTTGCAAATGCCGGAAATGGATGGCTACGAGGCCACTAAAATTATTCGTAGCCTCGACAATCCGAAGTATAAGCAACTGCCCATTGTGGCGCTTACCGCTTCTGCCATGCTCGATGTCATCAATAAAGTGCAGGCCATCGGAATGACCGACTATGTAACCAAGCCATTCAATCCCAGTGAATTATATAACAAGATAGTCAAATATACTTCTTCAGAAGAGATAGCGACAACCCAAGTAAATCAAGTAAATAAGGAGGCAGCAGAAGGTATGGAAGTGCAAATGACTGAAGTAAACAATGAATTGGCCGAAGTGCTGAAGTTGGCCGAAGCGCTTCAGCAAGCGGAGACCACAGAGGTGCTTGCCCTGGCCGAAACAACTGAAGTACTGGAAGAGGCAACTCAGTTTCATGCCGAGAAGCTTTTCAATCTGAGCAACCTGGCCGTGATGTCAGATGGCGATATTGCTTTCCAGAAAGAATTTTTGGGGGTTTGTATCCAATCTTTTGAAGAGTTCAGAGTAGAGTACCGATCGGCCTTACTAAGCCAGAATAGCCCGCAAATTCGTGGCATCCTGCACAAAATGCGGCCAGCCCTACAACTGATGAATATACTAGCGCTAGACCCCGTAATTGAGCAAGGATCTGCCCTGCTTCAGGCCACCACCGTAGACTCGGATAGCCTCAACCATATTGTCCAGCAAATGGAAGCCATCAGTGGACAAATTATCCGAGAACTGGAAATAACGGCCAAGGAGCTACAGTAACCAGAGAATATCTCCTGATTAAACTTACAAGAGTAAGTTCAAAACAGGGCTTACTCGCTTCTGGGGTATGCCCTTATAGGCATCTTGCCAAAATCAGGAAAATCTTGCGATTAGAGTTATTTCCCTTTGAATCAGCCATCCTTCGTCCCCCTTCATATACCCAAACACTTGGTAAAACATACGCTCTGGTATGGATGCCTTATAGCCAGGTGCATCTCCAAGCTATTATTTTCATCACCTTAGTAAGCCGTTAGCTTTCAGCGGTCCGCTTTCAGTAACGTATGGCAGGGGTTCGAGCCCTACCATTTTTAAAGTTAAAACGCATAAGGGCACGGCAATGAAACCCTTGTCTTCTGATAGCTCCAATTCAATCAGACGATAAAATATAATATTAAATAAATATGTTCTCTGACTACCGTAGAGACTTAGGCCCGGTTTCCCTGCTGCTATGTATATGGGCAACTATGCTTCTGTATGCCAAGCCTTTGCAGGCACAAAACTCCGTAGGCATCGGCACCAACTCCCCTAACAAGCACGCGGTGTTGGAGCTGACGTCGCCCAACAACAACCAAGGCTTATTATTACCCAGGCTGACCACTGCCCAAAGAACAAACCCCGCTTTTACCGCAACCCTCACGCCTACCGATAATGGCCTGATTATTTTTGACAAAAACACCAACCAGTTTTATTACTGGAAAGACAACCAGTGGATAGAAATAGGCGCACGCAACACAAGCGCTAGCGGGTCGGTGTGGCATTCAGGCGCTGGCCTTCCTGCTGACAACCTCGGCACCTCGGGCGACTTTTACTTGGATACCACCCAGGGAAACATCTACCAAAAAGAAGAAGGAAAGTACAAACTAGCCATGAAGCTCACCAGTCAGCCAGGGCCACAAGGGCTTCCTGGCCTCAAAGGCGATAAAGGAGACACGGGTGCGCAAGGCTTACAAGGAATAAAAGGCGGCAACGGTGCTGCCGGAGCAAAAGGCGATACTGGTTCACAAGGAATTACTGGTTTACAAGGAATTAAAGGAGATACAGGAGCGCCTGGCGCCGCCGGACCGCAAGGAATCAAAGGAGACAAGGGAGATAAAGGAGACACCGGCGCCACTGGTTCACAAGGCCCCGCTGGTACTGTAAGCACGCTTACGGATGGCAAGATTCTGGTTGGAAACGCGGCCAAGTCGCCCACGGAAGTAACCATTTCACAGGATGCACAGCTTAGTAATACCGGCGCTTTGACCGTAACCGGCTTGCATAATACGCCACTTGCGGCCATTGAACCCACCAATGGCCAGGTGCTACAAATGAATGGCAGCACTTGGACTCCCACCACACTCGACGGAGTATTGAGCGGAGGAACAACGGATTACTTGCCCAAATGGTCTTCAGCCACTTCTCTTACCAGCTCTACCGTATTTGACAATGGAACTGATGTAGGCATTGGCACCACGATGCCTGACGCGGCACTGCACATCAAGAAAGACGGCCCTATCTGCCAGGAAGTAAGTATGCTGATTTTGGAAGCCAACAGCGGAGGACTGGGCAATGGGCCGGTGTTGCACTTCCGAAACAAGCCTAGTTTCGTCAATTATTTGGGTGCCATTGCCGTTCTTGATAGCAGCTTAGATGCGCGCATGGAGTTCCGGGTGAGCAATGACAATATTTCCTCCCTTTCTCCCTTGACCAGAAGTGCTACCCGAATGGTGATTGTGGACAATGGAAACGTAGGAATAGGCAACAATAATCCTGGACAAAAACTGTCGGTAGCTGGAACGCTGGGCATCATCGAAACCGGCATTTCTCCTTCCAACTATACCATCTTCCGAGGCGGTGCCCAATCAAAAAATATCACCTATACGCTGCCGACCGACGCACCTACAGCCGATGGACAGGTACTTACGGCTACCACCGCTGGCGTCATGAGCTGGTCAACTTCCGGCACTGCTACCCATATTATCAAACTGACACTCAACGTAGATGTAGGCGGCATTCCTTCCAAGGGATACCTTTACCATAACTTTACCGTCCCTGGTGCTACCATGGGCTCTTCCGTCTTCCTATCGCCCGAAGGCGACTTACCCGACAACATTGTCATTGCCTATGCCCGTGTATCAGCCGCCGATACGGTAACGGTTAAGTTTGTGAATACTAGCAATGGCAACCAATATCCAGGTGCAATGAATTACTACATCTCAGTAATAAAATAAATTGAAAACTCATTCGCTCATTCAATCATTTACTTATAAACTGCTGTATTGGCTGGCGGTTGGCCTACTCTTGCCCATCCTTTCCCTCCAAGCCCAAACACTTACCAATAGCGGACAGCTCATCTACGTTAGCCCTCAAACGATTATTACCATAGAGGGAGGCGTGCAAAACACGGGGTCGTTTATCAATAATGGTAGCCTGGCCGTTTCAGGCAATTGGGAAAACCAGGGCAGCTATCACGGCAGGGGAACTTTGGTGCTGAATGGCAACGAACCACAACAGGTAAAGCACAGCAAGCCGGGAAGCGAACAATCTTTTTACGTGCTTCAGTTGGCTGGCAAAGGCGAAAAAACACTCACCAGCGATGCACGGGTAGACAGCGCCCTCATTTTAGACGAAGGCTTGCTGACGCCTGTGGCCGGAAGTCGTTTATTATTGGAAGAAAAGGTAAAAATTGACGGTGGCAGCGTGGCTTCGTATATCAACGGAGCAATGGCACACCGGGGACTGGGCTACAAACTATTCCCCATTGGCAAGCAAGGCCAATATTGTCCGGTAGTGCTGGACCAAATCAATGGCGTGGATCCTGTCGTTTCGTTCGAAGCATTTATCCAACGTCCCCCTGCCCTGCCCTGCGAGGAGGTGCTGAAAGTATCGCCCGCCAGGTTTTGGCAAAAGCAAGTACTCTCCGGCACTTTCGACGGTGCCTTGATTACGCTGGGTCTGGACGCTAATGATCAAATTGAAGACCTGAATAGTGCTATCATCGTAGAAGCAACCGACGAAAACAGCCTTTTCTGTAGCCTGGGCAAAGAAGCTATTACCGGAAACGCGTCAGAAGGAACAATTACCAGCCACTTACGCATAGCAGGCAATCTGTTTGCTGTGGGTGTGGCTAACCTGGAAATGGCCAGCAAAAGTATTCTGTACATTCCGAATGCCTTTTCGCCCAATGCCACAAATCCCGAGGAACAGGTATGGAAGGTATACAGCAAATCGATGGCGGCAGACGGGCTGTTGCTAAGAATTTATAACCGCTGGGGAAACCTCCTCTACGAAAGCCAGTCGATGGCAGCCATTACCCAGACGGGATGGGATGGCCGCAGCGCCTCAACCGGCAAACTGGAAAGCCAGGGCGTGTATACGTATACCCTGAAAGGCAAACTTACGAGCGGCCAAGCCTTTGAAAAAGTAGGAATAATTAATTTGATGCAGTAGGTGAGCAGATGTGCTGAAAGCTAAAGAAAATGTCCAACCAACACAGAACAACAGAGACAAAAATCACCCTTGGGGATGCCTGGAACAAGGTTTCCCATGGGCTGTTTATGATCGCCTGTTACGTCAGTCTCCTCCACTTTTGCCCAGCCGCGCAAGCACAAGACCCTCACTTTTCGCAATATTATGCGGCTACACTTTACCTAAATCCAGCGTTGGCCGGGGTAGAAAAGGACATTGTCTTCAGCCTCAACCACCGAACGCAGTGGAGAAGCCTGGGGTTTGCGCAGAACACTTCGCAGTTCTCGTTCATTGCACCCATTTCCCACAAAAATCCCCGGCGAATGCATCCGTATTCGCTCGGACTTTCGGCGTATAATGATGTGGCTGGAGAAAACGGCAGCTTCAGTATTATGGGCGCGCACGTTTCTTTTGCTTACAACTTGCCCTTCGATAAGCAAGCCTCGCAAATGATTTCCTTGGGCATACAAGCGGGAATGATTCAGAAGCAAATGGATGGCAGCCAGCTACAATGGGGCTCACAATTCGACCCTTCGATGGGCTATAATCCAGACTTAATGGCAAACGCCAGCCTCAATTATTACCGAACTACCTTCCCGATTATTCAGGTGGGAGCCGTTTGGTTTTTCAATCCAAGAAAAAACCGCCGCCTAGCCG
>JAZKGK010000244.1:0-8027 GCA_040385915.1 Bacteroidota bacterium
AGGGTTGCATAAATGTTTCGGAAGTCTATTGTATACTTTAGGTCGCCTTCGTCGAGATCAGTTAAGTTAGGCGCTTCGTTGAAAACTTTGCTTTTCTTCAACCGCCCATTGATTAGGAAAAGGTTATTGGCAGTACCGTGGTCGGTGCCGTTGCTGGCATTTTGCTTCACTCGTCGGCCAAATTCTGAGAAAGTCATCACCATTACATCATCTATCCGGTTGTTCTCCTTCATATCTTGGGTAAATACACTAACCGCTTCGCAATAAGCCTGTAACAAACGATTTTGTTGTTCTAACTGGTTTATGTGAGTATCGAAGCCAGAAATGGAAACATAGTATACATTGGTGTTAATACCAGTCAAAATTAACTCCGCCACGGTTTTTAGTCGTTTGCCTATTTCACTGGCTGGGTAGGTCAGGTTGGTTTTATATATCTTCGAGCCATTCCATTTATTATAAATATAATCAGCAGAAGAGAGCGTTTCAGCCAAGGTTTTATAGAGGTAGCTTACATTCTCGTGTTCGTCAAGGCTGCTGTTATTGGTGAATGACTGACTAGTAGAAAGTTGCTCAAAATAGCTGTTATGCGCCTGTTTATACAATTTTTCAGGGTTTTTTACAGCAAGGCCTTTTATTTTATTGCCTTTCATAGCCAAGCTTAGCATATCGTCTACCTCAATGGCATTGTAGGGTTCAGTGCAATTGGTGGGGCAGTTAGCATCCAAGTAGCGACCTATCCAGCCAGTATTTACGTATTTATCCGCATCGCTGGCGGTATGCCAGATGTCCATGGAGCGAAAGTGGGAACGGTCGGGGTTGGGGTAACCTACATTGTTTACAATGGTGAGCAAACCGTCATCGTAAATATCGTTGAGCGCTGATAAAGCGGGATTGAATCCGATTTCGTCGTTGATACGCAATACTTTTTCTTTTGGAATCGCCAGGCTAGGCCGCTCACGGTAATAAATATCGTTGCGATAAGGTACGATCGTATTTAAGCCATCATTTCCGCCCGATAGCTGTATAATAACTAATATTCTATCCGGTGTACCCTGCGACAAGCCCATCTGGTTTGCCTCAAAGGCTTTTAGAAAGTTGGGGATGAGCATGGTTCCAGTCGTTGCCAGAGCCGATTTCTTTAAAAAATCTCTTCTAGAATTCATAAGAATAATTAACAAATTGTTGGTAGTCGTTTCAAATCAACACAATTGGTATTCTGGCAGGGTGATAAGGTGTAATGTCAGGCTTTTGATTAATTCCTCTTGGGTGGTAGATTGAGCTACTTTCTTTTCGATCAAAGAACGTTGTTTGGCAGAAATAGGCATTTGCAGTAGATAAACAGCCAACTGATCGATAATTATGTCTTTTGGGGAAGTAGCCAAAGAATTTAATAATGTGCTCCAGTTGATTTCTGCCTGAATGTTATTAGTCTTGCGTTTGGCTAGGTGTTCAGTATCGATATCACCATCGTCCTTGGCTTCTACGGAGACCTCGGAGGCTTTGAAGATAGCTTCGGGGAGGTGCATCCGGAAGATTAGGCTTGAACTATCGATCCAGTTTTTCCCTTCAGGCCAGCCGGCAACAGTAGGCGGATAGAAGGCCATTTGCCCTAATACCTTTTGAATGAACAACAAAGAGTCTCTTTCTTCGAAATGAATATCCAGTGTCTTGGTTAATCCGGTTATTAATTCCAACGGAGATTTGATGCGCACACCAATGTTTTGGGGTTCATAAAACCAATCGGCAGTAAAAATGTACTCCATCAAATCCTTGATGTCATAGCCTGATTTATAAAAACGGTCGGCCAAATTCTGTATTCGTTTAGGATCAACTTTTTCGTTTACAAAGTATTGGTAAATTTTTTGACTGATGAAAAATGCTGTTTCCTTCCTTTTTAATATCATTTCGATGATATCTTCGCCAATGAAGTTGCCTGCTTTGCCGAAAAAGGTTTTGGAGTCGTTATCGTGCTGGTTTTTGCGAAAAATATACTCTCCTTCCTGCGTAAATCCCCAGCCAGTAAATGCTCGTGCCGCATTTTTAATATCCGCTTCGGTATAATTTCCTCTTCCCAACGTAAAAAGCTCCATTACCTCGCGGGCAAAGTTTTCGTTGGGATTATTTTTTCTGTTTTGTTGATTATTAAGGAACTGCAACATGGCCGGACTTTTGGAAATGGCATGGAGCAATTCGCCGAAACTTCCCAAGGAATGTTGTTGCAAGGTGTTGAAATACTGTTGAGTAAAGAAAGCATTGCGCGATTTGCATGCAAAATGACCGTGCCAGAATAAGGTCATCTTTTGCCGTAGAGAATCAGAACCGTTAGCCATTCGGTCGAGCCACAATAAGTTGAGTTCCTTTATTTGCGTTTTGGATTCCTTGACCAGCATTTTTATCTCTTCCCTAAGCTCGTCTTTTTCGTTGTCATCCAGGCTGTTTAATGATTTTTCCTTCAGTTTTTTATGGTTAATTGAGTTTTCCTCTACTACTCGCAAGGGCACGTAATCAAGCGAATCTTTGAACAATTGCTTCACTACTGCTTTGATGGATTTACGGGAATCGGCTAGGATGATCGAGATTGTCTGACCGAAACCTGCCCGTAGGTGTAGGTGCTGGATTTGCGTCTGATTACTGGCATTCGCCATATTTTATAAAATTGAATTTTTAATAAGTATTAAGTAAGCTTCAGAATTCCAGTCTTACATTATTATTTATCAGCATATCAGCATCCGTTTGGCGGACGATTTATTAAGCAGCACATTACCATATTTCTGGTTACATTTTCAAGTTTTTTAAGCGAGTCAGGCACATTTTGATATATTGCTACTCAGAAGGTTTAATCTGTTGCGTAAATTTAGGGGTCAGCGCCAAGCCTTGAAAGGGGAAAATGGTGTAAGTGTTATACAAACAGTACCTGGTACGGAAAATGAATAGAATTCATCGATTACATTGGTTACCCTTTTTTTTGATGCTACTGGCGTGTGGAGATAAACGTGATCATGCCACGATGCAGTATTTTTTGCGTGGTAACTTGGAGCTTCGGCAAAAGGAGTATAGTGAAGCGGTTCGTTTTTATACTGAAGCTATTGAAAAAGATCCTGCATTTGCCGATGCTTATAACAACAGAGGAATAGCTTGGTATAATTTGAATAAATATAAAAATGCGCTTGATGATTATCATGAAGCTATTCGACTCGATCCGAGTTATACAGATGCTTACTATAACCGCTCTAATGCCTTTGCTAAAGTAGGCAATTTGAAAGCTAGTTTGGATGATTTGAATAAGGTAATCCAGACATACCACGATTCAGCGTATGTGTACGTGAGCAGAGCCATGGTAAAGGTACAAATGAATAATTACGTTAGTGCGAGGGAAGATTTTAATTTTGCTTTACAATTAAACCCTTATAATGTAGAGGCTTACGTAAACCGGGGTTTTTTACATTACAATCTGAAACAGTATACACTAGCTGCAAAAGATTTCCGAACGGCGCTATCTATCGATAGTCTCCAAGATTTTGCCTATAATAACCTGGGCTTGCTCTATGCACAGGAAAAAAATTACACAACCGCCTTGTCGTTGCTCAATAAAGCAGTACAATTGAATCCTAAGCAGCCCTATTACGTGAACAATCGGGGATTTGTGAAAATACAACTTGGACAGCTAGAAGAAGGTTTAGCTGATGTAGAACGTTCTCTGCAGCTGGATGACCAGAATGGTTGGGCGTACCGAAACCGAGGAATTTATTTTATGAAAAAAAAGGAAAATGAGAAGGCTCTTGCCGATTTAATAAAAGCGGGTCAACTTATGGATAATATTGATCTTATTCATTACTATCTGGGAATGGCTTATTTGGCAACCGGTGACGAGGCCAAAGCTTGCCAGGAGTGGAGTTTTTCGCTAGCCCTGGGCGAAAAAGAAGCCAAACATATGGTTGATGAAAGATGTAAATAAGCGCTAAAAAATTATTTAGCTCAGGTTTAATAGACAAGATTATAAGGAATCATTGCTCGTGGATAGTCACCTTATAGGCCATAAGTAACTCTGTTTGTTAGCCTTTTGACCTCTTTAGCTTTCGAAAATAAGGTGTCGTAATTGTCTTTGTATGAATGATTTAAATTGCTGAAAATAAGGTGATTGTGTGTCTGTTTTTGAGTGTTTAATCTGAAATTTAACTATCTTGTTCACTGCTATTTATATTATTGGATTAGTAAGCGGTTACTATTTTAGTGTTTTTGGTTATTAATAGCAATAAAGCAAAAATCTTACATACGAATGTTTTTGATTATTACTGTTAGCAAACACTTCGCTGCTATGAAAAAAATTACCACGCTTGTACTTCTGGTCTTCCTTTCTGGTTACTCTTTCGGTCAGCAAATTGCTTCTAGTTTTGACAAAAATCGTGTAGCCACATTAATGGCAGGAGATAATCAAGCGCGTGTTTCTAATAATAGATTGTTGGAAGAAGACAAATTAGCTACGCAAAAAAGTCTTCCAAAGGCATTAAGAGCGAGCTACGTTTTTGAAGATACGAAAGCAAAATTGAATGTATTGCTCAGCCAGTCAGGCGATTCTCTCAAAGTGAGCATTTCAGTAATAAACAATTCAAAAGCTTCATTATATGTGGATGCTGCTACACCCATCACCTACAATTGGTCACGTAAAGGCGATTTATTGACTATTGAATATGGCTCTGATATGAATTCTTTTAATGAGAGCGAATTTCCTGTTGCTCAGATAAAGGGAGGAGAAAGCAAGCAGTTTGCTATTTACGTGCCTTCTAAGACCAATAAATTCAAGATGAATGTGAAAGTTTCTTACTATCAGAGTCCTGTTGTTGCCTCCGGAAGTGTGGTATTAAATTCTTCTGTTAGACAAAAAAGAGGCAATTGGAACTGGTCACAGTATTACGTTCCTGTATTTCTGAAGCAATAATTTCATCTAGCTCATCATAAAGGCAGCTACTTTATTGCGGTTGCCAATTGGCTTTATACGCCGAAAATACTTTCGCATTTATTTTCCCATCAGTTTTAATCTCCAATAATTTTGACTTACCCTCCAGTTTGAAAAAGTCTGGTAGTAAAGTCAGCAAGTCTTTTTCATTGTCGCAGAATAAATAATCCATCCCTGCATCAGCAGCGGTGTTTTTGGCAGTTAAAGGCTGTTTGGTTTCAAAATATTCGTCTAGTTCAGGTTGGCGGCTTGGCCCGTCCAGAAGACGGAAGATATTTCCCCCGTGGTTATTTAGCAAGATGATGCGTAGGTTGCCAGGCAGATGATTGTGCCATAGTGCGTTACGATCGTAGAAAAAAGCGACATCACCAGTAATGAGAACGACTGGAACGTCGGTAGTTAATGCACTTCCCACGGCGGTACTGGTACTTCCATCGATGCCACTCGTGCCTCGGTTAGCAAATACTTCTATATTTTTGTTGGGAGGCAAACTCATAAAGTTGGCGTACCGTACAGTCATGCTATTGGCCAAGTGCAGCAGACTATTATCTGGCAATGCGTCTAGCACGTAACTTACTGCGGAGAAGTCACTGAACGGCTGTTGCTTCAGAAAGTGAGAAAGAAAGCTAGCTGCCTGCTGGTTTTGCTGTTGCCAGAGCCGATGATACTCCGATTCTAATTCTATATATTCGGTGTCCTGGTTTTGTAAAGTATGAGATAGCGCCAGATGAATAAATAGCTCACGGAAAAAATACAATGGCTCAATAGGAATAATACGCGTAAGGGTTTGAAAGGGATCGGCTACGGGGCCGGCCGCCTGAATATGCCAATGCTGATTAGGGCGGTACTTGCGTAGGTATAATTTTAAATTTTTGGAGATAACTGATTGACCAAAAGTAATCAAAAGATCCGGTTGCAGGTCAGACAATACTTGGTTATCATTGTGCGAAAGAAAAATATCCTGGTGCCTCAGTGCGTCAGCCAGCGGATGTATATTACTAATGAGATCGCCTACCATAGGAATGAACCCTTCTTCCTGCAATGGTTTGAGTGCATTGAGCAGATCTGCACTATATGTATACTGACCTGCCACAATTAATTTTTTATCGCTATTTTCCCAAACCTGCATCAATGCTGTCCATTGCGCTTTGCTAAGTATCCGTTCTTCCGAAAGCCGTTCGATAAGCCGGACGTCGTGGTTGAACGTTAGGGTTTCGTTTTCATTGGGATAGAAAGGCTCGCGGATGGGCACATTCACGTGTACTGGGCCTTTCGGAGCAGTCTGGCTTAAGTTAATGGCTTCATTAATAATTCGTTCCGTGTGCCAAACGGCATCGGGATGAGTGTAGTCAACTGGCAGTTCGTAGCTACACTTGACATGTTTTCCATAAATATCTCGCTGGTAAATGGTTTGTCCGTCTTGTTGAGCAATCCATTCGGCGGGGCGGTCGGCAGTGAATACGAGCAGCGGAATTTGCTGGAAAAACGCTTCGGCAATGGCGGGTGCGTAGTTGAGGACTGCCGTACCAGAAGTACAAAGTAAGCCAGTCGTTTCGCCCGTTTTCTGTGCTATCCCAAGCGCAATGAAAGCAGCCGATCGTTCGTCGCTAATGCTGCGGGTGGTAATTTGCGGATGCCGGACAAATGCTAGGGTAAGATGGGCGCAACGGGAACCCGGCGAAAGAATAACCTGCTTTACCCGTTGGCGGGCACAGATTTCAGCAATATTGACAAGAGGTTGTAGAATAGCCAATGGAGGAGTTTGGAGTTTGGAGTTTAAAGTTCAAAGATCAAAGTTTAGGGTTTACGAATTTAGACTTTCAACTCTAAACTTTCTACCGTATACAAGCCAGAATTACCTCACAAGCTTCCCTTATTTGAGCTTCTGTGATGAGCAGGGGAGGAGCGATGCGCATGGCATTGTCACAGTATAAAAACCAGTCGGTGAGTATGCCTCGTTCAATGGCGCGATCGATAATGGGTTTCAAAACGGCGAACGAATCAAATTCTACGGCCATCATTAATCCCTTGCTGCGGATGCCTTTGATAGCCGGATGGACAAGCAATGACCGGAAAAGTTGTTCTTTGGCTAGTACTGTATCAATCAGCTTTTCCTCCATAATTACTTCCAGGGTGGCTAACGAGGCCGCACAACTGACTGGATGTCCACCAAAGGTAGTAATATGACCCAGCATTGGATTTTCTTTCAGCGTTCCCATGATTTCGCGAGAGGCAATAAAAGCCCCAATCGGCATGCCGCCACCCATTCCTTTGGCACATACCAGAATATCGGGCACAATGCCAAAATGCTGGAAAGCAAACAGCGCACCCGTCCGACCAAAACCCGCTTGTATTTCATCTAATATGAGTAGCGTTCCTGTTTGGTTGCACCTTTCGCGCAGCGCGAGCATATAGGCCATATCGGGCACATGCACGCCTGCTTCTCCCTGCACCGTTTCAATTAATATCGCTGCCGTTTGGCTGGAGATGTGTTTTAAATCATCGGGCTCATTAAAGCGGATATGACGGATACCAGGCAATAGAGGACGGTAAGCCCGCTTAAATACTTCACTGCCGCTTACCGATAATGCACCTTGTGAAGAGCCGTGGTAAGCATTGAAGCACGAGATGATTTCTTGACGTTTGGTAAAACGTTTAGCCAGTTTCATGGCTCCTTCGATGGCTTCGCTACCTGAGTTAGTGAAGTACACATTATTGAGCGAGGAGGGAAGATGTTGGGTTAATGCATACGCCAGCGATGTTTGAGGGGTTTGCACCAACTCGCCATATACCATCAAATGCAGATACTTGTCGGCCTGATCCTTGATTGCCTGCACAACTTTCGGGTGCCGGTGCCCCACATTGCTAACCCCAATCCCAGAGATTAAGTCCAGGTACCGCTTCCCATCCGGACCGTACATATATACGCCTTCCGCTCGTTCAATTTCAATGAGCAAGGGAAAGTCAGTGGTTTGAGCCAGGTTTTGTAAAAAAAGTTGTCGGGAAGAAAGCATGGGTAATTAACAATTAACAATTAACAATTAACTGGGACGGTTTTAAGTTTTGATGGAAC
>JAZKGK010000245.1:0-8090 GCA_040385915.1 Bacteroidota bacterium
TGGAAGCCACCAGTGGCGGTTTCTACAAACTGACGGCCCGTCATTCTACCCAAGTGCTGGAAGTAGGCAATGCCTTGATGACCGATGGCGCACAAGTGAACCAATTCCCCTGGAACACGGCTGCTTGTCAGCAATGGGCCATTGAACCAGTCTCTGCTCTAGCCCGTCAAGGCGTAGAAGAAGTCGCTGCGGCGGCATCCTTGAAACTGTCTCCTAATCCGGCTAGCGATCAGGTTAATCTGAGTTGGGATGGATTGGGTGAAGCGGAAACGGTCTTAACGTTGGTGAATGCCCAAGGAAAGATCGTGCTTCAGCAAGTGGTAAAGGGCGTTAACACCCACACACTCAACACTGCTTCTTTGGCCTCTGGCCTGTACTTCGTTGCAGTACGGGCTGACCAGACGATGGTGAGACAGAAGCTGCTTCTCAGCAAATAGAGAAAATTTTCGGTTTGCTGATGAGATATTCATCGGCAAACCGATTGGCTTATATTGCTAATTGGTTTTTTATTTCCTTTTTTTTATTTCCTTCACTTTTAACACCTTTTAACCCAATGAAAATTAACTCATTACAAATTCGATCGCTTTTTTTGAGCCTGATCGCTGGACTGCTCTTCCTGGCTCAGCCAGCCGCGGCTCAGGACCAGAA
Organism: Bacteroidota bacterium; assembly: GCA_040385915.1. Classification (GTDB taxonomy): domain Bacteria; phylum Bacteroidota; class Bacteroidia; order Cytophagales; family ES-bin-26; genus ES-bin-26. The sequence continues at coordinate 649 of JAZKGK010000245.1, forward strand.
GTACGCAGCACTCTTCTATTTCCCCATTTTTGGAGATAGTTTTTATCACCCCGTCAACATATCACCTTCAGGCGATTCTTGGATTCAGAATGGGCAAAACCCACCCTTTAGTCCTTTCTTCGTCCCTAACTTCTGGGGCAAGCCGTATTGGGCAGCCACCCACGGCGATGGTACGATCAAAAACAACTTCCGTATGTACATCAATTCGCCTGCTACACCCAACAACGAACTGCTGGACTGGCACGCTGACCTGATGGCGCAAGCGGGGGTGGATTTCATTGTTTTTGATAATACCAACGGTACCTTGGACTATACGCCTTCTGGCCCAGAATACGTGTCATGTATGCAAGCGGTATGTAACCGGTGGCAATGGCGCATGCAGCAGGGCTTGCCCACACCAAAGATTGTTTTCTTTGTGATGGATGAGGTCAACCTGGGTAGAGTAGAAAACTTGTTCTTTACCAAGTATTCTCCTGACCTGTTCTTCAACTACCTGGGCAAAAAGCTGGTGTTGGTGGCTGACGCGTTGGGTGGTGATAGCGACCGCGGCAACCCTGTCATACAACCGGCTGTACCTACCCATGGCAAATTTGGCAACTATACTACTCGCCATTGCTGGGCTTTGAATAACGAAGGCGCTTTCTGGAATTTCAAAACCAATGCAGTTAATCCTCCTCCGCCCTTTATGTACCAGGGACAACCCGAACAAGTATGTGCACCCGTTTCATGTGGTGGCTGGGAACGGGATCGCTTTCTGCCGGGTTCTCAAGGACGCGATAACGGTAAGTTTTTCACCAAATACATGGACTATGCCAAAACATCGGGTGCTAAGATCGTATTCATTCACTCCTGGAACGAATGGGTATCTCCTAACATAAGCAGTGACCCTGACAATCAGACCCATCCGTTTTTTGTGGATCAGTATCTGACTGAATTCAGTTCTGATATTGAGCCCATGGCAGGTGGTCATGGCTTCCAGTACTATGACTTGATGAAGACTAAGATCGCTGAATTCAAAGGAACGACTCCAACTGAGCAAACGCCTTATGCGGGGGTAATTCCAATTCCAGGCTTTGTAGAAGCAGAAAATTTTGATAATGGGGGCGAAGGGGTATCTTACCACGATACTACGCCTACTAACCTGATTGGACCCTTCCGTACCAACACCGCTGTAGATATTGAGAATTGCAGTGAAGGCGGCAGCAACCTGGCCTTCTCGGCCGATACCGAATGGTTGGAATATACCGTCAAGGTCGCTGCGGCTGGTGCTTATACCTTCGATGCCCGCGTGTCCTCGCCGTTTACTACTGGCCGTTTCCATATCGAAATGGACGGAACGAACGTCACCGGTGCTTTATCTGTGCCTAATACGGGCGGCTGGCAGACCTGGACCAACGTAAGCAAAACGGTGAATTTGACCGCTGGTCAGCACATCATGCGTTTTGTGATTGACACCAAGGAGTTCAACACCAACAAATTTAATTTTACTGCCCAAGGCGCTATCCAAACGCCTTTCCCTGGCCCTAATGCTGCTGCTATTCCTGGCACGGTAGAAGCCGAGAACTTCGATAACGGTGGCGAAAGCATTGCTTACCATGATTCGGAAGAAGCTAATCAAGGTGGTGTTGGATCACGCTTAGGTCCGGATGTGTTCACTTGCGTTAGTTCAGAAGGTACCAATGCCCTGGGTTGGATCAACAATGGCGAATGGATGGAATATACCGTCAATGCCGCTTCAGCTGGCAGCTTCAATATCAACGCTCGCGTGGCCTCCGTGTTCAACACCGGTGTTTTTCACCTGGAATGGGATGGCGTGAATATCAGTGGCAACATCGCCGTACCTAACACGGGCGATTGGCAGACCTGGCAGAGCGTAACCAAGACGGTGACATTGACCGCTGGTCAACACATCTTGCGCGTATTTGCTGATGCGGGTAACTTCAACCTAAACAAAATCACCTTCTCTCAAGGGGGAAATGAGCCCTTTCCTGTTTCAGGCAGCGTGTATCGCTTGGTCAACCGCCAATCGGGCAAGGTGCTGGATGTGAACGAGTGCGCGTTGACCAATGGCATGAAAGTACAACAGTGGACTTGGTTAGGTGGCAATTGCCAACGTTGGAAGTTCACCGCGACTGACAATGGTTATTTCAAAATCACGGCTCAACACTCCAATCAAGCCCTGGAAATCGGTTCTGCCTTGACTACCGACGGCGCCAAAGCCAACCAGTGGCCCAGCAATGACTGTTTTTGCCAACAGTGGAAAGTGGAAGCCACCAGTGGCGGTTTCTACAAACTGACGGCCCGTCATTCTACCCAAGTATTGGAAGTAGGCAGTGCCTTGATGACCGATGGCGCACAAGTGAATCAATTCCCTTGGAACACGGCTGCTTGTCAGCAGTGGGCCATTGAGCCAATCGCTGCTTTTGCTCGCCAAGGTGTAGAGGAAGTTTCATCGGCTGCTACACCAGCGATACAACTTTCGCCTAACCCAGCCAATGATTTGGTTACTGTCACTTGGGCAGGAATTGAGTCGAAAGGTGCGGTATTAGCGATGGTGAATATGAAAGGCCAGAAAGTATATACCCACGAGGTAAAAGGCACTTCTCATACCATTCGCACAACAGAATTCAACAATGGTCTTTACATCATTACCTTGAAATCTGGCCAGACTACCGTTCGGAAAAAGGTTATAGTTAAGCATTAAACAATGAGCATTAAGTAATGAGTGATGAGTAATGAGTAATGAACAAATTGATTGTAAGTCAAGTAAATATTACTGATTTTCAGTTAGATACGTAATTGTTCATTGTTCATTGCTCATTGCTCATTGCTCATTACCGATTGCTCATCCATGCTTTTAACCAAATTCTTACAATGAAAAAAGTTACCCCTCCAATTAAGAAAACGCTTATCCATTTCAAGCTGCTTTTAGCGTTATTCCTCACGCCAGCTTTGCTCCAAGCCCAGAGCTGGGATACGTATAGTGACACCTGGGTTGGAACGGATGGCCTCGGTCGTACGCTTCCAGATAATAGCCAGGTGGGCAATCCAAAGGCCAACAAAACGCTCGCGATGTTTTATTACATCTGGCATGAGTATCACACTGATGCGTCGTACTGGGGACCATGGGATATTTCCAAAATACTGCAAGCCAACCCCAACAATCCGGCGCTCGGACCCGTGCCCATGTTCCATTGGTGGGGCGAACCTTGGATGGGGTATTATAACAACATGGACAGGTTCGTAATTTCTAAGCACCTGCAAATGATGATGGATGCTGGCATTGACCACATCTATTTTGACAACACCAATGCCGCCATTTATGAAGGGGCAGTAACGGGCGTTTTCGAGTTATTGGATGAACTGAACGCACAGGGCAAAAAAACGCCCAAGGTTTCCTTCATCGTCAACACCAATCCCGGAGCCACAGTCCAATTGTTATGGAATGCCTTTTACGCACCTGGAAAGTTTCAACAACATTGGGCTTACTTAAATGGAAAACCACTCCTGATGGTTGACCCCAATTCGGTTACGCAGCAACAGAAAGACTTTTTCACGATGCGCTATACCTGGGCCTGGAATGACCCCAATCGCCTGGGCGAATGGACTTGGATCGACCACTTCCCACAGACCGAGCGGAAAAGCCCTTCGGGCGTGGTAGAAGAAATGAGTGTTACTACTGCCGGACACCCTGTCGACAACTTGGGGAAAAGCTTCCTGGTAGGTCAGGGGCAGCCAGCACCCGATCAATTTCAACTCAATCCACTTACGCCGCAGGGCCGCTACTTCGACCAGCAATGGAGCCGTGCCCTGGAAGCTAGTCCGCCCATTGTAATGGTGACCCAGTGGAACGAGTGGCTCGCCCAACGACTTACCTATGGCGATCAATTTGGCCGTCCTAAGATGCTTGGTAAAACCCTTACTGAGGGAGAAACTTTTTTTGTGGATTTGTACAATGCTGAATTCAACCGGGATATCGAGCCTAGTAAATCAGTCAATAAAGATCATTACTACTATCAGTTAGTGGCCAATGCGCGTAAGTACAAAGGAGTAAGACCTATTCCGCTGTCTACCGTAGCAAAGACCATTCAAATCAATACTAATTATGCGCAGTGGAATGAGGTAGGACCGGAGTTCAGAGATGATATAGCCGATATCCGCCACAGAAATACCGATGGTTTTACCCCGGCCATACATTATACCAATACCTCTGGTAGAAACGATATCAAAGTCGCTAAAGTAGCCCGCGACAACGCCAATGTTTATTTTTATGCCAGTACCGTGAATACGCTTTCGTCTACTGCCGATGGCAACTGGATGATGCTGATGGTCGATACTGATAAAAATAAAAATACGGGTTGGGAAGGTTATGACTTCTTGATTAACAGAAGCCGGAATGGAAATACGTGTTCTGTTGAGAAAAGCAATGGTGGTTGGAACTGGACAAAAGTAGGGGATGCACCCTTTGCCGTAAGCGGAAACCAACTGCATATTCAGGTTTCTAAGGCGACCTTCGGATTGAGTAACGATAATTTCTCACTCGATTTCAAATGGGTAGATAATATTCCTTCTAATCCTGATATCATGGATTTTATTGACAAAGGAGATATTGCGCCTAACGGAAGATTCAATTATAGATTTATTGCAGGTCAATTGGTCATTACCCAAACGCCCTATCCGGGGCCCAACCCAACCCCAATTCCAGGCATAGTAGAAGCCGAGAATTTTGACAACGGCGGTGAAGGCGTGGCGTATCACGATACTACAGTTCCTAACCTGATTGGGCCTTTTCGCGAAGGCGAAGGTGTCGATACCGAACCTTGCAGTGAAGGTGGCGAAAATGTAGCTTTCTCGGACAATGGTGAATGGCTGGAATATACCGTCAATGTAGCTACTTCCGGTGCTTATACGATGGCTGCCCGTTTATCTTCCCCATTGACTACCGGCAATTTCCATATCGAAATGGATGGAACGAATATCACCGGCGCAGTAGCTGTACCCAACACGGGCGGCTGGCAGACCTGGCAGACGGTGAGCAAAACAGTGAATCTAACCGCTGGCCAGCACGTGATGCGCTTTGTGATCGATGCCAAGGAGTTCAATACCAGCAAGTTTACGTTTACTGCCCAAGGTAACCCGCCAATACAAACGCCCTTCCCTGGCCCCAATGCCACCGCTATTCCTGGTGTAGTAGAAGCCGAGAATTTTGACAATGGCGTTGAAGGCGTGGCTTACCACGATACCGAAGAAGCCAACCTGGGTGGGGTGCTACGCACGGCTGGTCCCGATGTGTTCACTACCGCTGAAAACAGTGCTGGCTTAGGCTGGATCAACAACGGCGAATGGATGGAATACACGGTGAATGCCGCTTCGGCGGGTAGTTATACCATCAATGCACGGGTGGCTTCGGTATTCGCTACCGGTGTTTTCCACCTGGAATGGGATGGAGTAAATATCAGTAATAATATTGCCGTACCTAACACGGGCGATTGGCAGACCTGGCAGAGTGTGACCAAGACGGTAACCTTGACCGCTGGTCAACACGTGTTGCGCGTATTTGCGGATGCCGGTAATTTCAACCTCAATAAAATCACCTTCTCGACCGGTGGTGGTAATAATGACCCTATTCCTGCCGGGGTGTATCGCTTGGTTAACCGCCAATCGGGCAAGGTGCTGGATGTGAATGGCTGTTCGCTGGAAAATGGCATGAAAGTGCAACAGTGGACTTGGTTGGGTGGTAATTGCCAACGCTGGAAAATCATAGCGACCGACAATGGCTATTACAAACTGACGGCGCAACACTCCAATCAAGCACTGGAAATCGGCTCTGCCTTGACTACCAACAGTGCCAAAGCCAACCAGTGGCCCAGCAATGACTGTGCTTGCCAACAGTGGAAAATTGAACCAACCGATGGTGGTTTCTTCAAACTGACGGCTCGTCATTCTACGCAAGTGCTGGAAGTAGGCAGTGCCCTGATGAACGATGGCGCACAAGTGAACCAATTCCCTTGGAACTCGGCTGCCTGTCAGCAATGGGCTATCGAGCCAGTTCCTGCTTTTGCCCGTTTAGGCGAAGCTACTTCAGATGTGACTGCTGTCTTGACGCTTGCCCCTAATCCGGCCAGTGAGGTGGTGAATGTAAGCTGGGAAGGTTTCACTAAGGAAGCTGTCGTGTTGACAGTTATCAATATGCAAGGAAGCCAAATGACTCAGCAGGTGGTGAAAGGCAATCAGCATGCCCTCCATACCAATGCTTTCTCTGATGGTCTCTATTTGGTTTCGGTGCGAGCCAATACTGGCGCAATCCTAATCAAGAAACTTCAGGTGAGGCATTAAGCCAATCATTCAATCATTCAATTAATTAATTAGTTAGTTGGATTTCTTAGAATAAGCTTGGGAAAGAGTACCGTTAGGTATCTCTTTCTCAAGTCTATCTAGCCCCTAAATTTAATTTAATCAAATGCTTATGAGTGCCGCTTAAATACTTTATCAACCTAAACTAAATTAACCATGTTAAAGAACAAACTACCCCTTTGCTGGCAGGTATGTCTTGCCTTTGTTTGGTTGCTTTCTTTTTCTCTGAAAGCTCAAAATTTATCTAACCCCATCAGCGATCTGGCTGATCCATTTATCACTTATTACGAAGGGAATTACTACTTAACTGGCACCACCGGAGGCAACGTAGCCATTCGACGGTCGCCTACACTTGATGGCCTGAAACGGGCTCCGCTGACGGAGATCTTTGCACGTGATCCAAATAACCGTAACCATCCCTGTTGTAACTATTGGGCTCCCGAAATTCACCGGATTAATGGACGCTGGTACGCCTATTTCACCGCCGGAACCAATGGCAACCTGGATTCCCAGCGCAACTTTGTGCTTGAGGGCGGAACAGGTGACCCATTTTCTGCTCCCTGGCGCTTCATTGCCCAAATTAAAGATTCGGAAGATTGGGCGATCGACGGCACGGTGTTGCAGCTCAATGGGGCCAACTATTTCGTTTGGTCCAGTGGCGATTTTGGACAAAGCATCGTCATTGCCCGCATGTCCAACCCCTGGACTATCACTGGCCGCCGTGTCATCATTTCCCAACCAAACGTCCCACAAACCACCGGCTGGGAAAATGACCGGCCACTGAACGAAGGACCGTCGGTGTTGCAGCACAACGGGCGCACGTTTATTGCTTTCTCTGGCAGCGGCTGCGAAACCCCCAACTATGCCTTGGGACTGCTGACCTTAAACAATCCCAATGACCCCTTATAAATCTGCGGACTGACCAAGCTACCATCACGAAAAAGCTGCTTGTTAATCGCTAATTATAGATGAGTTGTCGGTGATAAAGCTATAGTATTCATGGCTCATTATATTCTGCAAGGGTTGAGGAAAACAGCTATTCAGCTCCGTAGCGGAGGGTTTAAACCCTCCGCTACGGAGCTGGAACT
>JAZKGK010000246.1:0-6257 GCA_040385915.1 Bacteroidota bacterium
GAAATTGATGGGTGTGCTAGTAATTCCTGTGGGCGATAGCGACAAACAGAAAATGCTACGCATTACCCGGACGGGCAGCCAGAAAATTACCAAAGAAGAATTTGACTTCTTTAGCTTCGTACCACTACTAGGAAAACACGGCTGGAAATAGAGACAATGATCAATTAACAATAAACAGTTAGCAATGATCCTTGTTAATTATTAACTGTTTATTGTTAATTGTAAACTGATATGACGAAACAAAAATACGCCCGCGAATCATTTACTACGAAGACAGAATTAGTACTGCCCAACGATACTAATACGCTCAACAATCTGATGGGTGGGCGAATGATGCATTGGATGGATATTGTTTCGGCCATTGCTGCACAAAAACACTCTGGCCGTACGGTTGTGACTGCCTCAGTAGACAATGTGTCTTTTGCTGAACCGATCAAATTAGGCAATGTGGTCACGTTGCAAGCCCAGGTTACTCGCGCCTTCAGCTCATCGATGGAGGTATCGATTGATGTGTGGGCAGAAGATATTCCAGGCCAGAAAAAAGTACAGACCAATAAGGCATTTTTTACCTTCGTTGCGGTCGATCAGGGAGGCAAGCCCATTGATGTACCTGTTGTAGTGCCAGAAACCGATGCCGAGAAGGAGCTTTACCAGAGTGCTTTGCGCCGCCGCCAGTTGCGCCTCGTGCTGGCCGGGCGAATGAAAGCCAGCGATGCCATTGAATTAAAAGCCCTTTTTGATATTGGCGGATAACAAATGAGTGAATAAGCATAAGGCTGAAAATGAATAATTTATACTGAGCCTACAGTGTAAGATTTGACCAAAGGTGCATCGGTAAGGGAGAGCTATTTACAAGTAAATTGCATGAGGGAAAAGGTGGCTAAACCGGCAAACTCACATGCAACGAACAATCTGGGGTACTCTTTTAGGTGTTTTGGTAGGGCTGGCCATGTATACACAAGTGCTAGCATCGCCACCGACTGACTCTACCTTGGCGTTCCCCAAGTCTAAGCTGGGCTTCAGTTTGATACTGGACAATCGCGATTCATTTGTCAAAAACTCACCCGTCAAAATTCATGGAATTAATGTGGGAGTCAAATATCGGAAGCGCTATCGGATTGGGCTAGGTGCCTACACCTTACGAAGAAATTACCAAGAGCATACCTACGTATCGGTTCAAGACCACCGCGACACCCTTTTTCCGCTTTTAAATTTGTATTTCATTACCCCCAATTTTGCTTATACTGTTTATAATACCCGATGGGTCGAGTTGAGCGTGCCTTTTGAGGTGGGCGTGGGTAATAGCCGTTTCTCTATCAGCAATACTAGCCAGGTGATGGTAAAGGAAAAGAGTGGCTTATTTGTACCCGTTTCTGGCGGGCTAAGCGTGCTATTTAAGCCTACGCGATGGGTAGGCTTGAGTGCCTTGGCCGGTTACCGGAAATCAATGATGGAAGTTGATTTTAAGGGCGACTTCGATGGATGGTATTACAGCTACCGGGTAAATATTTTTCTTGGCAACATCCTGGCCGACTATCGGCAATATCTTGAAAAGAAGCGGCAGAGTAAACCGCCCATCCAGCCCTCACCAGAATTTTAATAGGAGTTAAATGATGAGCAATCAGTATCGTTTATTTATCGATAACTACTTACTCCCTTTCGGGTGATAGAATGTCAAAACTCTTGAAGGGTTTAAGTTTAGAACTTCGCTGATTTCCAGGTTTTAATCGCAGTCGGTTCGCCGATGCGGGCGAACTGCCCTCCAATTTAGGGTAGCATGTAACAATAATCACCCGAACGGGAGTAAGCCCGAAGGGCTGAAATGATTATAGCAAAAACGAAAAAAGGTATTAAGCGAAAAACCCCAAAAGGGTGGCATTATGGCGTGTGATTATTGCACCCTTTCAGGGTTTTGTTGTCTATTCTTGCTCCATCCTATAATCTTTCCATCCCTTCGGGATTTATATGCTGTTACGGACGTGCTCCCACAAATGTAACCTTAAGGCAAGTCGGTAAGGCAGCCCCGTTGTCGATAGTTTGATAGTAAGGGGAATTGTGCTTTCTATTTCTAATGGCAAGCTCTCCAATCAGCATATCTAGCTACTCCAAGAGAACAACCATTGCTCTATTGCCGGCCTCCTTTCTTCCGAAAATTCCTTGTTTTCGATTTGTGCTAGCCACTGTATGCCTGCTACATTGCAACAAAAGGCATCATCTGCTTCGAGCAGCATTTCTTTGTTAAATAACCCTTCTCTTACTGATAAGCCGCGTGTCTGAATGCGTTGAATAATTTGCTGACGCATAATACCCGCTATACAACCGCTTTGTAAGGAAGGCGTGTAAAAAACCTGATCTTTTATCCAGAAGAGATTAGAGGCCACACACTCGGCCAAATAGCCGTTGGTATCCAACAAAATCATCTCTTCGGCGTCCGCTTGTGTTTTGGCAATGCCAGCCAATACGTAAGGAAGGGCATTGCATGTTTTATAAGCTGAAATGGTGGAATAATGTAGCCGGTGATCTTTGTAAAATAGCGCCTTCCGTTTGACTGATACCTGAGGCCGTGCGCACGCTTGGGCAGTAATAAGCACATTCACCGCTTGCGTGGTGGGCGTATACAGTCCGCCAGCTTGCCGCCATACCTGGATTCGCAGCCGGGCTGTATCAGTCAGTTCATTGGCATTCAGCAACTGTTGCATCTGTTTTTCGAGCAAGGCAGCGCTGAAGTATTCGGGCGGTTGCATCGCTAGGGCAGCCATGCCAGCAGAGAGCCTTTGGTAGTGATTAGGCCAGAAAAGAAGCTGACCTTGGAGAGAAATGAGTGTTTCAAACAGGCCATCACCATAGCTAAAGGCCCGGTCATTTAGCGCTAGGTTCAAGTGATCCTGCTGAACTAACGCAGTATTGAAGAAAATATTCATGTAAGCATTTCACCGTTTGTACTAAATTCTTTTATCTCTTTAATATTAGTGACTAACATTGAAAACCGTTTTAAGTTGGCAATGCTTGAAGCTTGAACAATGATTAGGGCTTGCTTGCAATATACTTTTAAATCAGTACAGTTAATGTTGAGGAGTTTATGAGTAGATGAGTTCTCATGATGTTATAAAACCTAAATTCCTCCAACGCCGCTCCTTAACTCATAAACTTAATTTGACCCATGCTTACATGTAGACGCTTGCCTTTTTGTGTACTTGCTTGCTTAATAACCGGAAGCGTACACGCCCAGAATCCACTGAAAGATACCACCCGAGTGGCCACCACTGCCGATACTACACGGGCAGTTAACCCGACAGTGAAAGCCGCTGCGCAACCAGTCGTTCCTACCGATGGCGTATGGTCTTTGCAAGAGTGCGTTGATTATGCGATAGTGTATAACATTGCTATCAAGCAAAGTCAGTTGACAGTCCTATCCAGTCAGGCTTCTCTGAATCAATCCAGAGCTAGCATACTGCCCAATATCAATGCCTCTACCTCTTATCAGTACAGTACCGGTCGTGTGGTAAACCCACGAACCAACGCTTATGAGGACCAGACAGTACAATCGAACCCCTTGAGCTTAGATGCTAACATGAATTTATTCAGTGGGTTTCAACAAATCAATACGATCAGGCAATATATGCTGCTTCAGCAAGCCAATCAGTTGACGGTAGAGCAGAATAAAAATATTACTTCTCTCAATGTGGCTTTAGGATATTTGCAGGTGCTGCAAAATAAGGAATTGGTCGGAGTAGCTCAAATTCAGGTAGCCAGTACACAAGCCCAGGTCGTACGTACCGAAAAACTGGTCAATGCTGGTTCACTGCCTCAGAATAATTTACTGGATTTGAAAGCACAATTGGCTAATGATGAATTATCCTTGGTAACGGCTCAGAATAACCTTCAGCTTGCCCGGTTGAACCTGATGCAAACCATGAATCTTCCGGCCAATCGGACTTTTGATATTGAGAGCATTCGATTAAATGATCCAAGCATGGCATCATTCGGTATTTCTTCGCAGGATATTTACGAAATCGCCCAAAACAGCCAACCCAATATCCTGAGTGCCGACTTAACCGTACAAAGCAATCAGAGAGCGGTAGCTGTTGCCAGAGGCGGTTTACTTCCCTCTCTTAGCTTTGGTGCCTCTATCGGTAGTGCCTATTCTACATCTTTCAAGAAACCTATTCCGGATGGCAGTTCAACTACAGAAGTTGGCCCTTACAGTGGAATTGATCCTAATACTTCCGTATATGTCGATGTAAATGGAAGTAAAATACCAGTAATGATTGCCACAACCACGTTTCACACCAAAGATGTAATAGTCCCTTACTTCGATCAATTGGATAAATCCCAAAATAAGGGTTTTCGCTTTACTTTAAGCATTCCTATCTTTAACGGTTTACAGAGACGCACCCAGGTAGCTAATGCGGTAATTCAGCAAAAAAATTCTGAGTACACGGCTCAAAATACCCGCATACAGTTGAGGCAGAGCATTGAGCAGGCGTATACCAATATGACCTCTTCTGCCCAACAATACATAGCTTACAAAAACCAGGTAGAAGCATTGGAGCTTTCTTTCAAATCGGCAGAAATACGGTTCAACGTTGGTGCGCTCAACTCACTGGATTTTACTTTAGCGAAGAACAACCTGAACCGAGCACAAGCCAATCTGGTACAAGCGAAGTACAATTATGTATTCAGAGCTAAAGTCTTGGATTTTTACCAAAACAAACCCTTGACCTTCTAAAAACAAACCTAATAAGTTAATTTCTAACCTTATATATAATTTAAATTTAAAATGGCTAAGAACAGTTCAAAGAGGCTTCTAATCATATTGGGAGTTATCGCATTTGGATTAATGGCGGGAGCATTCATTGCCAAACAAGCAGGCTGGATTGGCAAAGTACCAGTGACTGAAGTCGTATTTGCCAAATCTAAGCGAGTAGATATCATTGAAAAAGTAAGTGCCTCGGGTAAAGTACAGCCGATAGTCGAAGTCAAGATCAGCCCTGATGTCTCTGGGGAAATTATTGCCTTGAATGTAAAAGAAGGTGACTCGGTAAGGAAAGGCCAACTGCTACTCAAGATCCGCCCCGACAACTACGAATCTTTGTTAGACCAAGCCAAGGCCAGTGTCAATAATAACAAAGCCATCTATTCTCAGGCCAGGGCTACCCTAGCACAGTCAGAAGCCCGATTGATGCGGGTAAAGCTGGCCTTTGAACGAAATGATAAACTGCACAACGACAAAGTGATTTCCGATGCCGACTTTGAGCAATTCAGAGCCGATTATGCCGTAGCTAAACAGGATTTAGAGGCAGCCAAAGCCAATACCGAAGCCGCTCGCTTTAGTGTACAAAGCACCGAGGCTACCTTGCGTAATGCGAATGAGAACCTGCGCAAAACCCAAATATATGCACCTGAAAATGGTACGGTTTCCTTGCTGAATGTAGAACAGGGCGAGCGGGTAGTAGGTACCTCTCAAATGGCTGGTACTGAAATCCTGCGCATTGCCGACCTGAACAATATGGAGGTGCGGGTAAACGTAAACGAAAATGACATTGTACGGGTAGCACTAAATGATACAGTTATTATTGACGTAGATGCTTTTACCAGCTTAAATAAAAAGTTTAAAGGCATTGTCACTTCCATTGCCAATACGGCCAATGGAGCAGCCAGTTCAAGCGCGGGTTCAAGTACGGATGCCGTAACGGAATTTGAAGTGAAAATCAAGATCCTACCTGAATCATATCAGGATCTAATCGACAAGAAAACCAAGCTTTCGCCCTTTCGTCCAGGTATGACGGCTTCTGTAGAAATCATTACCACCCGCGCAATCGACGTGTTGTCGGTACCTATTGCTGCTGTTACTACCCGCGACCCCAATGCCAAGCCCGAGCCTAAGCCTGACGATGACGATGATAGCCCACCGAAGGCTACGGTCGAAGAAAAGAAACCTGGGTTGAAGTCAGCGCCCAAAGAAGTGGTGTTTGTACACAATGCTGGCAAAGTAACCATGAAGGAAGTAAAAACTGGTATTAGCGATTTTGAAAATATTCAGATTATATCAGGTTTGAAAGAAGGCGACGAAGTTGTCTCCGGTCCGTTCCTGGTCGTGTCTAAACAGTTGAAAAATGGTGACCCCGTAGCAACAAAAGACCCTGCAAAAGAGGGTAAAAAATAGATTTGTTATTGGGTAGATTGAAAGTGAAAATTTAGTAGTTACCGTGAAAAGCCTGTACCGAGAGATACAGGCTTTTTTTATGGTATCTTTC
>JAZKGK010000247.1:0-1174 GCA_040385915.1 Bacteroidota bacterium
GCGTGTTACTCAAGGCCATCCCATAAACAATATCCGCTGGATTAGCCCAAGTAATGACTGGAACAACCTTTCCAGTAGTCGCATTATTCGGATTATTAATAGCCGTATTAATATCATAAGCCGTTTGCGGACCTGAACATGTATACTCGTATACCCTAAAGTAATAGGTAGTATTCGGATTCAATCCTGATATATTTACACTATTAGCGCTACCATTGAAAATAACCTGTTCTCCTGAACTTTGATAGGTAGTATTAGCAGTAGGAGTCGTTCCATTCACAGGATTATTAAAAACATCCACGGTATTCATCTTCACCAATCGTCCGCTGCCGTTTCCATTCACCCAACTTACCGACATAGCATTGTTGGTAATATTGGAAACAGACACATTCGTAGCCTGAGTAGTGGATATTGGGCAAGTGGGCGTTGCTGTTACTTCAACACCATCTGACCAAAAAGTAGAGACCCGTGTAAATACTTTGAAAAAGTAATTAGTATTGTTAGAAAGACCAGTGACTATTTGAGGAGATGCCAGCCCCTTATACACTACTTTGCCCCCGTCGAAACTACTACCGACACCCGCATAATTCAGATCAGCAGTATAGGCAGAGCCATCACCCGACGGCACGCCGGCAATGCCTGTAGTCGGTTTTGCAACAATTATTATCTCATCTACTTGCGATGAAGGATTACTCCAGTTCAGCGTTACTGAAGTATTGCCAGTAGTAGATGTCAAACTGGTAACATCGGCAGCAAGCGTTCCACAGTTAGGATATAAACGCACTTCATCGGTAGCCGACAAGCCTGCGGCATCCGTCACCGTTAACAAAATTCGGAAATAGTAGGTTTCTCCATCACAACCAATAGGAGGAACATCGAGCGTAGTCACTTGATTCGTATCGTAGGGCTCTGGATGTTCGTGGTTATTGTGATGCAAAATCGTTTGCCATTTGTAAATAAGGCCACTTGCCTGTTGCTCATTATCGGTCACTTGAGCAGTCAGGTTGTAAATGGTCGAACCAGACAAAGGATAATAAGTATTATTTGTAGGAGTAGTAATGTTAACTACTGGAGGCGTATTGTTTACTGAAATGCTTACGGTAGCCTCAGAGATTGCTCCAGCATTATCAGTCACAGTAAGCGTAACTTTATAGAAGGTTGGTACACCTGCCAC
>JAZKGK010000247.1:1184-33914 GCA_040385915.1 Bacteroidota bacterium
GAGTGGGATTAGCTATTGTACTGATAGCCGAACCATCTCCGAAATCCCAGGCAAAGGCAACAGCGCCTTCCGGATCACTGGAACCACTTCCGGTAAACTGCACAGTCAAAGGACCAACCCCATACATTTGATCAGCCTGAGCTATTGCTTGGGGTGGACGGTTGCCACTATAGTAAATTCTACGGACTTCGGGGCCTGTACCAGTGTAATTAATATAATACAATCCCCCTTGTACGGGATTGGTGGTAAGATATACCGGAGAAAGTCCTCCATCAATAAAGTTATTGACATGGAAGAGGTTATCGCTTCCATCTAATTGTAAATTGCGGAGCCAGCCAGCCCCATAATCGGCGTGAAAATAAGTGTTTTTGTATTGGGATGGAAAATCATTGCCTGTGTACCACACGCCTCCAGTGGAGGCATTCCCTAAAAACTGCGTCCCACTTACTGGAGAGCCAGCAGCACCTACATTAGCCACAGTAGCCGTGTTACCGGTGAAGGTACCGACTCGGGCGGGACCCGTATCATGCTTCCAGTCTAGGGCTGGCCGGGCATGCACAAAGGTATACTGGGCAGGAATAGATTGACCAGAACTACATGGATTGGGAAATGCGGGAGAGCCGCTCAATAGCGGTTGTTTAATGAGGTCTTTAAATCTGAAGAAAGGTTGCGCACAACTTCCTCCGTTGTAAAGAAGGTTCGGGGCAGTAGGATTTTGGTTAGGACGCCAGGCATACCCACTTATCTCAAGTCCTTCATAAATAGGCCAACCAAAATTTAAGCCTGGAGCATTAACTATGTTTAATTCTTCAAAAAGGTAAAAACCAACATCTCCCATGTAGAATACGCCCGGATTACCATCACTAGCGAGTGAACTGCCTGTATCTGGACGGCGACTCATCCGATAGGGATTACGTAATCCCATTGCCCAGGTTCGAGAACGAGCAGAACGAGGGTTGACTGCATCATAGAAAGGGTTGCTTGCAACGCCATTGCCCGTAGCTGGATCTAAACGTAGTATTTTTCCATTTAAAGAGGTCAGCATTTGAGAACGAAAAACGCCGACATTCTGCTGTGGTAAAATGATACTATCTTGAAGAGCCTGTTGAGCAAAAGTACGGGTATAGGCCAGAGAATCACTACTACTATAAAAATCAACCCCTACAGTACCCAAGCCGACATCGGATCCATTATAACTGGCGCCATCACCTACGCTGGCCATCAAAGTACCATCTGAGCCAAAAACTAATGAACCAACCCCATGGGATTGATGCAGAATGGGAATACCTGTTTTTTTGTCTTCCCCCAATAAGATATTACGAGTAGCAGGATTGACACTGAGAACGTTGCCGCTCCGCTGGACAGAATAGCTGGTTATGCGGCCAATAGTAGCATTCAAATATTCGTTGGCCGCTGGATTGTATGCAGGGGTGCCAAAATTCAACAGATAGTGCCGGTCTACCACATACATAAGATAAATTTTACCGCCGCTGCCATTGAAGTTAGGATCGACCGCAAAGCCTACGAGGCCGAAGTCGTTCCAGTTGCCCACTTCCGGACTAATGTCGATCAAAGGAGTAGCACTTTTAATGCCTCCAATGACAGTCCAGACCTTGCCCCCTTTTTCCCAGACGAACATGATGTTGCCGTCCGCAGAAAAAGTTAGCCCCACTGGCTGATTCCACCCGCTACCAATAACGGCGGTTGAAAAGTTAGCTGGCGGAGCCTGGGCCTGGAGAGAATGGATGGAAAATAACAGGGAGGACAGTAGGCAAATAAAAACCGGATTTTTTTTTAATATTTTTTCCGGCTGAGTAGAAACCCTTCTAAAAAGGACTGTTAACCAAATAGTTAACAATAGGGGAATGCGCATTCTTAATACATCAGAAGGAAATCGGTGAATGTTTTTCATGGGTAGCAGTATTGCAATGATACCTAGTTATAAAAAAGGGTTTTATTAATTTCTAAATAAGTAGTTTATCTTCTTTTTAGCGTCGGTAAGCAAAGTTGAATAGTATTAAGTTTTAAATAATTTATTACACGCAATATACCTATATGCTATTTAAAAATAAAAAGTAAACATCAGATTTATAATTATGTCAAAATATTTGATTTATTATATAAAATATCAAGAAAGGCTAAAAAACAGGCTATTTTAGCTATATTCAAGGGAAGTTTTACCTAGGGAAAGCGTGTAATAAATACTTCTGTCTTACAAATAACATCAAAATATTCTACACAACACAAATATCCTTACGCTAGAATCACGTACAAATCTCCATCAAAACTAAGAATGAGGCTAAGCACTTACGTAAATATCATTAGCATTCTCAGTTTGTTGGGCTTCTCACAATCCAAGAAATACCATAAAAAATCCTGCCACAACTGGTGGCAGGATAAGACTTTACAAAATTTATTTCTTTAAGCAAAAATATCAGTGCATGACCAATTTAAATTGTTTTGTGTTGGATTGACTCCTAACCCAAACAATATACATTCCCTGCGGTAAGTTCAACCCTGCACTGATAGTTAAATCACTTACTCCTTCGCCGACAGCGTAAGTAGCACTGGACAGTTCCTGGCCTTGTAAGTCATAAATGGCAACCAAATATGGCTTACTTTCAGCGTTAAACACCTGCAATTTCAGTGGTTCGTTTCCTGCAACCGGGTTAGGATACAATACAACCGACTCATTGTTTACGGCATTTTCTGCATTCTGAATACTAACGCGTTTGCTGTAATCATAGCTTCCATTGGCATCCACCATTTTCAGGCGATAGTAAGAAGTGCCAGGAAGCGGCTGTTGGTCAGTGAAGCCATATTGTTCTTTTTGGCGCGTAGAGCCACTGGCCTGTATTCTTCCAATAGAAATAAAGCTTTCGCCATCGTTGGAGCGCTCTATTTCAAAGTGCGAACTGTTCTCTTCAGAGGCAGTTTTCCAGTCTAGGATTACCACTCCCTTAGCCAGTTTTCCAGTGAAATCAAGTAACCGGATGGGTAGTGGGTTATTGAATTCCGTTGAAACGCCTGCAAACGTTAAAGCAACAGGACTCAATCCAAAAGTAGTAAGGTAAGTACTGGTAATGGTTCCGGTAGTACCAATATCACCCGTAGCATCTCGGCCACCTTTATTCTCCCAATTCGAATTAGAATTCTCTGGACTGGTAAGATTGGCTACTTTGAGTGTATTGCTATTGCCCACTTGGCTAGAAGTATTCCAGGCAAGGGTTACATGCGCAGTGGCAGCAGTACTACTGGTTAACTGCCAGTATTCCAGATTACTTACGTTTACCAACGGCGTAGTCAAATTGTTCTTATTAGGTGAGGAGGCTAGAATATATTGAGCGGTAAAGACAGTACTGCTAGTCACTGCACCACTGAGACTAGAGATCCCTATGGGAGAGTATCTTCTAGCTCCCCCAGACACCCATGTTCCGATTGGGAAAGTAAAATCACTGTTGCCGATCTTAGCCATGGAGCCTTGTACATAGCTACCATTTACTCCACCTACGCCGCCAACCACAGAGGCATTACTACCTAATGTCAATAAGTTTGTAGCAGTAGTATTCAGGAACCCACTGTTAAGCGAAAGTAAGCCATTAACAGTCATTGGGTTATTTATCGTCTTGTCATTGCCCCCATTTACTTGAAGGTTGTAGAAAGTAGTAGCTCCGGTAAGGGACTGGTTGGCACTATCTAAGCTTACAGTACTTGTTCTGGCAGTAAAAGTACCCGTATTGATAAAGCCTTTTTTCAAACTTAGCGTACTGTTTTCAGCGTCGAATGCTCCTCCATTAGTGAAATTTCCTTTTACCTTGACGCTTCCCTGTCCACCAGTGAAAGTACCGCCTGTAGACACCCAGTTGCCTGTGATATCCACTTGTTTACTATTGGCCGTATTATTCAGTATACCAGCCGATATTGTCAGGTTGCCACTTACGGTAATATCTTCTGTCAGCCTTTTTTGGCTGGTACCCGTTAAGAGAAGGTGGTTAAAATCACGACGGGTAAGAATATCGCCATGGATGTCTCCATAATATTCAACTGTACCACCGGTTGTACTAACGAAATCCGCAAAAGTACCGCCAGGGAAAACAAAGTCGCCAACATTGGTAGCCCTAATTTGAAGAAAGCCAGTTCCATCAACAGTACCAAAGTTATGTCGAATAGTATTGTTCAAGTTTAGCGTACCATTAATAGTCAAGCTACTAGTCAATTTAGTATTAGAATTAACGGTAATCACGTGAGTAGGATTAATTTTAACAGATGAACCTGATGGGGGACCAACTAAAGGATTAGGAGGCGTAGGATTCCATACAGTATGACCACTTTCATAAGCACCAGAAGCAATCGAATTATATGTTATAGAATTTACAAATACACTATCAAGTATTCCATGACCAGCAGTATAATCCCCTGTCAAGTTCGTATTGTTAAAAAAAGTAATTACCCTTGTAATTGTATCAATAGCAGAAGGCGCACCTAAAGTCCATGTGGATGGGGTACCATTGAATCGAGCACCACTGTACTTGAGAAGTTTCCCTTCTGCTACTTCAGAAGTATAGGAATAGGTATGTGAACTAGGGATAACTGTTCCTGAAATAGTCACGTTCCAATAATACCTGATAAAGTCAAGTTTTGGGCCAGTCGCATTTGGGTGTTTAGCATTGACTGGTTTTAGGTTAATATATGCCCCATTTGATACGCTTGTCAAGGTATAAGACACTGGGGTATAATTATCACTTGCACCTACAGGAAATGTAAATGATTGACCACCAGCAGTAAACTTCTTTCTAACCCCCAGGTCGCTTAAAGAGCCATTGGTCCGTATGAAACGATTAGTATTGGCACCCGTAATAGTGGCCGCATTCGCTAGAACAAGCCGGTTATCATAAATATCCAGTTTACTATCTACTCCAAAAGTAATGTTAGTATTAATGGTAGTATTAGCGCTAGTCGTTACGCCCAAAGCATTCTTCAGTACCAAAGTACCAAATTGCCCATTGCCATTGCCATCAATGTTATTGGCCAAGTTACTCAAGGTAGCTGTGGCAGTAGGTAAGGTTATTACGCTCCCACCCGTAAAAGCTACACCGAGAGTACCGGTATAGTTATTACCTGCTGAGACCAGGTTTATTGCACTGATCTCTGCTTTACCAGCAGTAGCACCAGTTTCTTTAGTGGGAGTCATGATCGTTTGAATGATAGCACCAGTACCACTGCCTCCACTTAGGTCGGCTTTAGGGCCATAACCAGCACCACCAGCGATCACCTGAACTGACTGAATGGCTCCTGTTCCATTCACTGTAAAACGTAAAACTGCGCCGCCGGGCAAGGTTACATCATTAGCATTTCCTCCTGAATAGCCTGAACCTGCTTTTACTGGACGAACTGAAGTGATTACACCGTCCACAATAATCATATTAAAAGTAGCTACCCCATTTCCACCGACAGGAATAATAGTTGGCAAATTATAAGACCCTTTTGAAATCAAATTAAGATTGATTCCTTGTTGCAAAGTTAGGCTGCCCGTTTGTACACCGCTATTAACAATGTCACCATTTACATTCATTGTTGCAGCAGTCACATTCATTGTATTACCACTACCGATCAAAAGGTTACCACGGACAGTGGCTACAGATTGACTAAAGTCTGTCGCTACACCTGTCGTTTCAACAGACAAGTTATTAAAAGTAGTAAATGCGTTCAGCTTGGCAAGTTGTGGAGTAGGACCAGAACCGTTGAAATGCGTCGTATTGAGGCCTGCATTATAAATACCTTGGTTTGTAAAATTGCCTGCTACCGTAACATCAAAATCATTGGCATTAAGGGTAGCTGTGTTATATATACCTGCTTGGTTATCTTTCAAAGTTAAATTACCTTTTAACACAAGAGGGCTGTTATTTAGATTGACCGTAGTGGTGCCAAAACCTCCAGCAATTTGTCCAAATATGTCTAAGTTAAATAAAGGAGTTCGCACGTCAATATTGAATACATAGTTACCATAACCACTGGTACCTAAAGCAATAGTTCCACCAGTTACATTAGCCGTTTCAGGATTCAGATACAAGTCACCAAAGCCAGCATCTGTACTGGTTAAAGCACCACCGCGGATAATCTTAATAGTACCACCAGTCATTTCAAATACACTTCCTTCATTATCAATTTCCAGCTTAGGCCGGGTAGAAGCAGGAATACCATTACCTAATATAACTGTACCTCCAGTCTGCCGATATACCAATGAGCCATCATTGATATTATCACTGTTAAAACTCTTTCGAATTGAACTAGCAATAGTTAGGTTTCCTCCTTTTATATTAATTTCAGGATGACCAACCGTGGCATAACGAATGTCGTTTGTAAAGTAACTTCCATAACCAATGTTGACAGTCCCTCCTGGATCAACATAACCCACGTTTACCTGACCATTTAATATTTCTAATTTACCAGCCAAGAGCAAGTCTCCTGTTTGGGTAGTACTGTTTTTTCCAATATTCAACTTACCCGTCGGTGCGTCAATCGATAAACACGCAGACTCTGGAATGGTAAAAGGCGTAGTGGCAGACAAATCAATTATTTGATTTGTTTTCAAGCGGAAAGTGCCATTAAGCAAGTTCAGAGGTGAAGTCCCCACGACTGACCCACTCACCATGGTAGGCAAGGAGCCGGATATAGAAAAATTCGTAGCTGTTACTGATAACAGTGGGGTTTGGAAAGTGCCTTTATCGACAGTCAGAATATTAAAGTCGGTTGTACCACCCGCCCCAGCAATGGAGTTTGTGTTGATACCCTTGAAAGTAACATTACAAACGTTGTTAGTCCCAGTCTTCATATCAAAAGTCCCACTATTCAATAAAGTGTTATGAAGCGTAAGTAAATGGGTAGTCGCGGTAGCGGCAGTAGATACATCAAATGTAGCACCTGGTCTAACCATCACATCTCCTTGTACCACCACATTTCTGACCCGGGCAGAAATTGCGTTGTTTTGAAACTGTAAAGTACCATTCTGCACATCTAGATTACCATTTACGGTTAAATCTCCGTTTGCTTCGCTACTAATTTTAGTGAGACCTGTATAAGAAGGCAATCCAATAGTTAGGTCGCCATACACGGTTAGGCCAGTAGGTGGTGCAGTAAAAGCTGGCAAGGTAATGTTTTGCGCACTGGCAGGATTAATAACCAGGTTACGGTATGAAATCAGCGAGGTTGATTTGGCATTTGCAAGCGGAGGAGCAACTTCAGGAATAGTAAAGCTAATGCCAGAAGTATAATATTCTACAGTTCCACCGCTCGCACTTATGAAGGTACCAAAATCTCCATTAGGAAAAATAGCTGGAGAAACCGAAGAAGAAATTCGTAATATACCACTACCACCAATAGGCAATTCCTGAGAGAAGCCAAAATTGTGGCCTTTGGTTATTCCTAAATCCAGTACTGAACCAGTATTCAGTTGTAAACCACCTGAAATTGCTCCATCGGCTACTAGAGTCACAGTATGGTTAATCACACCATCACCAATGATAACTGGGCTTTTATCGCTGGGAATGCCTGCACCTAATGCGCCGCCAACGGCCGTATTTGACCAGGTATTAGCATCAGTCCAATTACCATTTTGGCGACTGTAGTAGGTAGTAACAGTACCCAAAGCATCCAACTGACCAGCCGTGTAATCGCCAGTAATACCACTCCCAGAGAATGAAATAGTCTTGGTTGCTTCCGTTACCAAGTTTACGTCGTTAATGTTCGTCCAGCTAGTCGGGTTATATACACCAGGAATATAAGTATTTTCAAAACCTGGAATGGGCGATACACCAACATAGTTGTAAGTATGGCTTACCGAACTTATCCCAGCGAAACCGGCATCAGCAGTAACTTTCCAATAGTATGGTAGGGCATTGGTGCTCGTTGTAAAAGGATGACGGGAATTATCAGGCCGTACCCGGATTGTACCGTACGAGCTGGCATTCACTAGAATAATAGCTGGCGTATAGACATACGACCCAATCGCCCCTGTTCCAAGCGGAAAAGTAAAAGTATTATTGGGTGCATCACTATAAGTCTTTTTGATACCGCCATCTGACTGATTACCAGCCGTGCGAATCATATGAGTAGGACTAAAAGGTGCTCCACCTATCGGTTGATTCGAGGTTAGAGACAATTGATAAATACCCAAATCCAGCACCCCATTCGTCAATGTCAACGTGCCTTTTACCGTTTGAGCCGCCGTCAGGGTGGCACTGGAGTTAGGCTTATTAATAGTCAGGTTACCAAACTGTCCGTTCCCATCCCCTGAAATGATATTAGACATGACAGCAGTAAGGCTGGCAGAGGCTGGGGCAGTTGTAATAGTAGGAATACTGGTATAGCCGCTACCCGAAGCCACTACATCCACAGCAGTAATAATACCCGTACCTGCGAAGGCACCTGTTGTACCGACCAATACCGGATATACTACTGCTCCACTGCCACCGCCACCAGAAACGACCCCAGTAGGTCCATACCCGCTGCCACCATAGTCAAGTGTTACCGAGACCATTTTACCTGTGGCATTATCCTTCGTATAATAGGCACTAGCATTGGTTTTGA
Organism: Bacteroidota bacterium; assembly: GCA_040385915.1. Lineage (GTDB taxonomy): Bacteria > Bacteroidota > Bacteroidia > Cytophagales > ES-bin-26 > ES-bin-26. The sequence goes on from JAZKGK010000247.1 coordinate 9,771, forward strand.
CCCCATTGAAGGAAAGATATTCCCTAGACCCAACACTCGTGGTATATCCACTATTGGGTGCATCAACTAAGGCAATACTGGTAATCACACCATTAATGATTTGTAGTTTAAACATAGCTCCTGTGCCACCAGTACCTGTAATAGTAGGCATGGCATATGTCCCACCATTGTTAACCGTCACATCGGCTATCCCGCCTTCTATCTGAATAGACCCAGCTCCAGTGTGGGTAGCATCATTATAGATACTTCCCGAGACTTTGATGAGTTTTCCACCATCATCGAAAATACCTTTAGCCGAGGGTAAGCTACCTTGCGTGAGCGTCAGTGTATGACGAATGTCTAAATTAGACCCGACTGTGAGCGTACCCGTCGCTTTATCCATCTTCAGGCTGTTAAAGCCAGGCTTGCCCGCTTCTACCCATACCGTATTCGCAGCTACATTGATGGTTTGTGCAGCAGCACCATTCATAATAGTGGTTTGAATGCCGGTCAAATTGCGGGTGCCAGTATAATACGTGCCACCTGCTTCAACAGTAAGATTACCTCCAATAATTACATCCTGTCCAGACGCATTGAAAATGGCACCGTTTTTAATAGTCAGGTCATTTAAAACTGTCAGAGGCAGTACCGGACGGGGAGTAATTCCATTTTGTCTGCCGCAACAAGGAATGATGGGCAATAGAATGGCTGAAATGGGTTTAACAAAAGCACCTTGTTTATCGATTACTAAGTTGGCTAATGGAGCGGCATTGGTTATAAAATACTTGCGATCATCGCACGTGAGTGAGTCTGATGGAGGATTTAATGCGTGAGTCATTAACACCTTGATCGTTCCTCCAGTTACAGCGTAATTACCAGCAGTAGAGTTAATTTCAATGACTTTGGCCGGACTAGGAGCTACCACGTCAAGAATGGTAATTTCGCCACCCGACATGTTAAATACCGTGGCATCCTGATCAATATCTAATGTACCCAAGCCATCGGCAATATGTAAGCGAGAATCACGCATAGCACTGAAATGGGTTCCAACACTATTCCCAATTGATTTGATCTTAGCAAGACTCATAGTCTGATCTGGTGTTGTATTGACACCAAAAACAGAAAAGCGTCCGCGCAACCGCAACTTGCCGCCCGACATATCAAAGGTAGACTTCCCTCCTCCATCAACAGCCGACCGAAGTTGAGAAGCATCTACATCCCCTCCCTTGATCAAGAAATTACCTGCACCTCCGCTTATATTCCAAAACACAAATCCACCTGAACCGCGACCGGAAGCATACCCATCATTGATTTCAAAAGTGCCGTATACCGAAAAGGCTGAACCGGCCATTGCCCAATAATTATTAGTGGTTGAAGCACTTAATGGCACTCCATCGACCAATCCCCAAAGAAAATTAACTTCCTCGGCAAAATCTGCCGTACTTAAGACAATTACATCCGACCCGTCTATTAATAATTTTCCACTAGCAGGAATAGCAAAGTCCGAGTTAATCCCTGGATCGCCACTGCCACTAATATCGCTGGTGGCATTCATGTTAATTTTATAAGGAAAAGCATCCTGGCTACCTTCCGAAAGAGACGGAAGAGCCAATGTGCCAGTTAAGCGCAAGGTGCCATTCTTAATCCATAAGGCTTTGCGTTGGACAGGGTTAGCGCGCAGTTTACCATCACCACCTAAGGTATTAGGTCCCCACAAGCGGAAATGCGTATAAGCATCAGAATAAATAGTCAATTGGTGGGCATTGCTGGTGCCCTTGTCAATCACCAGGTTATAAAAATCGGTGAAATTATTACAGGAAAGGGTATTATCAGTGGCTCCTTGAAAGTATACCGTGGCAGCACCACTAGTAAGCGTTGTACTACCATTGGCGCCGGAAAGTTCATCGAAAACAATGCTACTAAGGTTGTGGAATTTAACTATCCCATCGTTGATGAAGTCACCTCCTACGTACACCCGATGAAAAATTTTGTGGTACGAATTAGCAGTCGTAGGAAAAGGACCAGCAGCTGGCTTCCCTACATTGCTTATGGAAAAAGGTCCGTCTAGATCACTAGATACGGTTGCATAATAATAGTATTGATCATTGGCATTACGGAGGGTAGGAGCGCCTATGTTATTTACCCTTACCCCGGCAAACTCCGCCGCTGTCAGGTAGTTGGTATTCGTATTAGCTTTACCAACCGTAATTTTTCCATTGGCAGCGACGGTTACATCCTGCTTAATATCAATTACCAGGCGGTTATCGCAAGTAGGAGCAATATGGCTTCCAATCTGAAAGGCTCCTTTCAGGACATGTAGATCGCCGTGGATGGTTAAAGTCTGGTTAGTGTCTAAAGCGCAATCACTAGCGAAATAAGCAGTATCAGCTACACTCGATAAATTAATTATCAGGTTGTTATATCTAGTCTGTTTATTTGGTAATTTAACTGCTAATGCTGAAGTAAATGCAAACTCCATCGTTCCACCATCGGCATCGAAGAAAGAGTTAGTGGCTGGGCCATACGCAGGCACGTAAGCTGATCCACTCACAACCAAGCTACTTTTTAATTTTCCCTGCCCTCTCAGTGAACCAGTAACAGTAGCAAATACAAATGCGCCCAAGTCTACTGTCGCACCACTTTCAATGGTGATATCGCTGGTTGCCACATCAGCAGTTAATGTGACCGTTCTACCACTGAGAATAACTGCCACATCACCAGCACCAGGAGTACCAACACCTGCCGGGAGTGTACCTGACGGATCGGTTGTCCAGGTGTCACTATCACTCCAGTTACCAGAAATGTAGGAATAGTAAGTCGTTTGGGCACTCGCGGCTGAAAACGCGAAGAGGGAAAGGAAAAGGCTGAAAATTAGGTAGTAGAGTTTTCTAGTAACTGTATTCATAGATGCTATTTTTACACTTTCAAAGATAGTAAGATTGCGAATTATGGTAGTGTCTGTTTAATGTAAGATTATTTAAACATTTGAATAATCTTAGCCTTTATACTGGCTAGCCAACTCTGGTAACCTACTTGTCAGAAGAATATACACAGAGGAGCAAATAACCCCATTTCAAGCTATTGAGGTAGCTTTTTGGAAGGGAGTATTTTTACCAGCAAAAGAAACCATTGCCCAAGAGCCTAGGTAAAATAGCTATGTAAGCAATACAAACAGTTCGATTAAGACAGGAAAGTATTTTGGTATTGTTCTATTCATCTGTCATAGGTAATAATTGAAAACTTTGCGAAGATGTACAAATATCTTGCCTGAAAACAGCTATTTTTTTTGCAATCTATTATTCCTCCCAAGTCAGTAGCGTATTTCTGCTATTTGAACTGACGAGGATATCCGCTTACCCATAAAAAAAGCCCCAATCTGAAGATGGAGGCTTTTTTTATGCAGAAGGCCAGAAGCGTTTGGAACGCTTCTGGCCTTTGTTATTAAGTGACTTGGAACATAGCACAGAGATCGCCTTCTGATGGAGGGCAGCGCAATGTACTTACGCTGTTAATGAATAAGCTTGAATAGTCGATTCCAACGAATTTTTTCTGTAAAACTTCCTTTACGGTCCAGGGAGAGCCAGATGATAAGCGCCTTGCCAACAATATGATCTTCAGGGACAAAACCCCAGAAACGCGAATCAAACGATTCATGACGATTGTCGCCCATCATAAAATAATAATCTAGCTTAAAGGTATAATCACTGATGACCTTGCCATCTATTAGCAACTGGTTATCTTTTACGGACACATTTTCGTTGCCTTCGTACTTTTCGATAACTTCGTGATACAAAGCCACGTTCTTAGAGTCCAGGACTATTTTCATTCCTTTCTTCGGTACTGTTAAAGGGCCAAACCAATCCTCATTCCAATCGAAAGAGGGAGCATTAGGGGTAGCTACCGCATTGGGATAAACCGGATAAGCATCAAACCTTTCGCCTTTTTTCTTTTTTAGTAAAACAAGATTTTTTACATATGCCTCTTGCTTTAACTTAGCAGCAGTAGCTGGCGTAGTAGTGATTTGGTATTCAAATCCATCATTGCCCGCAATTGTATCAGTATCGAAGAATGCAGAAGTCTCAGCTTTGGTAATATCAAACTTCCTGAAAGTACGTTCATTCACCGGCACACTGGTTTGCAGCATATAATGGTACTGCATTTTCTCCGGATTATCGGCACTCTTCCCATTGACATAAACCTGCAAATCACGCACCTCCACTACATCGCCTGGAATACCAATACAGCGTTTAATATAATTGGTTTTCAGGTCAGTAGGATAGTCTGGGCCCGGGTTACCATCGGACATAATCTCGCGAACCGGATAGTTAAAAACCACCACATCGTTATTTTTTACATGTGTTAATCCTGGTAGCCGGTATTGCGGTAATTGAATCCAGTCGAGGTACGAAGGGATATCGGTACCCCATATTTTTTGGTGAGTCAACGGAATCTGCAAAGGCGTTTTTACTGTGCGGGAGCCATAATGTACCTTGCTTACAAACAGAAAATCGTCTACCAGTAGACTCTTCTCCATCGAAGGGGTTGGGATAGTAAATGCTTCTAGTAGCAACCAGCGAATGAGGGTAGCAGCTACTACGGCGAATACGATAGAATCTACCCACTCGCGGGTTTTTGATTTATAGGTTGTATGTCGCCCGCTAGTGCTTTTGTTTCCAGCGCTTTTCGTTTTTAGTAAATTCATTATGTGTAAGACTAAAGAGATTGTATTTGAATGCGGGACTGATTGTTATCCTTTCAGTTCGGCCATCATATCTTCCATACCAAAGGCTCCGCTCTGACCTGTCAGTCGCTGACCTGCCAACCATTCGGCAGCGACCACCGCCCCCAAAGCAAACCCTTCGCGGCTGTGGGCAGTATGAATAATTTCGATTGTATCAACAGCAGAGGTATACTTAACAGCATGAGTACCAGGGACTTTTCCTTCCCTCAGCGAATGAATCGCTACTTCGTTAATTGCAGCCTGAACGCTGTTTAGATTCTCGTCTCCCCGCCAGTCAGTTTTGCGATCCAAGCCTGCTACCAGTGTATCAGCCAAAGTAATGGCGGTGCCACTAGGCGCATCTTTCTTTTCTGTATGATGAATTTCAGTGATAGAAACCTCATACTGTGGAAAAGCATTCATCCAAGTAGCCAGCAGTTTATTGAAGCGGAAAAACAAATTTACCCCAATACTATAATTAGAAGCGTAAAAGAAAAGCCCTGCCTTATCACGAGCCAGTTGCTCAATTACGGGTTTTTGTTCAAGCCAGCCCGTAGTGCCGCATACCACCGGTATATTATTATGTAAACAGAATTGCAAGTTGTTGAAGGCCGAGTTGGGTTGGCTGAATTCAATGGCAGCATCAGGATAGCGATCTGTACCCTGGGCTTGGCTCAGTTCCAATAACTCTTCCTGGTTATCAGCATCAATACGGGCTACAATCGAATGCCCTCGTTCCAGGGCAATGCGTTCGATAACCTTTCCCATTTTTCCATAACCTAGCAAGAGTATGCGCATGAATCAAAAATTACTGTTTGGTATAAGTAAAGAAACCCCAAGTTAAGCAGGTTGGGGTCAATATGCAAAACTTCCCTCTGGCATAGAAATGCGGCCAAATCTATGTATGAACATCAGCCGCCATTTCCCCAAGCCATTTACTTCCAACTAAGCGCCAAGGTGAGGCCAGCGACTGATGGCGACGCTATTCCTGGTGCGCCAGGCTTGATTCTAAAAGACAAATCATCCGATAAATCAAAGCCTTTCAAATGCGCATCTACATTGGCATCCAGCATATTGAGCGCCCATAGCGCGGCTGTCAGAATGATGGAATACTCATAATTCCGCCGGTAAGTATCTCTTTGTCGTCTATAAATACTAGGATCTGTGATATTATCATATTTTCCAACCGGAACAGGCGCTTTGGGATTTTTCAATATTTTAACATAAGCATTTCCCCAAGCGTGATACAAATCATTGTTGGTAATAATAAAATACCCCAACACGCCTAGGCCTCCATAAACGAGCGGTATTTTCCAATATTTACGATTATATGCCTGCCCCAGCCCAGGGAGAGCCAAAGAAAGCAGGGTTGCTTTCCGAGGAGAATGTTTGCTACGCTTTATTTGTAACGTATCTGAAGCAAGGGTGGGGTTATTGATAAGGACTACTTTTGCCGAGTCTGCCGGGGGTGAAACAGTGAGGGTATCCTGTGCTTTTACATAAACTGGTAAGCAAGCAGCTAAGCAGCTTATGTAAAAGCGCAGGCTAATTTTCTTTCTCCACTTCATACATTACAGATGCTTACAACTTCAGCAGTTCTAAAATACGGTTCAAATCATCTTGCGATGCAAACGGTATCTTAATTTCGCCTCTGTTTTTCTCATCGCTTTTGATGGCGATTTTCGTGCCAAAATACGTACGTAGTTTCGATTCTAACTGATTCAGTTCTTGGTTGGGGAAGGCTGTTTTTTTGTCTTTCCGAAGGCTTTGGTCATTGCCAGTCGATAGTTCCCGCACCGCTTCTTCCACTTTCCGCACCGACCAATCTTCTTCAATAATCTTTTTGAAGATGGCAATCTTCGTTTCGATGTTCTCTATATTAATAATAGCACGGGCGTGTCCCATGCTAATTTTGTTGTCGCGCAAGGCGGCCTGAATGGCTGGCGGCAGCTTCAGTAAGCGAATGTAATTATTGACAGTGGTTCGGTTTTTACCTACCCGGTCGCCCAGTTCTTCCTGCTTCAGGTTACATTCGGTGATAAGGCGCTGGTAGCTTAGAGCAATTTCGATAGAATTCAGGTTTTCACGCTGAATGTTTTCGATCAAGGCTAATTCCAACATCTGTTGGTCATTGGCTAGCCTCACGTAAGCGGGAATAGAGGTTAATCCAGCCAGTTTGGAAGCTTGCAACCTCCTTTCGCCAGAAATAAGCTGATACTGATCGCGGTTTAACTGACGAACGGTAATTGGTTGGATTATTCCCTGTACCCGAATGGATTCAGCCAGCTCGTTCAGCGCATCCACATCAAAATAGGCGCGTGGTTGAAATGGGTTTACTTCAATGGCATTCACATTGATCTCATTCATAGCGCTGTATGATTCCAGCGGACTACTGATAGGATGATCGTTATTGTTCATGTCAGAATCCTGTAGCAATGCACTCAGCCCCCTGCCCAACGCATTCCTCTTCTTCGAATTAGAAAGTTTATTCGTGCTACTATCCATCATCATTTTTGTATTGTGTGCTTGTACCCTTGAGTATTGAGTGATTAGGCAACTGAGTGAAGAATTAGCCTTTGCAACCAACCTGTCTTACCATTGCTCAATGGCTCACATACTCTATACTATTTATGCTTCAGCTTGGCTGTGTCAATCCATTTTTCACTAAAATTTCACGCGCCAGATTCAGATAGCTAATGGCTCCTTTACTATCGGCATCGTGGGCAAGGGCGGGTATGCCAAAACTAGGCGACTCGCTCAGCCTTACATTGCGCGGAATGATGGTATTAAACACCATTTGCTGAAAGTGGGTTGTTACCTCGTTTACTACCTGGTTAGAAAGACGTACGCGCAAATCGTACATCGTGAGCAGAATACCTTCAATTTCCAGGTTGGTATTCAGCCGTGACTGTATAATTTTAATCGTATTAAGCAGCTTGCCTAAGCCTTCCAAAGCGAAATATTCGCATTGAACCGGAATAATTACCGAGTCGGAAGCAGTTAAGCTATTGATGGTAATCAGACCTAGAGACGGAGAGCAGTCTACAATGATAAAGTCGTAATTATCTTTTACTTCCCGTAAGGCTTCTTTCATCTTCTCCTCCCGGTTTTTGAGGTTAATCATCTCGATTTCAGCACCTACCAAATCAATATGTGAGGGGAGTAAATCCAGGTTATCTACATCCGAATGAATGATAATGTCTTTGGCCTGTATGCCATCTACCATGCATTCGTATATACTATTTTCTATTTCTTTAGGATTGAAACCTAACCCTGAGGTGGAATTAGCTTGTGGATCAGCATCAACAATGAGCGTTTTGAACTCTAAAGCTGCCAGGCTGGCCGCTAGATTGATGGTGGTGGTGGTTTTGCCTACTCCTCCTTTTTGGTTAGCAATCGCTATAATTTTCCCCATTTGAAAATCTTGTTACAAACATTCGTTGCGAATATCAAATATCACTTATTGGCTGGTCATTAACAAACCGAACACCGCAAAACTAACTTTTTTCGGCCAATCCCTTCGCATACGAACAACCTATCAGATTCTTTTTATTTTATACTACTATTAGAAGGAGTACAATCAAAGGATGTAATCAAACCCAAAAAACCGGGCGCTGTTAGTCAACCGATGCCTGATAGAATGAGTATTCTGCTTGTGGCTAGACAATTGCTTTGCCATTTTCGGCGGATGTCCGTACCATGTACTTTTCTTATTCCCTTTCCTTCTACCCATCTCATTTGAATGATCGTCTAATCCTACTCGTGGGGCTTTGCTGTAGATAGGCCCCGCTATATTCCCTTTATCTGACTACTGCTTACCTGACTACACCAGGTGCCTAATATCTCTGCTACCTATTGACGAATGTATGATAATAGTGTAAAGGCTTAAAAAGTGGATAATCACTAGTCAGTTTCACAAAAATAAGGCATGGCAAAAAACTGTATCTTTCATAGAGTAATTTGATTTATTCAAATTTAGACTGAACTTTAATCAGTTGTTATTGCACAATAAGCAGTAACAACACTGACCTGGCAAAAAGTTTAGCGAATAAAACTATGGGAAAATCAACTACATGTATATTGCTGGCTGCTCTATTGGCTTTCGCTTCCTGCGAAAAAAAGAGCAGTAAAGATTATCTTCAAGAAAGCATTGCCCAGGGCAAAAAAATATTCCGATACAACCAGGCAGAAGGACTAAGCTCTTTAGATCCGGCTTTTGCCAGGAATCAAGCCAATGTATGGGCGGCTAATCAACTCTACAACGGCCTTTTCGAGCTAGATGCCGACTTACAAGTAACGCCAGCATTAGTAGATTCCTGGGAAATATCGCCCGATGGCCTTACCTACACGTTTCGACTAAGGAAAGGCATCTATTTCCACGACAGCAAGGTATTTGCCAACGGCAAAGGCCGGGAAGTAACAGCCCAGGATTTTGTCTATAGCTTCAAACGTATTGTGTCACCAGCCACCAACAGCACGGGTGCCTGGATATTCAATGATAAGGTTTTGCACGATGCCCAAGGAAAGTTTGCAGTAAACTGCTTTGAGGCAATTGGCACGCATACGCTAAAAATTCGCTTACAGAAGCCTTTCCCTCCGTTTTTAGAAGTGCTTTCGATGCCTTACACCTACGTTATTCCGCACGAGGCTATAGAAAAATACGGGAAAGAATTCCGGGAACACCCAGTGGGTACAGGCCCCTTTGTTTTCCGTTCTTGGGATGAAGGCAATGATCTTATTCTGGTTAAGAATGAAAAATACTGGCGCCGTGATGCAGAGAACCACGCGCTTCCCTACCTGGATGCGGTGCAAGTATCTTTTATTCCGGATAAAAATCAGGCATTCCGCACGTTTGCTCAAGGCAAATTATCTTTCTTATCGGGTATAGAAGAAGGTTCGCGCGATGCGGTGCTGAACAAGGATGGCTCCATTAAAGAGTCGTTTTCTCAAAGATTTCATGTACAAAAATCGCCCTACCTAAATACAGAATACCTTGGCATTCAACTAGATCCGAGCAATTATGCTGACAAAAACCACCCACTGCTCGACAAACGGGTTCGGCAGGCGCTCAACTACGCCATTGACCGCCGGAAGATGGTAACCTTCTTGCAAAACAACTTGGGCAAGCCAGGCACATCGGGCATTATTCCGAATGCCATCCCAGCCTTTGATACCACCATTGTACGAGGCTATGACTATAACCCTGAAAAGGCACAGCAACTACTGAAAGAAGCAGGTTATCCAGGGGGGAATGGCCTACCGACTATTACGCTTTACATCAATCCGCCTCACAAGGAACGGTGCGAATACTTGCAAAAACAATGGGCGGCCATAGGAGTGAATGTAAGTATAGAAATTAACCAGTTTACGGCTCACCAGGAAATGGTTGATAATGGACGGGTAAACTTCTTCCGGGCTTCCTGGGTTGGCGACTATCCAGATGCGGAAAATTATCTGTCTATGTTTTACAGCAAAAACAAAGCGCCATTTGGCCCCAATAAGACTGGTTTTAAAAATACCGTTTTTGATGCGCTGTACGAAAACGCCCAAATGGAGTCGGATATGTTTATACGCTATGAAATGTACAGCCAAATGGAAAAGCTAGTCTTAGAAGAAGCCCCTGTCGTGGTACTGTTCTACGATGAAGCCCTGAGACTGACACAATCAAACATAGAAGGCTTGGGTAGCAACGCCATGAACAACCTGAGTCTGGAAAAAGTAAACATCCGCCCTACCCTTCCACAGTTGACAATTAACAATTGACATTAAACAATTAATAGCTACTTCAAGTTAAGGTCGGACGCGTTTGAAACGCTTCCGACCTTTTCGTTATTTATCTACGCCATCCCTATTATCTTCGCAGACAATAGACAATTTCTTTTTACCTTCCCTGTTAATTGTTCATTGTTCATGGTTCATTGTTAACTGTTCATAGTTCATGGTTATGGAATTAGGGAAGATCAGGGAGTTTGGAAATATTGAATTTTTGGCTCGTCAGATGGTAGAAGGGTTCATTACGGGACTACACAAATCTCCTTTTCACGGTTTTTCAGTAGAGTTTGCCGAACACCGGCTGTATAATACCGGCGAAAGTACGCGCCATATTGATTGGAAAGTCTTTGCCAAAACGGATCGCTTATACACCAAAAGGTATGAAGAAGAAACCAACCTGCGCTGTCACCTTCTGATTGACACATCGTCGTCGATGTATTACCCGGAACAGAATGCGGGTAAAATGACTTTTAGTGTCATGGCTGCGGCTAGCCTGGCTTATATGCTACAAAAGCAGAAAGATGCCGTAAGTTTATGTACCTTCTCTACAGCCATTGAACTGCAAACGCCGGTGAGGTCTACTCCATCGCACATTCACAAGCTTTTTTTGCAGTTAGAAAACCTGCTGACACAATCCAAGCCTTTGCGTCAAACGGCTGTGGCCGAGGTTATTCATCAGATTGCTGAGCAGATTCACAAGCGTTCGCTGGTAGTACTCTTCAGCGATATGTTCGATAACATTGCCGAATCTGACAAGCTATTTTCGGCGCTACAGCACCTTAAGCATAACCAACACGAGGTACTGCTCTTTCACGTAACTGATAAAAAGACGGAGGAGAATTTCGAGTTTGAGGAACGGCCTTACGAGTTTATTGACCTCGAAACCAACGAAAAAGTACGGGTACAACCCTCGCAAATCAAGGAGCACTACAAGGAATCCCTTCACCGTTTTTACCACGACCTTAAGCTCAAATGCGGCCAATACCGCATTGACTTTATCGAAGCTGACATTGCCCAGGGATTCGACCAGGTGCTATATGCTTATCTGGTGAAACGAGCTAAAATGAAGTAAAGCATAAAAAAAAGTCTGTGGCCACCCGTAGTGGAACACAGACCTTGTAATTACATACGTGTAGGATATTTTACGAGCATAGGCTAGTGGTGCCACGACTCTAACGATTAAGGTTATAGCCATGGCACCACTATAATTAAAAGCGGCAGAGCCCTACTTACTACTCTTCGTCAGTAACTTTGTTTTCCAGAATTTTGACAACGATCCGGCGGTTTACGTCACGCCCATTGTATGCCATACTGTTAGGCGCTACCGGATTAACTTCTCCATAACCCTTGGTTACTAAACGCTTCTTTTCAATGCCTTTTTCAATCAGATAGTTGGCTACCAGTTGTGCCCAGCGTTGGGTTATGACGCGATTTTCTCCTACTTTATTTGAGTTATCAGTATAACCGCCGAGCTCTATTTTCATACCAGCATTAGCCTTCAAAAACTCACTCAACTGATCCAGCATAACGTAGTTTTCCTTTTTCAGTCCATCGCTTCTTTCGGCAAAGTATACACCACCCAGCACGAAAGTTGCCCCCACTTCAGGCTTAGTTAACTGGGCATTTAAGGCTATTACGTTCACATTTTTATTTCTCGACTCCTCCTCAGTCACTTTCTGGAAGTTTCTTTCTACGTACACAATGGCCACGTGTTGAAGCGGATAGCCCGTTTTTTCAATTTCCATCACATAGCTTTGCCTTTTACCAGGAATGAATGCTATTTCATAATGGCCTTTCTGATCAGAGGTAGTAGAAAATTCATACTCACTGGACGCCTCTGTTCTTATACGTATCTGCGCACTGGACAAGGCTACATTATTGTCCGTTATTACGCCACCAATTATCAATGAATCAAATTCCTGGTAGCTTATTTTGATTAAGTTTAAGTTATTAATCTCCAGTTTAGATGCTGCTTTGGTTGTCTTGACAAGTGATGTTTTCAACTGCAAATCTTTGATAACCGATTTGTTTTCACGGTTAGTTAGCGGAATATCCAGTTCATCGGATTGAATCAATTGTCCATTGCTAAATACATTGACCATGTAACGATGACGGCAACGCAACTTTGCACCATATACACCATTTGGCCCCGTTACGACAACTGTACCCAGATTTTTATCCTTCATAGAAACGAACACAATCTCTATTCCAGGCATAGCTGCTTGTGAAGCACTTGACACGAGCCCTTTTACCATTACTTCTTCCAACGGACGGAGGTTGAAAATATCTTCTTCTCCATAGCCATCCATCCGGTTTGAACTCAGGTAGCTTACTTGCGTAGAATCGTTGGTGAAAAAGTAAATATCATCCTCGGGCGTATTGGTGGGATAGCCCATATTGATTGGGCGAGACCACGAACCGTTGGCTTGGTTACGGGTAGTCTTAAATATATCAAAGCCACCCATATTTTCATGTCCCTTTGAGCTAAAATAAAGTGTAGAGCCATCGTCCGAAAGAAAAGGGCCGTCTTCATCTTCTTCCGAATTGATATAAGCAGGCATGGCTATCGGCTCTGACCAACTGCTATCAGGGTTAAGCCGGCAATAAAACAAATCCAGGTCACCCAGTTTAGTACCTCGGGTGGAGGCGAAGTACATGGTCTTGCCGTTTTTGGCTATGCAGGCATTAGCCTCGTAGTCACGGGTATTGGTTTGTTTGGATAAGGGCTTGGGTTTACTCCAACCATTTCCGCTCTTTTCAGAAACTGATAAAGAGCCCCCTTTGGATGAATTATAAAAAATAAGTTTTTGATCATTGTTGGCAAATTGGCTGTTGGCCAAGTGCATATTTTTTCTATTGGAATTGCCTACCGGATTAATTACCTCGGCACTGCCCCAGGAACCATCGAAAAACCGGCTAGCAGTATAGGTATGCTCATAGGCTTCACCTGAGCTCTTAACATCTTTTTTGCTTAAGTTGTCAGTCCGCGTAGAGGTAAATACGATGCTTTTACGATCTCCTGTCAAAATAGCGCTGTGGTCTGAATACTGGCTGTTTACGCCAGCACCCATATTTTCAACGTAATAGTCAGTCGGCTGCTGTTGATATTTCTTTCCAACCCGAGCCTGTGCAATGAGTAGCACTACGGACTCTTCATCGTTTTCCAGCCAAGTCAACGTCTTTCTATATTGCTCATAATGACTGACTGCCAGATCGAACTGCATATTTACATGATAGGTTCTTCCCAGTAGGAAATGAATAAATGGATCGATATTCGGATCGAGTTCGTACGCTTTTTTCAGATAATCTAACGCTTTCCGATTATCGTGCAAATGCACATTGCAGATACCACCGTATAATAATGCCCCTACATCGTTAGAATCCAGGGCAAGAATCTGATTGAAAAATTGAATGGCTTGGTGATAGTTTTCTTTTTTCAGAAAACTACTCCCCTGCTTAGATAGTTTTTTTATCTTCTTAGCATCAACCGTACTTCCCTGGCTATAAGCTATATATGGGCAAATAAAGAGGGCAACAACACACCCTAAAGCAATACAAAGTAGTTTTTTCTTTTTCATTTTGCGCTCCTCTCTCATTGATAAACCACTGTATATGGAGAGGTTAGCAATTTTAAAAAAGAATTATCAGACTAAATGTTGATAAATTTCGATTTTAATGCGAATGTGCTTTTAATAGAATTTTCAAACGGCTAAGTTGGTTGAAAATAAGAAACAACTACCTGTAAATCACCAAGTTAATTTTTTATGTTTGTTTTTAATGAACAAAAAAAATGACCAAACCGGCTTTGATTTAACAAACCGATTTGGTCAAGAAACATTTATTTTTTGTAGGCGGGCTAGGCTACTTAGCCAAAATTTTAATTTCAATCCGTCGATTCACATCCCGTCCGTTGAATTCGGCGCCATTGGGGGCAATTGGCTCGTCTTCACCATATCCTTTGGATACTAAACGCCCTATTTCTATACCTTTAGTTACTAAGTAGTTGACCACGGCTTGGGCTCGTTTTTGCGAAACTACCCGGTTGAAATAACTGGTTCCTAAATTATCGGCATGGCCTCCAATTTCAATTCTGATGGTTGGATTATCATTGAGGAAAGTATGCAGACGATCTAAGACAACGGAGCTGGCTGGCTTCAGTACGGCACTATTGAACTCAAAATAAACGCCTCCCAGTACACTTTTTGCACCCACATCTATGGACATCAACGATGTACTTAAGTCAATGACGTTTACATCTTTATTAAAAGAACTGAGCGCCTTTGATTTGGGGTTAGGCGTCACATACAATACCACTACGCTAGCAAACTGATAACCTGACTGAGTAATTTCGACGACATAGTCAGCTCTCTTGCCTGGCACAAAAGCGAATCGGTAGTTGCCCTTGCTATCCGTAGTGGTGGTATACAAGATTTTAGGTCCTGATTCCTCCCTTAGTTGTACCTGGGCGCCGGTTATTGACTGACCACTATCTTTTACTGCTCCATTAATAATCAGTGTATCAAATTCCTGGTAAGTGATCCTTAATAGGTTTACATCGGCCACTGTCATCCGTTGTACTTCAGTTGGTGGGGGAATGGGCGGAGCCTCAATCTGGAGATCGTGAATAATCTTTACATTTTCCCGATCTACCATGGGCACTTTGAATTCTTCTGTGTAGATCACATTTCCTTTGTAGGAAACATCCAGGCGATAATTGTTTTTAGAACGTACCCGCAAATCATACAAACCATCGGAGCGCGACGAGGTAATGGCTGGTTTCACATCTCTGCTTCGCAATGACGTAAATTCAACCACATAGCCTGGTAAGGGCTTTTGGGTATTCTTGTCGGTAATGTAGCCATTGATTATGACAGGTTCCAATGGCTTTACTCTATAGATATCGGTTCCGCCTAACGTGCCCATCCGGTTAGAACTCACATAGCCAATACCCGTAGAATCGTTGGAAATAAAATAAATATCATCGCTCGGCGAATTGATAGGATAACCGAGGTTAATGGGTCGTGACCAGGAGCGATTAGAAGGATTATAACGGCATTTAAATACATCGTATCCTCCCATGCCATCGTGGCCACGGGAGCTAAAATAGAGTGTCGAGCCATCTTTAGTAATAAAAGGCCCATCTTCATCCTGATCGGTATTGATAATGCCTGACAGTGGCTGCGGTTCGCCCCATTTACCATTGGCTTCCTTACGGGAAACAAACAAATCCAGGTTGCCGTCTTTGGAGCCTTTGCTGGAAGCAAAATAGACCGATGAATCCCTATCATTTATAAACCCGCTGGATTCGTATTCATTGGTATTGGTATACTTATTAAGTGCTACAGGCTCCGACCATCCACTTCCATTCCTTTCGGCAGTTAGCAGTGAACCAAATTTGGAAGAATTATAAATCAACAGTTTTTTGTCATCATCAAACAGTTGTACGCCGGAAACGTGCTGCTTCTTATTAGCATTTGCGCGGCTAACTAGTTCGGGCTTACTCCAAGAACCGTCGAAAAATTGATTGGATGTATAAATGTTCTCAAAATCGTCGCCTTGTGCCGAAGGTGATTTACTTTCTTTCTTCATTCTACGAGAGGTGAAAATCAGGCTTTTTCCATCGCTCGTCAGCACGGGGCTATAATCGGGATATTGGCTATTGAGATTAGTACCCTGGTTTATTACTACATTATCTGAAGGATTGGTCATATACACTTTCAGGAAACGAGCCTGTGTCAAGAGTCTTCCCACTTCTTCGCGGTGCGGATCGGTAAAAGGGATTAACTTAAAGTATTCCAGGTATTCCGTTATTGCCTGATCGGGTTGCAGGGTAAGATGATACGCCCGCCCCAGCCAATAGCGCAACTCAATATCAAAAGCTGGATTAAGCGCAAAAGCTTTTTGCAAATACCTTACCGACAATAAATTAGAATATAATTTAAGATTACAAATTCCCCCATTGGCTAAGGCGCGTACGTTGTTAGAGTCTACTTTCAGCGCTTTGTTGTATTGCTCTAGCGCTTTATAATAATTTTCGTTCTTAAAGAACTTATCGCCCTTTTTGGCTATTTTATCCGCCTGTTTGGATTTCGCAGGGCTACTTGATACTTGCGCCATTACTGGATCAAGCGCGAATCCGAGTAGGTATAATAAAAAAACAAGTAAATAAATCTTTTTCATCGAATCTAGATTTGATTTTGATAGCTAAAGCAAAATAAACATATAATTTTTTTATGAATTTATATGGAATAGAATAGCCCAAAAATTACAAATTTTTACCTAATATCATAATCTTTTTAAGATATACAACAGATATCTTAAGAAAAAACCGAAAATTCCATACTTTTTCAAGTAATATTCTGTCAGATACTACCTGGCTATAGTATTAGTTACTGGTGTAATTTGAATTGTATACGGCCAATCAACTAGGCTAGGGAGCAGTTAGTGCAGTAAAAAATGAAGAGACTTTTTGAGTAATGGGTAGGACGAAGAGAGAATAAAATGGCCCTACTAGTGAATTTCGAGCCTTTATAACACAGTTGATAGAGGTAATTTGAACCTACTATCAAAAAATACTTTGAGCCAGGGATACGTCACAATCTAGCAGCCATAAACAAGTTCAAGTCTTTATAAGGCATGTCAAATTTCCGGGCAATAGAAGCATTGGTAAGACTGCCTTTATAACAATATACGCCTTTCATAAACCACTTATTAGAAAAAATCATTTCTTCAATGCCTCCCAACATGGCGGTTTGCAGCAAGAATGGTGTAAAAATATGGCTGAAAGCCGTACTGGCCGTCCGGGCTACCCGAGAGGCAATGTTGGGTACGCAATAATGAATGACGCCATGTTTTTTAAACGTCGGGCTTTTATGATTAGTGATTTCAGATGTTTCGAAGCAACCGCCCTGGTCAATGCTTACATCAATAATGACGGCGTTGGACTGCATAGTAGAGACCATCTCTTCGGTAACCACGCAAGGACTGATGCCATCTTCTGCCCGTATGGCGCCAATCACCACATCGGCTCGGTTTAGGGCATCGCGTAAGGTAGGCGTATCAATGGTGGAGGTATAGGCCTGCTGGCCAATGGCATACTTAATCCGTCGGAGTTTATAAATGTTTTTGTCAAAAATTTTCACTTCAGCACCCAACCCAAAGGCTGTACGGGCAGCGTATTCGGCTACTGTTCCTGACCCCAGAATAACTACCTTGGTGGGTGGTACTCCGGTTATGCCTCCCATAATTACTCCGCGGCCATCGTTCACACTACTCAAGTATTCAGCCGCAATGAGCATAACGGTACTACCGGCAATTTCACTCATGGCCCGCACTACAGGCATTCCACCAACTTTATCCTGAATTAACTCAAAAGCAATACCGGTAACCTTTTTTTCGTTCAGCGCTTTCAGGTATTCAGGAGATAACTTAGCCATAGGCAAGGCCGAAATAAGGGTTTTTCCAGGCTTAAGGTAATCCATTTCCTTTTTAAGGAGTGGCTCCACCTTTAAAATAATGTTGGCGTCAAATACTTCAGGGGCAGTATAAGCAATAGACGCTCCGGCATCGCTATACTGGCGATCAGAAAATTTAGACGCATCTCCCGCGCCTGCTTCTACAATTACCCGATGCCCGTTGCGAACCAATATATCTACTGATTCGGGCGTGAGGCAGATACGATTTTCCTGAGAAGATATTTCTTTGGGAAGACCAATATAAAGACCCTGTTTGATTGTTTTCACTTCCTGAAGCGATTCTTGTGGGTACAAGGCACGCTGTTGAGCCAAACCCTCTAAGCCGGATTTGTATAGTTCGCTACTGCCCATGTCTACTCAAATGTATAGTTCTTTGGTGTTGATTACTCAAAGTAATGGTGATGGTCAGATGGTTACCCGAAATAAGGGAAGGGATTTGAGAAGGCCATTCGATCAGACAATAATTACCTGAATCGAAATATTCTTCCACGCCTATGTCCATGGCTTCGTTCTCGTCTTTTATCCGATAAAAATCAAAGTGATAGATAGTTACCCTATCTGTTCCTACGTATTCGTTGACCAAAGAATACGTAGGGCTTTGCACAGCTCCGTGCACACCCAATTGTTTAGCAATAGCCTTTACCAGCGTAGTCTTCCCTGCTCCCATCTCTCCTTCCAATAACCAGATTTTAAAATCTCCGGCAAAATCGATGATGCGTGTAGCAACCGATTCTAATTCGGGCAGGCCAATATTATCCAACCAAAGGTCGGGTACAGTGTGGGAATCTGGCGTATAGTTCATCTTCAAATTCACCTGATCAGATGGGTTAAGAACAAGCAAGGCCGGGTCATTTGAAGTAGTATGGTCGTTTAAAAAAAAGTAGTCAGGGCCTTACCTAAAAACAAAGGTAAAAATATTTCGGGTTTTTAAGTAGGCTAGCCTTAGTTTTCGGAGCAGCTATCTCAATATTACCTCGCAATTGCAAGCTGAATTTCTTTGAAAGGCATTTACAAGCCTATACATGTGTATTTAGGGGGTAAGGCTATGAATCTGTATCGACCTCCTGCTATTAAGTCACTTAGCAAGCCATAACAGACTGACAATAAATCGAATGCTTTATTGTAACCGAGGGATTATATACTACTGTCAGATAACTTTCAGGAATGAACATTTATTTTCACCTAACAGGAAAGTTTATTACTCCATGCAAGCTGCCTATTTATAGAACCAAGTAAATAAACGCGCTTGGTTCCATCGGAGCCTCCTAAAATAATTGCGACTGTTGGGGTCACCCAAGTAAAAGACCTTTATTTTTGCAGCGAACGGCTATTGTGTCTGCTGATCTTTTCCAACGCTTATTTTTAAAGAAACATCTTTCCATGCGTATACCGCTAGCCCTATTGTCATTACTGGTCTTTTTTCTCTCCTATTGCACCACCCAAGCCCAAAGCCTACCCGATTCCTCATGTGTCGAGATTAAAACCAATTTCATCAAAACGTTCTACCATTATTGGTGCATAAGCAAAATAACGATGCAAAGTGGCGAGGTAATCAAGGCCTACACACAGCGCAGCCCCTATTCACCCGAAGGCAAATTGACCTATTATAAGGACATGGAAATGCGCAAGGAAACGAAGGGGAGAGTGCGAATCAAGTACATCAAGTACGTAGATTCATTCGATCAGCATTTTGAAAAGATACACTCGAAGGGGCATTCCAATAATTTTTACCTGGCTCGGCAGGTAGAGGATGGAGCGCTACATTTATTTGTGTTTACCAAAAAAAGCTCGACTCCCCTGCCTATTCCAATTCCAATGGCCGGAGCAGTCGGAATTATCCGCATTCCTTATGAGCATAATGACCATTCTATTTTCTTTATCCGGACTCAAGCTGGCACCTTGAAGCTCAAACGTGCTTCCTTCCGTAAACAGTTAAGTAAATACGTTCAGGATGCGCCTGCCTTATTGACACGGATCAGGAATATTCAGTACAAGGACATTCCTGAAATAGTAAGCGCTTATAATCAGTATTTAGCGCCTAGACCCTGACCACAATAGCCAGTCATTCGCTCATCGCTCATGTCTTTCTAAATTTTCACTTGACTACTTACCTAGCTTAAAACCGCTATAAGTTTATTATATTTATCGCACTTTCGTATAAGCTTTTATTCAACCCAACATACGCTACCCCTCAATGAAATCAACGCCTCATCAGCTAAAGCTTTTCTTTGATGATGTTAAAACCCGACTACGGGTCAACGGGCTATGCCAGTTCCGGAAGGGCGATAAGTTTTACGACTATCTCAACTTGGATGACCGCGCCCAACCCACTATGTTAGAGGTGGTAGTAGATAAAAAATACCGTGGACCACTATCCCAGGTTGTATACGTGCGCTGGGGCGAGTCAGAACAGCAAACAGTTGAAGCCATCGCCGCAACAGCATACATAGACACCGGCAAGTGGGTTCAGATTGGGTTTTAGTAATTAGCCATTAGATTTTAGATTCTAGCTAAGACCTAATGGCTAATTACTAACTGCTAATACTCAATCCAAGGCACGCAAATCTACGGGGACTACCCGCGATACACCGGGCTCAATCATGGTGATGCCGTAAATAACGTCGGTGGTAGCCATGGTGCGCTTGTTGTGGGTTACGATGATGAATTGCGACTGGTCAGAAAACTTACGGATGATGTTGTTAAACTTATCAATATTGGCATCGTCCAGTGGCGCATCTACCTCGTCGAAAATACAGAAAGGCGCGGGCTTGAGCAGGTAAATGGCAAATAGCAGCGAAGTGGCCGTCAGCGTTTTTTCTCCTCCCGAAAGCTGATTGATCGTGAGTGGGCGCTTGCCTTTGGGTTTGGCCATAATCTCAATTTGGGAGTCGAGCGGCTTTTGCGGATCGGTAAGCACCAGATCGCAAGAGTCTTCTTCCGAAAATAGCGAGCGAAAGACTTTAATAAAATTCTCCCTGATCTCGGTAAAGGCTTTTAGGAAAGTCTCTTTGGCTACAGTATCAATCTCCGCAATTGTTTGCATCAAAGCGGTTTTGGCATCGAACAGGTCTTGCCGCTGCACGGTGATAAAGTCGAACCGCTGCTTTATTTCTTCGTAAGCTTCCAACGCCATCGGATTGATGGGGCCGTATTCGTCCAGCCGCTTCTTGAGGGCTTGGACTTTTTCGCGCATCTCGCTCTCCGAAAGGCTAATGGGCTCCGAAGGCTCCTCATTCATAATAATATCCAGGTCAACATCGAACTCCACCGCCAACCGTTCTTTAATAGCCATAAAGCTCAGCTTGGTTTCGTTTCGCTTCTCCTGTAAGCTGGCCAGCAAGGAATCGGATGTTTCGCGCTGGCGTTGCACTTCCCGAAGTTCTTTTTCCAGTTTATCAATCAGTCCCCGGCTGGCGTAATAGGCTCTTTCTGCTTCATTTACGCCCAATTCAATATTTTCTTTCTCCGTATATAAACCTTGTAGTTCATCGTCGTTTACTTCGCTTGTCTGCATTAGTTGAAGGACATCGTTTTCGGCCTTTTGCAGTTCTTCCGCATTGCGACGAATCCGCTGTTCGCTTTCTTGCAACGTACTCTGCTTAAATCGAATTTCCTGCTCTAGGCTATTTACCTTATTTTGTTGCTGATAAAAAAGTACGTTTGCCTGGTTGTAGATAGCCGACTTTTGCGCGGCCAGCTCGTTTTGCGCTTGCAAATCACGATTCATCTGGTTGATGCGGGCTTCTGTCTCCTTCAGAAATGCCTGTGTTTGTTCGGCCAGCGGTTGTTCATCGGCAATATCCTCCTGCAACGCCTGAAGGCTTTCCTGCATATCTTCGCGCCGCGAAGCCATACTTTGCAAACTCTGGGCAAACTGCTCCTGCCGGGTTTTTACCTGAACGTATTCCTGACTGATGAGACTTACTTCCTTTTGCAAGGTCTGGGTACGCGCAGTGAAATCGGCTAGTTTGGCGGCTTCACGCATTTTTCGTTCCTGAGAGGTTTCCAGCAGGGTTTTACTTTCCTGGGTCTGGCTAGTTAGCACCTGCAACACTTCTGATAGCTTCTCCAGATTCCGCACCTGCCCGATGCGCTTGCCTTGTAACAGACCCGCCGAACCGCCGGAGACACTGTACGAATGCCGAATCAACTTGCCGTCTTTGTTCACAAGTGCCATCCCATTGCCTACTTCATCCATCAAAGCCGCATTTTCAGTGATATACACCTCCTTTAACAGGTAAGCCAGCAAGGGTTTGTAATCCGAATCGCACTCTACTATGCTGAGTACGGGCACCAGTCCTTCCTCACTATTATCCGCCGTTGGCGCGGTTGGTATTTTATCTAGCACAAAAAAATGGGCACGGCCTTTTTTAGCGTCATCCAACAGATGGACGGCTTGCAGCGCCTGAGCCTCATTTTCTACTACATAATAATTGAGGATGGGATCGAGAAAGCTCTCCACTGCTATTTTATAGGCTTCGTCGCAGGTCAGAATATCAGAAAGCAGCGGCACGTTTTTAGCCCAGCCTTTGGTTTTCAAAAACTGAATCGCTTCAGGAAAACCTTCCATACTATCGACCATGGCCTTGGTCAGGTTGTATTCGTTTTGCCGGGCATCCAACTGGCGCGACGCCTTGGCCAACGCCTCGCGACTGCTTTCTATATCGGCATCTAAGTCCTGTAAAATCTCTTGCTGGCTTTCTCCATTCTGGCGTAATTGGGTCAGCTCGCGGTTTTTGGTTTCTAGCAAAGTCGATACTTCGTACAATTTTTCGTCAAAGGCCGAGAGGTTGGCCGTTTGTTCAGAAGTATTGGTGGCAGCTTTTTCCAGTTCCTGCCGGAGAGCAGACAATTGTACCTGCTTAATTTCTACCGATTTCCGTAGCTGATATACCTCGTCTTGCTGCTTGCGGTAAGCCTGGTTAAGGGCGTTTAATTCCTGCTGAAGTTCCTGGGTACGATTTTTCTGCTGCTCATGCGCGTATTGCAAGTCTGTCAACTCGGCTTGTGATTCCAGGAGTTGCTTTTCCGCACTTGTCTGTTGCTGTTGCAAGCCTTCCAGGGCTACAGTTACCTTTTGCGTAGCTTCCTGGTCTTGTGATAGTTGCTGGCGCAGGGCAGTAGTGCGCTCATTGAGATAATGGAGGCGTTCGTTCTTTATCTTGCGTTCGCTTTCGTACTGACGAATTTGAGCTACGTGTTCATTGAGCTTTCGCTGCCGAGAAGCAAGCAGCTTTTCTTTGTTAATCAAATCAGCTTTTTCCTTTTCCAGATCGGCTTCTTTCTGCGCCATCTGAACATTCAGGTTGGTCTTCCGATCCGTTTCTGCCTCAATCTGTTTGCCTAAGCTAATAAATGATTCGCTTTGATGCCGCACCGTTTTGCGGGCCAACTCCACGCTCCAATGCCGGTATTCCTGCTTCAGTTTGAAATAGTTCTGCGCCTGCTTGGCCTGCTTTTCCAGCACCTTCATATTCTTGGTGATTTCAAACAGCAGGTCTTCTACCCGTTCCAGGTCCTGGTCAGTATCTTCCATCTTGCGGAGGGTTTCTTTCTTCCGCAGTTTAAACTTAGAAACCCCGGCAGCCTCTTCAAATAAGCCCCGGCGAGCATTGTCTTTATCGTTCAGAATATCATCTACCATCTTGAGCTCGATAATGGCATAACTATCAGGGCCAATGCCGGTATCAAGAAAGAGGTTGGTAATGTCTTTGAGGCGGCAGGTTACGCCATTGAGCAGGTATTCACTGTCACCCGTTCGATAGTATTTGCGGGTAATGGTTATTTGCGAATATTCAGTAGCCAGTACATTGCGGGTGTTGTTGAAGGTTAGTGATGCCTCGGCCATTTGCAAAGGTTTCCGGTTTTTAGTTCCGTTAAAAATCACGTTTTCCATCTTGTCCGAACGCAGGGCACGGGTCTTTTGCTCGCCTAGCACCCAACGAATGGCATCGACTACATTGGATTTCCCGCAGCCGTTGGGACCTACAATGCCCGTGATTCCCTGGTCGAAATTGATGGTAATTTTATCGCCGAAACTTTTGAATCCCTTTACTTCTAATTTACTGAGTTGCATGGAGTGGTTGGATGCCGGAATCTAGCCAAAAAAAGTCTTCGCGCGGCTTTCACGGACTTTGAGATGTCTATTGAAACCCACAAATTTAAGCGAATTTACGGTTCCTGAAAGTGGTTGTGAAG